>NZ_JAQISM010000015.1:0-227448 GCF_027919975.1 Psychrobacter sp. ANT_H3 | reverse complement strand
GTGTGGGTTTATAGATGCTCTAGGGAGCTGTAAAAACCCTACTAGAACAAACTATACCCTATACTAATTAGTTAGAGAGGCTTCTTAGCTGGTTTCTTTATTGCACTATAATCATAACGATGCCTATAAAAAAAGAAATCTAAAGCCAATGATGATATTTAACGATTAAGATCTAAGTATCTAAGTTTTAATTATATAATCATATAAGTATCCTTTTTAAAATCAATATTTATGATTGTATATTCCATGGTTGATTAGATTCAAAAACATTTTGGTTTATTGTCTCTCTTATGGTTTCAATATTAAATTTCTTTCTGTCTTCAGGTAGTCTCAACACTCTAGGTAGGCGACTAATTCCTAATTCTCCATCTGCTAATGCATAATGCCTATAGCTTTTATTTATTACTTCATCACATTCGAATTCTACATATACCATACCTTGGCTTTTATTTTTAGCCAGATTGATAATTGACATGAAAACATCTTCTTGAAGTATTAGTTTTTCTTTAATGATATCTTCTATGGTGTAATTAGGTCTTCTTCCTAACTTTATTTTTTCCCAAAAAGTTCCCTTTTCTTTAATTTGAGAGTAATCGTTAAGGTTATCTTTTAACTCTTTAAGCTCTTTTGTAGATATATCAATTTCGCTTACTTTTTCTTGGATTTTAAATAGCGGTTTACTCATCATTTTTGTACGCTCTTCCGTACTTTTTTCTTGGGAACAAAGTAGATTATGTGATTTTATTAGTAGTTTTCTTAGTGCAATCAGTTTAATTGACATTATTTCACTACTGGTAGAGTGGATTGCCAAGTGGATTGCCAAAGGTTGTAATCTGAAATCTTGAAGATTATCTATCATTTGCTTAATTAATTGATCCAAATTATAGAACAAATAGTCTTGATCATTTATATTATGTAGTGTTGTTTGAATAATTCTGGGTAATTTCCCTAGTATAAGTACTGAGATTTGTTTCTCGTAAGTTATCATCCGCTCTTTTATAGTGGCTTCTGTAGAACCGCCATCTTGTTCAAGACGTTTTCTTAGTAAAGGCTTTAAATATATTTTATCGAGCTTTTGGATTTCATTAATAAAGCTTGATAGAGTGTCGGGCACTCCACTATCAAGGGTATAGAACCTGCTCATAATATAGGAAGCATAAGCTAGATATTGTGAGTCATTCATATGATATTTTCTGATCACAGCGTGGGTCAGATAGATATGTTTTTTAGTATCAATTCCAGTATTATCTTCATGAAGAAACCGTCGAAATGAATAGGGATTCTTACCACGTTTATCTGCACTACCAATCAAGAACCAATATTCCAGCCCTTCTACTATCATAAAACTTCTTTTTCCCCCTTCATATTTGATGAAACGGGGTAGGTATGTCAACTCTTGGAAGCTTATGTCTGATGAATCCCATTTTCGAAAATCCCTACCTTGGATTTTCTGCTTAATAAAAACTTCTTTTAAGTATGATTTTACCATGTGAGCGTCTAACCCGCGCAGTCCAGCATGGACATTGAGATTAACTTTATCTATCCACTGTGCTAAATCATATAAAAAAGCTACTCGTATTTTTTTACGATTTTTCTGTTCTTTTGGTAAGTTATGTAGATCCAAGTTGTCTAAATAACTAAATATAGCTTCAATTTCATCAGCGAGTTGCATAGCATCGTAGTATTCGATGCATGAATCAATAATTTTTAACATATCTGAGGCTATGGAGATTAAGTCTTTATTATTAGTTTGAATGTCTTTTATAGTTTTTTTTAGGGTAACGGGACGTTTGTATATCAAACCTTTGCCTTTATCAGCATAGATACCTCGAGGCTCTAATATATTTTTATGTATACTGTTTTGGCTTTCCTTATTTAGATCTGGAAGAATGAGACTAATAGTTTCTTGCCAGTCTGCGCTCAGGCTTGGGTCTATCGATTTAAGCTTATAAAGTTGATATTCAGAGATTTCAAGAATATCCATTATATTTAATCCTTTGGGCATTTTACAGTATAAGAAAGTACGCTAATCAAACATTTATAGTGTACAGTTGTACTATCATAGAGGGTTTGTGTCTAATTTGTATAGGTTGTTTTGTTATTTTATATTCATTTCTACACATAAATAGTTTAATTGATATAAGTTTCTTTTATAATGCTAGTCCATCTGATATATATGTAATATAGGAGAACCCTATGACAACCTCAAAAGTAACCTATCAAGGCGATCTACGCACTACCGCCATTCATTTGCAATCAAACAATGAAATCATTACCGATGCACCGACTGACAATCAAGGTAAGGGCGAAGCATTTTCACCGACTGATTTATTGGCGACGAGTTTAGCCAGTTGTATGTTGACGATTATTGGTATTAAAGCGCGTGATATGGAGATTGATATCGCAGGTACTACGAGCGAGGTGACCAAAATAATGGCTGCTGATCCAAGACGTGTCAGCGAAGTGCATATTGCTATTACTTTTAATCAAGAGTTAGATGATAAAACGCAAAAAATATTTTATAACACTGCGCTTACTTGTCCGGTTGCGAAAAGTATCCATCCTGATATCATTCAAAGAGTGACTATTAATTCTAAAAGCTATTAATGCTAATAGCTATTGATTCTAAGAACTACTAATTTCAAAAACTAGTAACCTCTATAAGGGTGATTGATATGGCTAGCAAAACCTTACTTATTGTTGCACATGCACCGTCGCCTAATACCAAAAAATTGGCACAAGCGGCTTACGATGGTGCCAATCATCCCGATATAGACATCAATGTCATACTCAAATCTCCCCAAGATACCCAGCCTGAAGATGTGCTGGCTGCTGATGCGCTGTTATTAGGGACGACTGAGAACTTGGCTTATATGGCAGGACTGACCAAAGATTTTTTTGATCGCTGTTATTATCCGGTGTTAGAGAAGAAGCAGGGCATGCCGTTTGCCTTATATATTCGCGCAGGTCATGATGGCACGGGCACTAAGCTTGCTATGAAAACGATTACGACCGGACTGCGTTGGGAATGGATTCAAGAAGCGCTGATTTTACAAGGTGATTGGCAAGAGGGATTTACTGAGCAAGTCGAAGAGCTGGCGATGACACTGGCAGCTGGGCTAGAAGCGGGTATTTATTAGTGCTTAATTTTTAATTTATTGATATTTGGTTGGTAATTTATATCCCGTTGCTATTTAGTTATTATCAAGATAAGAGGTTTTATGCTTAATCATAACTCAGATAATAAACAGTCTACTCTTACGGCTGGACTGCCATTCTCTCAAGCGTGTGAAAATAATAAGCAGCCGATTCTAGAAGTCTTACAGCAAGAGTTGCAAGACTTTACTCATGTCTTAGAAGTGGGTTCTGGAACCGGTCAGCATAGTGTCTATTTTGCACCACGATTGACGCATGTAAACTGGCAGACCAGTGATGTGTTCGCGCATCATGCGACTATCAACGCTTGGCATGCTGCTTATCCTGCGCCTAATTTATATGCGCCGCTTACTTTTGATGTATCGTGTGATTCGGTGCCGATAAATAAGGCTTTTGCTGCGCCTTATGATGCAGTATTTACCGCCAATACTTTGCATATTATGTCGTGGTCTTTGGTTAGCAAGTTATTTGAATTGGTCGGCGATATGCTACCTTTAAATGGTAAGTTTATCATTTATGGACCCTTTAACGAAAATGGCCGTTATAGCAGTGAAAGTAATCGTCAGTTTGACCATAGCTTACGGCAACGCGATAGCAACAGTGGTATTCGTCATTTAGAAGACGTGATAGATTTGGCAAATACACATCATCTAGTGCTATCTAATACCTATATGATGCCGGCTAATAACCAGATATTGGTCTTTCAAAAGAAAACTTAATGCATATATATTTTAGAAAACATGCTTTAACAATGCCAACTTACCCTTATTGATAACGTCCATTCTATTTATCCGCTAAAAAATTCAAAGTGGCGCTGTTAAGAGTGCCTAATTCCTCAGCATAAACGCCTATTAATATACCTTTGCCTGTAATCTCAGTAACAACCTCAATAACAACCTCAATAACAACCTCAATAACAACCTCATTAACGCCTCGTTATTAAGGCATATCTTCACGCAGTGACAACGCGTTTCATGCTTAACCAAACATCAACACGCTTAACGATATATGTGACATACCTGCCGTAGTTTTTGAGTAATATAATTGATGAGCTTAAGTGTCTTAATATTTAAAAGCTTTTTCATCTTTTAAAATCAGCCGTGCAACACAGAAAATTAAACGACATATGAAGTCAAAACCATCTCTAAGGATATAAAACTGTGTTAGCGCTTATTAAATGGGCTATCTATCGCTCATTTTTACTCATTAGCTAGGATATTTTATGAATAATAATATTGATCATACCGACCCCGCTAAAGATATGAATACCGAACGCGGCAATGGCGGTGAAACGCATCAGCGTGCCGATGGCGATACTAAAGCGATGACGACCCAACAAGGCGTGGTCATCTCTGACAATCAAAACTCCCTGAAGGTGGGCGCACGTGGTCCGGCGCTATTAGAAGATTTTGTTTTACGCGAAAAGATTAATCACTTCGACCATGAGCGTATTCCAGAGCGTATTGTCCATGCACGCGGTAGTGCTGCCCATGGTTATTTTGAGTTGACCGAATCGTTAGAAGAATTTACCACTGCTAAGATTTTGACTGAAACAGGTAAGCAAACGCCATTATTTACCCGTTTTTCTACGGTTGCTGGTAATAAAGGCTCAAAAGATACGCCGCGTGATGTGCGTGGTTTTGCAGTGAAAATTTATACTGAAGAGGGCAACTGGGACATCGTCGGTAACAATATGCCGATTTTCTTTATTCAAGATGCGATGAAATTCCCTGATTTTGTTCATGCGGTGAAACCAGAGCCGGATCGTGGTTTCCCGCAAGCGGCCTCTGCCCATGATACTTTTTGGGATTTTGTCTCGCTTAGCCCTGAGACCATGCACAATGTCATTTGGCTGATGAGCGATCGCGCACTGCCGCGTAGCTTGGGGATGATGGAAGGCTTTGGTATTCATAGCTATCGTTTTATTAATAAGGACGGCAAGAGTACCTTTGTGCGTTTCCATTGGAAGCCGGTACTTGGCGTGCAGTCGCTGATTTGGGATGAAGCGGTTAAAATCTCTGGTGCGGATCCCGATTATAATCGCCGTGATTTATTTGAATCGATTAATAATGGCGATTATCCAGAGTGGGAATTTGGCGTCCAGCTATTTACTGAAGAGGAAGCCAATGAGTTTCCGTTTGACCACTTAGATGCCACCAAGCTGATTCCAGAAGAAATGGTGCCAGTACGTATCGTAGGTAAAATGGTGTTAAATCGCTATCCGGATAATTTCTTTGCCGAAACGGAGCAAGTGGCGTTCTGTCCATCGCATCTGCCACCGGGCATCGACTTTAGTAATGACCCTTTATTACAAGGTCGCCTATTTAGTTATTTAGATACGCAGCTGTCACGTCTGGGCTCACCAAACTTTGCGCAAATTCCGATTAATGCGCCAAAATGTCCGTTTGCTAATAATCAGCAAGACGGTCATATGCAGATGCACGTGCCAAAAACGCGCGTCCTTTATGAGCCACAAAGCCTTGATCCAACAAGACCGCGTGAAAGTATTAAAAAAGGCTTTGAGTCGTTCCATGAGCAGCTAGACGATGGCGTCAAAGGTCGCGTGCGCGCTGAAAGCTTTGCTGACCATTATAGCCAGCCGCGTATGTTCTACCTTAGCCAAACGCCAACTGAGAAAGCGCATATCGCCTCAGCCTATGCCTTTGAGCTGGGTAAAGTAGATACCGCCCATGTACGTACGCGTATGCTCGGCCACCTGCTGAATATTGATGAAGATTTGGCACAGCGTGTTGCAAAAGCGTTGGGCATGGAATTGCCAGAGGCGGCAGAGCCTGCTGCGCCGATACAAGATATGGCGACTTCTGAGAAATTACAAACGATTGGCTTGACGCCTAAAACCCTAAAAAGTCGCTTAATTGGCATTTTAGTTGCAGAAGGCTCAAAACACAGTGAAATTAAGAAGTTTGAAGAGGCGGCAAAAGCGGAAGGCGCTCGCGTGAAAATCGTCGCGCCAAGTAAAGAGGTGGTTTTAGACGATGATACTCGCATACAAGCCGACGAGCGTGTAGCTGGTGGCCCGTCAGTGATGTTTGATGCGGTGGTCAGTATCATTATGCCCGAGCAAGCAAAGAAGCTGGCTAAAGACAGTGCCACGCTTGATTGGTTTAATGATGCCTATGCACATTGTAAAGCCATTGCTTATTGCGGGGCGACCGATGAGTTTATCTTAAGTAAATTACCGATTGAAAAAGATGCTTTTGTCACGCCACTGGCTGAACTTGATACCTTTATCGAAAATGCCAAATCGCGTCTATGGGAACGGGAGCCAAAAGTGCGTGACTTGGCTTAATTGATAGTTTAGCTTAATAATTAGCTCTTTTAATAATAAAAACTCAGCTGCTAGTCATAACTAGGTGCTGGGTTTTTTTATTATCTTCGCGCTTTAAATGTCCAATAAAAGCCATATTAACTATTTATCTATAGTCATAAGCGTTCACTCAAAGTCATTTATTTTACAGGGATGGGCGTTATACTAAAGGACGAATTTTTATTTTATTAGCCATAAAGTGAATAAAACATATCGTTAATACGTCACTGGTTTGCTAGTGGAAGGACAGGAAAGCGGTCAAGGAAGATAAATGAGTTTATGTCATATCGTACGCTTGGATGGGTATATTCAAAGTAGCTATCTCGCGGTTTATCCAGATAAATTGATGCTATTAGACGGCTGCTGTCGTCCTGATGTGGCGCTGGTGCTGGGTTATATTAAAAATACTCTTAAGCGCCCAATCAGCGATTTAAAAGTAGTGGTCGTCACCCATATGCATCCAGATCATGCGGGCGGCGCGCACAAACTGCGCACGGCAACTGGCTGTTTGATCGTCTCTGCTGCGAAAGAGACCCAGTGGTACAGCGGTGTTGGCGGGCGAGTTATGCATCTGGTGGATATCGGTTTAGCGCATTATGTGGCCAAGCGGCAAGGGCGTGCTATTACAAGGCTGTGGTATAGCCCGCATTTGCAACCTGATTTGACGGTTGGCGATGGTGATACGATACCCCAGTTTGATGATTGGCAGGTACTTGAGACGCCAGGGCATACGGATCGTGATTTATCTTTGTTTCATCTGCCAAGCCGTCAGGTGTATACCGCTGATTTAATCATCAAGCTGCGCCATAAATTTGTCGCGCCATTCCCTATTTATGATCCTAAAGTTTATATTCAGTCGCTACAAAAGGTAAAAGATTTAAAACCGTCAAATGTCATGATGGCGCATGGTTGTGAGCTGGATATTGATGCCGCTACTTTTGACAAGCTGATTGCCCAAGCGCCTAAACATCGGCGGACCATTAAAGATACCATTAAGCATAAATTGCTTTGGCGACAAAATAACGGTTTTAGCCTTCGTAAGCGTAAACGTTAAAAGCTAAAACGTTTACGCTATAAACTACAGCTTTAATAAAACATTTAGCCAAAAAAAGCATAAAAAAAAGCCCAATCATTAAATGACTGGGCTTTCCTAAAGATGGTGGGCCGACCGCGACTCGAACGCGGGACCAATTGATTAAAAGTCAACTGCTCTACCAACTGAGCTATCGGCCCTGAGAAGCGTTAAAAAATTGCATGACAATTTTAGCTTCGCAAGATAAATTTCCTTAAAGGGAAATTTATTAAAACTAGACATCAAAAACAATGTCTTTAAACTTATTACGCTACTACCGGATAGGGTAGCATACATGATAAGGGCAATACTAAAGATGGTGGGCCGACCGCGACTCGAACGCGGGACCAATTGATTAAAAGTCAACTGCTCTACCAACTGAGCTATCGGCCCTGAGAAGCGTTAAAAAATTGCATGACAATTTTAGCTTCGCAAGATAAATTTCCTTAAAGGGAAATTTATTAAAACTAGACATCAAAAACAATGTCCTAAAGCTTCATTTCTTTATCTATTCATGAATCAATATCAAAAGAGACAATAAGCTTGTTTACCCGTTTAGATTATTTGTATCTCTAAACGTGAGAGCACATTATATATATAATTATGACAATTACAACCCCGAATGCTAAAAAAAGTGCAAATCCGTGCAAATTAATCATATTTTTTTAAATTTAAGGATTAATTGGCTTTTAGAGACTTTAAAAACCTATTAATAGGGCGTTTTCAACTTTGTTTTTTGATGTTTACCTTTAGCGTTAGTCGTAAAATTATTCTAATCTCTAGACAATGCTTCTACTGGATCTAACTTGGCAGCATTACGAGCAGGTAAGAAGCCGAATACAACCCCAATAAGCGTTGAGCACACAAATGCGGCGATAATAGAGGTTGATGAGTAGATGACTTTGAAACTATCGCCGCCGACACGGTTAATCAGCTCACCAATCGCAAATGCCATGCCTATACCCAATAGTCCGCCTAAAATACAGACCAAAACGGCTTCAATCAGAAACTGCTGCATGATATCGCTTTGACGCGCACCGACGGCCATGCGTACGCCAATCTCATTAGTGCGCTCGGTCACTGATACCAGCATGATATTCATCACGCCAATCCCGCCGACAATTAACGAGATAATAGCGATAGAAGATATTAATAACGTCATAGCAGCTGTGGTAGATTCAATGGTCTGACGAATAGAGTCGGAGTTACGGATGCGAAAATCATCGGTACCATGACGACTTTTCATCAGCTCAGATATGGCAGACTCAGCGGCAGCAGAGGAGATATTATTGTCAATCAGCGCGACAAAGCTCTCAATATAGGCACTGCCTATCAGCCGCGACATCATGGTAGTATAGGGCATATATAACGTCGGTGTATCGACGCTGCGACTAAAACCACCGTCGTTTGGCTCTAGTACCCCAATCACGCGCCCAGGAACGCTACCGATTAGTAATACCTCACCAATCGGATTGGCATTGTCAGGAAAAAAAGTTTTATTGGCATTATTATCGATAATGATATCTTGGGTACGGCGTAGGATACTTTGTTCATCGAAACCCTGACCTAGTGCCAGCTTTTCACCGCTCACATCGAGGTAGTCTTTACCAACGCCACTGATACTGGCAGCTTCTTGGATATTACGATAGCGCACGTTCATATTGCTATTGAGCTGCGGGCTGACACTGAGCACATAGGGTTGGTCAGCGACCGCTTGGGCGTCTTGCGGGGTTAGATTATCATCGTTGTACTGACGCCTAGGGTCACCGTAGGGGTAGCCGTCAGTGACAGTAATGGTATTGGTACCTAAGGAGCTGATATTGGAGAGTATCTGCTCTTGTGAGCCTTTCCCCAGACCGACGACCGATACCACGGAAGCAATACCAATGATAATCCCTAACATCGTCAATAAGGTGCGCATTTTATGGGCGCGCATGGCAAGTAAGGACATTTTAAAGGCTTCAAATAAGCGGTCGATAAAGCTGCTAAAGGCGCTTTTACGGTGCTTATCTATCATCGCCGCTGGCTGGGCTTCTGCTTGCTGATAATCTTCGTTTTTATAATCAGCGATGATATAACCGTCTTTGATTTCAATGACGCGCTCAGCTTGGGCGGCAAGACCCGGGTCATGGGTGACCATTATTATGGTATGACCTTGCGCGTTTAAGTCTTTGAGGATTTGTACGACGTCTTTACCTGATTTACTATCTAGGGCACCTGTGGGCTCATCGGCTAGGATGATATCGCCACCATTCATTAGCGCCCTTGCGATAGACACACGCTGCTGCTGTCCACCCGATAGCTGGCTTGGGCGATTATTAACTTTGTCCGCCAGTCCTAAATCTGACAATAGTTTTTCGGCACGGTCATTACGTGCTTGCCCGTCCATCCCAGCATAGACTGCTGGTACAGAAACGTTGTCACGAGCATTAATGTCGCCTAATAGATGATAGCGCTGAAAAATAAAACCAAAGTGCTCACGGCGCAGTTTTGCCAGCTCATCCGCATCTAGGCGGCTGACCGATTGACCAAATATCTTATAGTCGCCAGCAGTCGCTT
This sequence comes from Psychrobacter sp. ANT_H3, assembly GCF_027919975.1. NCBI lineage: Bacteria > Pseudomonadati > Pseudomonadota > Gammaproteobacteria > Moraxellales > Moraxellaceae > Psychrobacter > Psychrobacter sp. ANT_H3. Next base: position 217,333 of record NZ_JAQISM010000015.1, on the reverse strand, counting down.
GGTCTAAGCAACCCAAGATATTCATCAAGGTCGATTTTCCCGAACCTGATTGCCCAATGATAGCCACCATTTCGCCTTGATTGATGGTCAGGTTGATATCATGCAAGACGCGAATGGTCTGCTCGCCAGCTTTGAACTCTCTAATCAGTCCTTTGACTTCCATCAAAGGCGTAGCGGTGGCATTAGAAGTCGGGTCTTGGTTACTCATTTGCTATCCTGCTTATATCAAATCAATATCAACGCTCGTTTTTTGCTATCGTCGATTCAACGTAGGTTTTAGAGTTTTAAATTTAGAGCCTTTTAAAATTCAATAGTGTTAACGCTTGAACATCGTTAATCTTACGACTATAACCTCATATTAAAACGGTCGACCGCCTCTGCCACCCATGCCACCTCTGCCGCCCTTACTGCCAATATTAGGTCCTTCTTCGCTTAAGATAACCTCATCGCCTTTTTTAAGACCGCTTAGAATTTCCGCATTGACACGATTATTGATACCGACTTTGACGGTTTGTTCAACGACTTCACCATCGGCTTTAAGTACACGCACCATCGCTGTAGTTGCACGAGAGTCATTATCAGCACTCGCGGCAGTACTCTTAGCAGATTCTTTTTTAGCATTGCTGGATTTTTTAGATTTACCGGCAGGCTGTAGGGCAGCAGAGGGGATAAGTAGCGCGTCTTTTGCTTGATTAATAACGATATATACTTGCGCGGTCATATCGATGCGAAAGCGGCGCTCGGTATTGGGCACTTCGATATAACCAACATAATAAATGGCCGCATCGGTAGAGCTAGTATCGCTGATTTTCTCAGGAGCCGGTTCAATGGCTTTGAGGGTCGCATCATACTTTTGATCGGGATTGCCGATGATATTAAAATAGACGGGTAAGCCTGCTTTGACGTTAATGACGTCGGCTTCAGAGATTTGCGCATTGATACGCACGGTCGATAAATCGGCTAAGGTAACAATGGTCGGTGCAGTTTGGTTGGCGTTGACCGTTGTCCCTTGCTCAGTGGTCACCGAGACTACCGTCCCTGACATTGGCGCGCGAATGGTGGTATAGCTTAAATCTTCCTGCGCGGTGCTAACGTTGGTTTGAGATTTACGTAACGCCGCCTGTTGGCTATTGATATTCGCCTCGGTAGTCGCTATTGCGGCTTTTGCTGTCTCAATGGCAGCGCGCGCATTAGCGACCGATGCCTGAGCGGTGGCAACCTTTGTCGCTTGCGTATCATAATCTTGCTGCGATATCGCATCGATAGCCAGTAAGCCTTGTAGGCGCGAGAAGTCTGCTTGTGCTTGTCTGAGCTCAGCTTGACGGCTGGCAAGATCCGCTTGCGCACTTTTTAGGCTTGCTTGACGACTCAACGACTCGGCACGGGCACTTTGTAGCGCCGCTTCACTTTGCTCAAGGCTCGCTTGCTCATTGCTTAAATTATTCTTTTGGGTAACCTGATCAATCTGCGCAATTAAATCGCCTTTTTGCACTTCATCACCGACTTCAACAAACAGCCGCGTCACTTCACCCGAGACCTGCGCACCCACATCGACGGTATTTAACGCCTTAACTTTACCGGAGGCCATGACGTTATTTTCGATATCGCCAATCTCAGCGGTCGCTGTTAGATAGTTGGGTGTGGTTTCTTTTGGTTTAAAGGTTTTATAGGCCAAAGCCCCTAAAGCTATGATGACAAGGGCAATAATGCCCCATTTAATAGCAGACTTTTTGCTCATTTTGCGCATGACAACAATCCAATCACAGTTAAATCAAGTGTAGCTATAGTAGAGGCTTGCTGGACAAAAGGGAATGGCAATTAGTTTGCGAAACGTTAAGAGGAGACATAGTGGTAGTAATAATGCGACAAATTACAGACAAAAAAATAACCCTATATAGAGGGTTAAATAAGAAAAAGTGATGAGTTATCTTTAATAAGCTATGGGATAGAGTTAATAATAAATGAAAGAAATACATTAAATTATGACGCGGGACAGGAATACGTTTTTTTTGCTTGCTGTGCCTACGCCGACAGAGGCTGCAAAAAACTCATTCCTATCCCGCTATCTGCTTTTTTATTGAAATCAGTATATGCTTGCCTGATCATTTAATGTGCTTGAAATAACCTTCGCCCTGATAGCTCAAGCGCTGCTTGCAGTAATAACTCCCACGCTGGCTGGCGTACCAAGCCTTTAATCGCTTGATCACACTTATAAAGCAGAGCAGGCCAAGTCGCAGTCTGAGCTTTTGAGTGGCGGCGGCATGCTTGCTGGTATAAGCCTTGTTTGCTACGCCAAATGCCAAGCGCTTGCGGGTCTTGTCCGTCCATTAATTGCATGATTTGCCGCATGTCTTTACTAATTGACCATAAAACCAAGGTGGTTGGCTCATCAGTCGCTTTCAGCTGAAATATAATTTTAGCAACTTGGGCGCTATTGCCAGCAAGCATCGCATCGGATAAATCAAATACACTGAACTGCGCATCGCTGACCAATGCCGCTTGCAAGTCATTAATATCTAATGCCACGTTTGTCACAGGCGGGCTAGAATTATTATCAAGATTTGCACTATGGCTATTATGACTATCACTGCTATTAGGACTGTCACTGCTACTATTTGCCATTAATTGGGGGGCAAATAAATACGATAGCCGCCATAAGGTTTGATAGGCACTGAGCAAATGATGCTCGGTATGTGACATCAGCAGCTGCCAAGCTTCTTGCGACAATGTTAAGCCGAACTGCTGGGCTTGTATCTGCAATAACTGCTGACGTTGTTGCTCGTTATACAAATTGCAGTCGATAACGTGACCATATTGCGCAAATGGCGCAAACCATTTGCTGGTTTGGGCGCGTTTATCCTGCTTTGGCGTGAGCCATAACAAGCTATGACTATGAGCTCCTGTCTGTGCATCGACGGCAAAACGTTCTAGCTCGGCAATAACGGCTTTATCAGGTTTATGGTTACCCGTGACAATCAACGCACTGGCATCATCGAATAAAGACTGACTGCCAAGCTCTGATAACACTTCCTGCCAGCTCTTTACTGACACCAGCTCGATACGTTTAATGGCGTAATTCTGCGCGCGCCAATGCGGACGCAGCGCATCGATAAGCCATTGACTGAGTAAGGGCTCATCACCGTGTGCCAGCCACAAGCCTGCTACTGCAACGGAAGGTTGTAGCAGTTTTGGATAAGCTTGTATAAAAGTATCTTGCATAGACGAAGAAGGACACAAGGTTATGAATAGGGAAGTAAAGCTGCCATTATTTAAAAAAGCACTTTAAATAAAGGCAGCTTTAGTAAGGTTATGTTTTAACAATGATATTGTTAAAACATGAACGTTTAAAAATGAAAAAACAGCAACCTTAAGATTGCGGCACGATAACAGCAGTAGATGCTGAACCTTTACCATTTTGCATAGCTGGTTTGCCACTGTTAGGGGCAATCTTAGGCAGCGCAATCGCCACATATTGATCGGTAATTCGGCGCGCTAAGCTGTCGTAAAGCCAATCACGAATTTGCTCGCCCTGCTGATCATCGGTACTCACCGATGCCTCATTATATTGATAGCTGCGCTCAACTTGGATAGGGTTGGTCAGTGTCACAGGTTTGCCATTCTCTACGCTTTGATAGCTGACATCAGCTGACATCACCAAGCGAATCTCTGTCAAGACACCAACCAGCTCATAACGCTTAAAACGGACATTATTAACCGTAATTGCTGCAATGGTTTCTGCGCCCGCTTTTTGGTTATTGCTGGCCACATCGGCCAAGGTCATATTATCAATAACCTCAACACCCAATGATTGTAGACGCCGTGTTAGGGGACGTTTCAATGGAAATGAGGTGCGATTGTCTTCGATAATTACCGCAGTCTTAGCAACATCAAATAGCATGGGTGCATCATAGCCGCGTAGCTGAAAACCACAACCACTGAGACTGGCACCTGCACCCAATACCGCAAACATTGGCAAAGCTGTCAGTAGCGCTGTTACCAGTTTTTGGGTGCCTGATTTACGAATCATGCTGCTTTTTCCGTCTGATTTTGCTTGATGTGCCTGCAAAGCTCGGTGCTTATACGACATAATCGCTATCCTTATTTTGATAAGAAGACCTAAAACGCAATGTCTAAAAATGCTGGGTTTAAAACACTAGGTTTGAAAACGCTGCATTCAAAAGCGCAACGTCTAAAAACCCAGTTTTTGAAAACATAACGTTGTAAAGGTCTAGCCTGCAACCACGATATTAACCAGTTTGTTCGGTACGACGATTTCTTTTTTAATCTCGCCAGTAAGGAATTTTGCCACGCCTTCAAGCGCTTTTGCTTGCGCTTTTAGCTGCTCAGGATCGCTATTAGGCGCGACATCCATTTTACCGCGCATTTTACCGTTAACCTGCACCACCATCGTAATCATGTCTTGCACTAGAGCGCTTGCATCGACTTCTGGATAGTTTAGGGTGACGGTATCCATTCCTAACTGCTCAAGCAAATGCTCACCGATGTGCGGCGCGTATACCGATAGGATAATCAATAAATCAATCAGTGCTTCATGCTGTACTTGTAGGTCTTGCTCACTGTTTGCTTTGAAGTTACTTAACTCGTTAGCAAGCTCCATTAGGCTAGAAACTGGCGTATTAAGTGCTAGGCGTTTGCCCAAATCACTATCAATCTTACCAATCGTTTCATGCGTCTTACGGCGTAAGGCTTTCGCTTCTTTGCTTAAGTTATCCGTATTGAGTGCTTCATTATTTAGCGTATCAAGATTTAAATTTGCGTCGTCAAGTGCCTGCATATGCTCGGTCGCAATGCGCCATACTTTTTTCACAAAGTTATAAGGGCCTTTTAATGCATCATCTGACCATTCAAGTGTTTGGTCAGCAGGTGCCGTAAATAAGGTATAAAGGCGCACGGTATCTGCGCCATATTTATCAATGGTAATCTGAGGATCGACACCGTTGTTTTTTGACTTCGACATTTTTTCGATTTTACCAATCGTCACTGGCTGACCGTCTGATTTTAAAATGGCTTTAATCGGCTGACCACGCTCGTTATAGTCGATATCGATGTCTTCGGTAAAGTAATAAGTAGTACTGCCATCGCTATTCACGCGGTAGAACGTGCCGGCAAGTACCATACCTTGGGTCATTAGATTGGCAAATGGCTCATCACCTGAGACCAAGTTTTCATCGCGCATCAGTTTATGGAAGAAGCGTGCATAAAGTAGATGCATAACCGCATGCTCGACACCGCCGATATATTGGTCAACCGGCAACCATTTATTGGCGGCAGACTTATTGACCATATTGGTTGTATCGTGTGGGCTGGCAAAGCGGGCATAGTACCAGCTCGACTCTACAAAGGTATCAAAGGTATCGGTTTCACGCTCAGCAGGATTGCCACATTTAGGACAAGTGGTATTGACAAATTCTGGGATATTTTTTAGCGGATTACCGCGACCGTCAGGGACGACGTCAGTTGGTAGGACAACCGGCAAATCTTGCTCTTCAACCGGCACCGTACCGCAATGCTCACAGTTGACCATTGGGATAGGGCAGCCCCAATAGCGCTGGCGAGAAACACCCCAATCACGCAGACGGTATTGGATTTTTTTCTTCGCAAGCTGTTGTGGCTCAAGCTTAGCAAGCATCGCTTCAAACGCTTGCTCAAAATCCATGCCGTCAAATTCGCCTGAATTGACTAGAGTATTGCGCTCGGTATAAGCACGATTGCTCTCAGTATTATTCGCTTTAGCGTCTTCTTCTACCTTATCAAGAAAGCCAGCAGGAATGTCAATCACTTGCTTAATTGGCAAATTATATTTGGTCGCAAACTCGTAATCGCGCTCATCATGAGCAGGAACCGCCATCACCGCACCTGAGCCATAGCTCATCAGTACATAGTTGGCAACCCATACAGGCACTTCTTCGCCAGTCAATGGATGAGTGACGGTAAGACCCGTATCCATCCCGATTTTTTCAGCTTTAGCCAAATCTGCTTCGGCAACCGAGCCTTTTTTGCAAAGGGCACAGAATTGGGCAATCGCTTCATCTTGTTCAGATGCGTATTGTGCCAACGGATGCTCGGCCGCGACTGCGACATAAGTCACACCCATCAAAGTATCAGGACGAGTCGTGAACACATCTAAGGTATTGGTTTCGCCAGCCAGCTCATAAGGGAAATGGACTTCCATACCGGCACTACGGCCAATCCAGTTGCGCTGCATGGTCAGCACTTCAGACGGCCAGTGACCTTCTAACTGGTCTAAATCATCAAGCAGCTCATCAGCATAATCGGTGATGTTAAAATAATACATTGGGATATCGCGCTTTTCGACCGCCGCGCCACTACGCCAACCTTTACCATCAATGACTTGCTCATTGGCTAACACGGTATTGTCGACCGGATCCCAGTTGACGGTGGCAAGCTTTTTATAAACCAAGCCTTTTTTGTATAACTGCAAAAACAACCACTGCTCCCATTGATAATACTCAGGGCTACAAGTGGCAAATTCACGTGACCAATCAATAGACAAACCAAGCAATTTAAGCTGCGCGCGCATGCTGTCAATATTGGCAAACGTCCATTCGGCAGGCGGTGTTTGATTGGCAATCGCGGCGTTTTCTGCTGGCAGACCAAAACCATCCCAACCCATTGGCTGCATGACTTCATAGCCTTTTAGGCGATAATAACGGCTCAGTACATCAGAGATAGTATAGTTACGCACGTGACCCATATGCAGCTTACCGCTTGGGTAAGGGAACATCGACAGCATATAGCGACTTGGTTTGTCGCTTGGCTCGTTACTTACTTCAAAACGCTTGTCAGTTGCCCATTTGGCTTGCTGCGCCGCTTCAATAAGTTGCGGCTGATACTGGGCGTTATCGATAGAAGTATTATTGGTATGGGTAGTATTAGCAGTTTCTGCTGTCACGGCGTTGCTCATAGTTGGCTCGGAATAGGTTGTTACAGATAAATTGGGTAAAATTTTACAATGCCATAGCATAGCGTAATTTGGCAAAAATTGCGACGATATGATGGGGTGTTTGCTCACCGTAAAGGCGATAAATCTGCAAAGTGAATACGCTTATGAATGTTTTCGTCGTCATAAACCAAATGCTGATGTCAGTTAGGTATAATAAACAAAATAATGATCATTGATTTGGAGTTTTTATGACCATCACTATTTACGGTATCAAATCTTGTAGCACGATGAAAAAAGCTTTTACTAAGCTTGATGAGCTAGGTGTCAGCTATGACTTTCATGACTATAAAAAACAAGGCATTGATAAGGAAAGCGTACAGCGTTGGGTAAATGAGCTGGGTATCAATAAAGTGCTAAATAAACGCGGCACCACTTGGCGTAAACTGACTGATGAGCAAAAACAAGCCGCTGATGCCAATATAGATACTGCCATCGATTTGCTTGTAGAAAATACCAGTATGATTAAACGTCCGATAGTTGAAGGTGAAATTAAAGATAAGCTTTTTTTGCTATGTGGTTATGATGAAGAAGCATTCGACACAACTTTTTCGTAAAGGAAGTTTTTGGCCAATTGCAAAAGCCCAAGCTTAGATTCTAAGCTCGGGCTTTATAATACCTACGATAAACCAGATCACACTGAAGCACCAAATAATGAGCACATAAAGACGGATTTGCTCGGCTGTCCAATCAAGTGCAAACCATTCAATCATAAAGAACGATTTCCATCCCTCTATCCAGCGCGCACCGCCATAACCAATAATCCACCAGCAATAAAGGCTCTCTAAAGCAAACAGTAGACACCATAGCCACAGCGGCATAATTGACTCCTCAAGAAACTAAAGCATGGTCGCATCAATATCGCGACTGATAAGTGTACCAACCCCTTTATTGGTAAAAATCTCCAACAGCGTCGCATGCGGCACACGACCATCGACGATAACGGCACTTTTTACGCCGCTACGTACCGCATCAAGCGCACATTGAATCTTAGGAATCATACCGCCTGAAATCGTACCATCTTCAATAAGGCTATCGACTGTCTTTGGCGTTAATCCAGTGACGACTTCACCGTCGCGTCCCAATACCCCTTTGATATTGGTTAGGAGCATGAGCTTTTCAGCTTGCAAAAACTCTGCAACCTTACCCGCGACCAAATCGGCATTGATATTATAAGTATTGCCTTCTTCATCGACGCCAAGAGGGGCGATAACAGGGATAAAATCAGAAGCAATCAGCATATTAATCACGTCTTTATTGACACTGACCACATCACCGACAAAGCCTAAATCGACGGGCACGGCAATACCATCTGCACCTATTTTTTCCATCATTAACTTTTTAGCTAGGATTAAATTGGCGTCTTTACCCGTCAGACCAATCGCGCGTCCACCGTGCTTGTTGATTAAGCTAACGATAGATTTATTGACGCTTCCGCCGAGTACCATCTCGACGATATCCATCGTACTTTTGTCAGTCACGCGCATACCGTCTATACGATCAGATTGACGACCAAGCTCTTTTAACAAATTATCCACTTGTGGACCACCGCCATGTACGACCACAGGATGCATGCCAACGGTTTTTAATAAGACGATATCACGGGCAAAGGAGCTTTCAAGCGCAGGGTCGGTCATGGCATTGCCGCCGTATTTAACCACGATTAATTTATCAACAAAGCGTTGAATATAAGGCAGCGCCGTGGTTAATACTTCTGCGGTAATTTTGGCTTCATCCAAATTAAGCGTCATGACAAGCTCCTAAAAGACAGGGTTAAGCGGTGGATTAATTGAGGGTTTCTGTTTCTTTCTAGCATTTTCTAATAAGGCGTTCTCTAATAAAATAAATGGTAAAAAATCAGTTAAATAACATTTACTCAGCAACAATAGCCAGTATTTGCGTGGCTAAATGCTCGTTAAATGGGCGGCATAAAGCGGCAAACCTCGTTTGGATATCGATAAGATCGGCGATGCTATCACCAGCGAAGCGCACGGTCAGATTTTGACTGGTATTTGATTGGCGTAATACGCCAAACCCGCGTGCAAAATCCAAACGTACTCCATCGATACAGCTGAGCTTGGTGCCCACTGGTAATAATTTTTGCGCCTGCTCTAAAGTGGTATATTGGTTTTTAGCCGAACAAGTACAAAGTAACGGCGCACAGCTAATGATTGCTTGTGGGTCAGGTTGGGTAATAGAAGCTGCTGATGTCACATGAACCAATTTCTGTAAATACTGGCAGAATCTTGCCAGTTGCTGCACGATGGAACAGTCGGTAAGAGCGGTTGCTGGTAGCGGTAAATAATGGTCAGCCGTACTGACGATAACGGGTAAAGCATCAATGATATCGGCTAAGTTTCTCGCACAATTCGGCTTAGCAGGCAGTGGTTTAGCTAACCAATGGAGTAGTCTTAATGCTGCATACATGGCATCATCATAAAGAATAAAGTAGCCATCATTAAAAATAAAATGCCCAGATAATTCACCGGCAAAGATAATTTGACCGCCAGAATTCTGTATTTGTTGCCGCATCAGGCTGCTACCTGTTTTACTAATCACAGGCGTTGCGCCAAGCTCAGTAATAAGCTTTGGTAAATGATGGCAGCATTTAATATCAAAGAGCACTTGAGAGTTTGATAATGAAGCATTTAACGATTGAGGGCGCTGATTGACAGCTACTGTTGCTAACAGATAAAGCAGATGGTCGGGAGTGACGACTTTGCCCCGATTATCAACTACCATTAACCGATCGCCATCACCATCAAAGGCGATACCTATATCTGCCTGATGCAAAAGCACGCTTTGCTGCAACTGCTTAAGACGCTGCGGCTCAGTCGGGTCGGGATTGCCGGCGGGAAAGTCACCGTCTGGCGTATCATTCAGCATGATGACACTTTGGCAAAAATGCGTAAATAAAGGCTTGGCGATATTGCTGGTCGCACCGTGCATACAATCAATCACCACCACTAAATCAAGTTTGGAGGAGGGTAGTTGACTATCTTCTGCAGTTTGGTTAAGAAGCTGATTATTATGTTGATAAATTTGCTTAAAAACTTGCGTAATGGCGTTGCTATAAGCGCTTGCGACTTGCTTAGCAGGTAACTGCTGTTGTTTATGATAAATGGGCTTAGCAATGCTGTCCAAAGACGGGTTTTGCGCATTATCAATACCCAGTTGATGATATAGCGCCTGAATGTCTGTGCTGCTAGGCGAGATATGATTGACGAGCCATTTCACCCCTAAAATATCTTTAGCAGAGTGGCTGGCAGTGACAATAATGCCATGTCCCTGATATTGCTCCGCCCAAAAAATCATCATAGGCGTGGTCACTAAGCCCAGTTGAATGACTTGTATACCTTGCTGAGACAAAATATGAGCAAGTGCCTGCGCAATGGTATTGCTATCACAGCGCACATCATAACCAATGACGACAATGATTTTTTCATTAGTGCTTTGGCGATTGTTTTCACTGCTAATTTTGCTATTTTTTGCGCTATGTTTTTTACTATCAATATTTTGCTGAACTTGATAAAGATGAGCAAAAGCGTACCCCAATGCGTGAATAAAGTCATTGGTAAACTGCTGGCGCGAACCACGAATATCATAAGCACGAAATAAGGATTGCTGCGCAGCAAAAGACGGCATCGCTTACTCTCCTTATTGTCGTGATTGTTAAGTTATTATGATTGTTAAATTAGTATGATTTTTAGATTGTCATCATAATCAACAATTAAAATGGTAAATCAGTACGGACTACTGACGACCAGAGTGGCCAAAACCACCAGCACCGCGCGCGCTGGTATCACTAAATTCTGCCACTACTTCAAACTCTGGACGGGCGACTGGTACGACCACATATTGCGCCATACGTTCTGCTGGGTTTAAGACAAAATCTTCATTGCTGCGATTCCAAATACTAACCATCAGCTCACCTTGATAATCGGCATCAATCAAGCCGACCAAATTACCTAAGACGATACCATGCTTATGACCGAGACCAGAGCGCGGTAAAATCATGCCAGCAAAGTTAGGGTCTTGAATATAAACAGCTAAACCAGTACCAATCAAATGCGTGGCACCGGCTTTAATCGTCAATGGCTCGTCAATGCAGGCACGCAAGTCGATACCTGCACTGCCATCGGTGGCACGTGTCGGTAGCGAGAACGCTTTATCTTCAGTAATTTTAGGGTTTAATACTTTAACTTGTACAGCTTGCATAACGCACTCACTTAACGATTTAATGGTGTTGTAAACAGAATGAATCACATTTTTAACTTTTAGGTTTTAAATGCTTAACAACAACTATTTTTATAAATAGCTGCTGATTGTTAACTTTTAGTTTTCAGATTTTCATAGGCGATTAACTAAAGAATCAACACGCTCGCCAAGCCCAAAAACGACATAAAGCCGACAATATCGGTCACGGTGGTTAAGATAACCGAGGCGGATAGCGCAGGGTCGATATTCATACGTTTGAGCATTAGCGGAATACTGATGCCTGAAACGTTGGCGGCGGTCATATTAATCGCGATAGCAAGGCCAATGACAGCGCTGATTTTAATGTCATGAAACCACAATTGCGCAATAAACGCCATGATTATCGCCCATATGATACCGTTTATCGCCCCAACCCACAGCTCTTTATTTAATAACCATAGGCGGTTTGAACCACCGATTTGACCCATCGCCATACCACGAATGACGACGGTAAGCGTTTGCGAGCCTGCAATACCGCCCATACTGGCAACCACGGGCATTAATATCGCTAGCGCCACGACCTTTGCCAGTACGGCTTCAAACTGGCCAATCACTGCGGCCGCCAATAGTGCGGTGCATAAATTAATACCAAGCCAAATACTACGGCTTTTGGCACTGGTTAGGATGGGCGCAAACAGCTCTTCATCTTGGCTGACACCGGCAAGATTTTTCATGGTGCTGTCGACATCATCTTGGATAATCTCCATGATATCTTCGCCATTCAGTTGACCGACCAGCTCGCCGTGACTGTTAATCACCGGGGCAAAGCGAATATCTTCTGAACGGAAAATCGCTGCCGCATCTTGAATATCTAAGCGGTCATTAATGGTAATGGCCGCATCAATTAATGCCGATACTAGGGTACGTTGGTCATGTTTAATCAAATCGACCAAACTGAGCAGCCCGAGTAATTGCTGGCTTTGGTCGACGACCAAAAGCTCTTGGCTCTCGTCATCGAGCAGGTCGTCATTTTCTCGCAGCCAGTTTTGTACTTCCGCTAGCGTAATATCGTCTCTAATCTGAATAAGATCAGGATCCATATAACTACCAACTTCCCAGTCGGCATAGGTATCGAGCTTATTGACCTGAATGCGAATATCTTCATCTAGAGTTGCCATCACCGAGGTGCGCACACTTTCGGTAACGGTATCTAAAATCTCGGAGATATCTTGTGCATCAAGGTCTTGGGTAAAAAGCGATATCTCTTTTGAAGAAACGTTTTCTAACAGCGGCTGGCGGGTATCAAACTCTAACTCCGCAAGCACTTCACCTTTGATATCTTCTGGCACCTGCGCCCAAATCAATAAGCGATTTTGGCTAGGAAACGATTCTAATAAGCTGGCAATCTCATATTCTGATTGCTTGGCTAAAAACTCGGTAATGGCCTCATAGGCTTTATCTGCGACCAACTCTTGCAAATACAGTAGCTTATATTCGCCGTTAGATTCCGCCGGATTGTAGTCTCCCTGTCGTGTCGATGGTCGTTCAGCATTCGGCGTCGAGGTGGGCATAAAAGTTCCAAGTTTTTAAAAGGTATTAATAATAATTAAAGTATCGGCTTTATATTTAATAGATTAGCAGTATTTATCAGCCAATTTTAGCTATCAAACTTAGCGATTACCTAATAAAGCACGAATGTTAGCCAAGTATTCATCAGCAACTTTTTCAGGGTCTTTGCTGGCTTTTTTCTTTTTCGCTTTGGCAGGCCAATCAATATGATCTTCTGGCAATTCATCTAAAAAGCGTGATTCAGACGTCACGCGCATCTGACCACCTGCGCGGCGCTGGGTGGCAAGTGTCAATGTCAGCTCACGACGGGCGCGGGTAATACCTACGTACATTAAACGCCGCTCTTCTTCGACCGTCTCGCTAAGAATAGAATTGCGGTGCGGTAGCATCTCTTCCTCAAGCCCCATGATATAAACAAAATCAAACTCCAAACCTTTTGCCGCATGTAAGGTCATGAGGTTCACTTTATTGGTATTTTCTTCTTCTTGCTGCTGCTCAAGCATATCAAGCAAGACCAGCTTACGAATGATGGTATCAATAGTGCGGTCTTCGTCTTCTTCGGCGCGATTAATCAGCGATTGAATACTGGTATATAGCATGTCGATATTATCGATGCGATTTTTTTCTTGTTGTGGCGTTTTAGAATCGCTACGGACAAAGTCAATATAACCGGTCTCATCAATCATTTGACGGACGATTGGCACGGGGTCGGGATGCTGATCGAGCTCACGGGTATAATGCCCAATAAAATCGCCAAACTCCTTCAACGTCCCATAAGCCTTAGACGGCAAGACGTGAGCTAGACCGGCATGGGTACAAGACGCCAATAACGAGATGCTATGCTCTTGTGAAAATAGACCAAGCTTTTCAAGTGTCGCTGGTCCCATCCCGCGCTTCGGCGTATTAATAATCCGTAAAAATGCGCTGTCATCTTCTGGGTTAAGAATCAAACGCAAATAACCCATGATGTCTTTGATTTCACTACGGGCAAAGAACGACTGACCACCTGATAACTTATAAGGCACTTGCAACTGACGAAGCTGTGCCTCTAGCATGCGCGCCTGAAAGTTACTGCGATAAAGAACCGCATATTGCTCCCATTCATTACCGAAACGCAATTTATGCGTGACAATCTCTTTTGCCACGCGCTCGGATTCATCATCGTCATTACGGCAATTAATAATGCGAATTTTTTCGCCTTGACCTTTATCTGACCAGAGTTTCTTTTCAAATAAATGCTCGTTATTGGTAATAACGGCGTTGGCAGAGGTCAAGATACGCGTGGTTGAACGATAATTTTGTTCAAGCATGACTATTTTTAATTTTGGAAAATCTTCTTTCAATAATCCCATGTTTTCAGGTTTTGCGCCGCGCCACGCATAGATAGATTGGTCGTCATCGCCAACGACGGTAAAGCGTCCTTGTGGTCCGACCAGATATTTAATCATCTCATACTGGGCGGTATTGGTATCTTGATATTCATCGACGAGCAAATAACGAATACGGTTTTGCCATTTATCACGCAGCTCTCTATTTTCACGTAAGATTTTGGTTGGCAAGACAATCAAATCGTCAAAATCAACGGCGTTATAAGCACGCAGATTGCGCTCATATAAAGCATAAAGGGTGGCAAAAATCATATCTTCTGGGTCGTCTAAGGTTTCCATTGCCTTGTCCGGCTCAATCAGATCGTTTTTCCAATCAGAAATCATTTTTATCGCTTTGCCGACCAACTCACGACTTTCTGCGCCGCTTAAATTGTCACGCATCATCAGCTCCATCAGCAGACGTTTGCTGTCGTCGCTGTCCATGATGGAGAAGTTACCTTTAAGCGGCGTATGAATCAGCTCATAACGTAAAAACTGTAGCCCAAATTGGTGAAAGGTAGACACCGTCAGCCCGCGGGTTTTTTCACTCGGCAGCAATTTACTGACCCGGGCTTTCATCTCGCGCGCCGCTTTATTGGTAAAAGTCACCGCCGTAATGCGCTCGGCTGGCATGTTGCATTCTTCTATTAGATAGGCAATTTTACGGGTAATAACCGATGTCTTACCGGAGCCGGCACCTGCTAGCACGAGCAATGGACCAGATACGTAGAGCATCGCTTCTTGTTGTTTGGGATTAAGTTGACTCATAAGGTGACCTGTAAGACAAAAGCAAAAAAAATAAGCAAAAGGGGGCGAGCTTCGATATTAACAGCCGCTAAGTTCAATCAATATCGCACGCATTAAGCAAATTGCTAGCGCAACATGACAACATAACATTATAGCTTGCTGCCTCATCTTGATATCAAAATATGGCGTCGGTAAGATTATTCAATCCGTTTGTTAATTAAGCACAGAGCAGTTAATATTTTGTGACAATTAACCATAAGTGCCGTCATTAAAAAAGCTGCCGATACGACCATGGAATTCGGTGGGTCATTATAAAGCAAAAACCCTATCTTTGGGTGAGGAGTTGAAGGATGCATGCCGAGTAAAAAAGCGTTTGGATTGCGTGACTTACACTATATATACCAGCGCCTTTTTAGAAATATGGATTTGGGCTTAATATAAGGTAACGTCTATATCATAGGTCGTAGTAAAAAAAACATATTTTTTTTGCAGAGAAAATGACCGTTCAATGCAGTTAAAAACTAGCTTTTGATTGCCGATATGCGTATAGTACGTAAATAATTTATGCCAGTTGTCACGTCATTGTTGACCACGTGTAATGAGCTATTAAATCAATTAAGTAAACACCGGATATGATATTGATTTAATACGTTGATCTTACGTTGTTACAAGATGCGTTGGGCGACCAGCCTTTTTATCCGTGTACAGAGCGGAACATCTACAGTTGGTCACGTCTGACATCGTCGTCAATAAGCTTGATAATTGGTTATTACCAGCACAGTAGCTATAATAGTCATTGATTTAGACAATCATTGAGTTATTTAAATCACTGAGTTATTTAAACAAATTTACTCAAATAAAGTGACTCAATGACAGTTACTTTGTGTTTTCGTCTGCGTTACGCCTGTCGCCATTACCACCATTATTTGTGAGTATTTGCGGTACGCTTGACACTCGATTGGGTGAGGAGCACGTATTATCATGTCTGCTTTTAATTGGTCAGCAATCGCTTTTATTTTAGCCGCCATTGGGCTAGTTGTATTTATGCTGGTCGTTCCGCGCTTACTTGGCGGTCGCTCTCAGGGCTCACAAAAAGAAGAGGTATTTGAAGCGGGTGTTGTCGGAGCTGGCAACGCCCGCATTCGTTTGTCTGCTAAATTCTATTTGGTGGCCATCTTCTTCGTTATTTTTGATTTAGAAGCGCTGTATCTATATGCCTATGCGGTTTCCGTTCGTGAGGCGGGCTGGCTTGGCTTTGTCGCTGCCGCAATATTTATCACCATCTTGATTATTGGCTTGGTATACGAGCTCAGTCTGGGTGCGATGAACTGGGCACCGGCGGATAAACGCCGTAAGCAACCTCGCTTACATGCGGCTCCGGCAGGTTTCAATTTGGCAGACATCACCAAATTTGATGGTGTTGATGAGCTGATGGTTGATCCGACGGGTAAAATACCGGCGCAATCTTCAGGGCAAATTAATGTCTCGAACAATATTGAGACCAATCGTCGTCATTTGCAGAATATCGATCATATTAATACCACAGGTAATATTACCTCCGTGGATTTTGCCACCTCTGCGCAGCCCGATAAGGTCGAACGCTAATTGCTTATAGCTAGATTAGCTTATTATAGCTAGATTGTTTTAGCCTTATTCCCGCATGTCAGCATGATTAATTTATTCATAATAGAAGTTATGGCGCTCGTAGTGGCAATCTGATTGCCGCATGGCGCTTAAAATAAAGGTTGTATGTTATGAAATACACATTAACAAAAGCCAACCCTGATGCAGATACCTATCCTGCACAGACTAGTCAAACGGTCAATGACCCGCTCGAAGACGAAGTCAATAAAAACGTCTTTATGGGTCGTCTCGAAGACCTTGTCCATTCAACAGCAAACTGGGGGCGCAAGCACTCACTGTGGCCATTTAACTTTGGTACCTCATGCTGTTATGTCGAATATGCAACTACCTTAACTGCGGTTCACGATTTATCACGCTTTGGTGCCGAAGTTATTCGCGCCTCGCCCCGTCAGGCGGACGTGATGATTGTTGCTGGTACTTGCTTTGTAAAAATGGCACCGGTTATTCAGCGTCTATATGAGCAAATGCTTGAGCCAAAATGGGTCATCTCAATGGGTGCTTGTGCCAACTCGGGCGGTATGTATGACATCTACTCAGTGGTGCAAGGCGTGGATAAGATTATTCCCGTCGATGTTTATGTACCCGGTTGTCCGCCGCGTCCAGAAGCCTTGATTCAAGGCTTGATGCTGCTGCAAGAGTCGATTACTAAAGAGCGTCGTCCGCTGGGTATTCATGTCAATGAGCAGGGTATCTATCAGCCACAAATGACGCCTGAGCGTGACCGTAAGCAAGCAGATCGTATCGCTGTGAAAAACTTGCGTAGCCCAGACAGTATTTAGCTTATTACGTGAGTATTTGCTTTACGTAAGTATTTACTTTGGCATTTTAGCTCAGTTGTTCATAATTCTTAGAAGTGCGCGTACGCTTATCACAGCTCGGTTATGATTAACATAGCTCGGTTATGATTAATGAAGGAAGACATCATTCATGGTCACGGTAGTTGAAAACATAGATCCTAACAACATGGATCCTAAAATCAAGCCTGTCCCAGCAGTTATCAAAGAGCTGGAAGAAAAATATGCTGGTAAGTTTGTCGTACAGCACACGGTGGATGAGATTCCAACGGTGTGGGTTGCGCGTGCCGACTTATTAGATGTTCTATTATACCTGCGTAAATTGCCAAAACCTTATGTCATGCTATTTGACTTATCAGCGATAGATGAGCGCTTGCGTCAACATCGCCAAGGGTTGCCTGACAGCGATTTTACGGTGTTTTATCATTTGATGTCGCTTGAGCGCAATAGCGATGTGCGTATCAAAGTCGCGCTAAGCGAAGACGATATTAATGTACCGAGCGCGACCAAGATTTGGCCAAATGCCAACTGGTATGAGCGTGAAGTGTGGGATATGTTTGGTATTGTCTTTACAGGTCATCCGCATTTAACCCGTATCTTATTGCCAAAATATTGGGAAGGTCATCCACTGCGCAAAGAGTATCATGCGCGGGCAACTGAATTTACCCCGTATTTCTTGAATACCGCCAAACAACAATACGAGCAAGAAAACCTGCGCTTTGTCCCTGAAGAGTGGGGCATGAAACGCTCGGGTCGTGATGAAGACTTTATGTTCTTGAACATCGGTCCTAACCATCCATCAGCTCACGGTGCTTTCCGTTTGGTACTTCAGCTTGATGGCGAAGAAGTGGTCGATTGTATCCCTGATATTGGCTATCACCATCGCGGCGCCGAAAAAATGGCTGAGCGTCAAACGTGGCACTCATTTATTCCTTATACCGACCGTATTGACTATCTCGGCGGCGTAATGAATGAGCTACCGTATATCATGTCGGTTGAAAAGCTTGCCGGTATCACCATTCCGCCGCGCGCTGAAACCATCCGCGTGATGATGAGTGAGTTTTTCCGTATTACCAATAACTTGCTGTTCGTCGGTACCTTTATTCAGGATGCGGGCGGTATGACGCCAGTATTCTATATGTTTACCGACCGCCAAAAAGCTTATGACGTCATCGAAGCCGTTACCGGTTACCGTATGCATCCTGCGTGGTTCCGTATCGGCGGTACAGCGCACGATTTACCGCGTGGCTGGCAGCGTTTGGTTCGCGAGTTCCTAGAATGGATGCCAAAACGCTTGGATGAATATGTCAAAGCAGCGCTGCAAAACAGTGTGCTTAAAGGTCGTACTCAAGGCGTTGCGCAATATAATACCAAGCAAGCATTGGCATGGGGCGTCACCGGCGCAGGTTTACGTGCAACAGGTTTAGATTTTGATTTGCGTAAAGCACGTCCGTATATGGGCTATGAGAATTACGACTTTGAAGTGCCAGTCGGCTATAACGGCGATGCTTATGATCGCTGTATGGTAAAAGTTGAAGAGATGCGCCAGTCGTTACGTATCATCCGTCAATGTATGGATAACATGCCGCAAGGTCCTTATAAAGCCGATCATCCATTGGCAGTACCACCGCCAAAAGACCGGACCTTGAATGATATCGAAACCTTGATTAACCACTTTATCTCCGTCTCTTGGGGTCCTGTGATGCCAGCGGGTGAGTGCACCACAATTGTTGAAGCCACCAAAGGCTTAAATAGTTATTACATCACCTCCGATAAAGCGACGATGAGCTACCGTACCCGTATTCGCACGCCGACATTTGCGCACCTGCAGCAGATGCCATCGGTGATTAATGGCTCATTGGTATCCGATGCCATTATGTATTTGGCATCGATTGATATTGTGATGGCCGATTGTGACCGCTAAATGTTAGCCGTAATGCATTGATCATCATCTTTTATCAATGCTAAATGCTATTAATGTCAAATATTAGAAGTTAAGTATTAAAAGTAAGACACGTTCATTAACATGTTATCGCCAAACTGGCACACCAAAACGCTGTCGTTGCGCCATGAGCGCAACCTTAACAGTGGGCTGAGTGAGGAAAGAAAAAGATTATGAGAATTGTTTCCGATAAAATGCCAAAAGTAGATGTGGCAAGTATCTTAACCGCTGAAGAAATTGCGGCTATCCATGAGTTTATGCATCATTATCCCCATCCACGGGCAGCGTCTTTAGATGCACTAAAAATCGTGCAAAAGCGTAATGGCTGGGTCGATGATGCACAAGTCAATGCCATCGCTAATATTCTAAATATTCCTGTGACCGATATGGATGGGGTGGCAACCTTCTTTAACCGTATTTATCGTCAGCCAGTCGGTCGCAATGTCATCCTTATTTGTGATTCAGTGGCTTGTTATCTAACTGGTTACGAAGCGCTGGCCGCTGAATTAAAAGCGCAGCTGGGCATCGACTATGGTCAGACCACCGCTGATAACCGTTTTACGCTATTGCCGATTTGCTGTTTGGGCAACTGTGACAAAGGTCCTGCTGTCTTAATTAATGAAGACACCTATGGTCCTGTGCAGCCCACCGAAGTCGCCCAATTGTTGGAGCTATACGCATGAGTTTAACGATTTCAGAGCAGATTGCTCGTCGCGGTCAAGGCAAAGCGCCAAGCCAATTAAATGACCAGCGCATTCCTGTCTATGGCGATAAAGCAACCGCAACTAGTGAAACCAAACCGCTTACATGGCGCCTCGCCCATCACGATGCGGTATTGGACTTAGCCACTTATGAATCGCTACGCGGATTTGAAGCCTTAAAAATGGCTTTAAACCAATCGCCAGCCGACACTTTAAATACCATCAAAGAAGCAGTGGTCAAAGGTCGTGGCGGTGCAGGTTTCCCAGCCGGTATTAAATGGTCGCTCATGGCACCACCCGATGGCGGTCCACGTTATCTTGTCTGTAATGCCGATGAGATGGAGCCGGGTACTTTTAAAGACCGTCTCTTGATGGAGCGTCTACCGCTACAGCTTATCGAAGGTATGCTGATTTCTGCCTATGCGATTGGTGCAACGGCCGGTTATATCTTTATTCGCGGCGAGTATATCTTAGCAGCGGAGCGTTTAACGGCTGCGCTTGAAGAGTTGCGTGCCAATAATTTGGTCGGCGACAATATCTTAGGGTCTGACTTTAGCTTTGATTTGCACGTCCATACCGGCGCTGGTCGTTATATTTGCGGTGAAGAAACCGCTTTGATTAATTGCCTAGAAGGTCGCCGTGCCAATCCGCGTACCAAACCACCGTTTCCGCAGGTGGCAGGTGCATGGGGACGTCCAACCGTCGTTAATAACGTTGAAACTCTACATAACGTTTCAGCGATTATTTTGCACGGTAGTAAATGGTATCAAGATTTACCAAAAGCCAAAGGCGTGGTTGAAACCCCGGGTACCAAGCTATTTGGTTGTTCAGGTCTGGTCAATGATCCCGGTCTATGGGAGCTACCATTTGGTTATACGGCGCGCGAAATTATCGAAGATTTCGCTGGCGGTATGAAGGAAGGTAAAAAGCTCAAGGCTTGGTTACCGGGCGGTGCATCAACCGACTTTTTAACCGCTGACCATTTAGATACCGTAGTCGATTTTGA
This sequence comes from Psychrobacter sp. ANT_H3, assembly GCF_027919975.1. Lineage (NCBI taxonomy): Bacteria > Pseudomonadati > Pseudomonadota > Gammaproteobacteria > Moraxellales > Moraxellaceae > Psychrobacter > Psychrobacter sp. ANT_H3. The sequence goes on along the minus strand of NZ_JAQISM010000015.1, from coordinate 196,384 downwards.
CACCATTCAAAAAGCCGGTAGCCGTATGGGTACTGGGCTAATCATGGTCGTCGATGAAGAACAAGACATGGTGCCATTACTGCGCAACCTTGAGGTTTTCTTCCAACGTGAATCATGCGGTTGGTGTACGCCGTGCCGTGATGGTCTACCGTGGGGCGTGAAAATATTGACCGCTATCAATGATGGTCAAGGTCAAATCGGTGATGTTGAGAAATTAGAAGGCTTAACCCGTGATTTATGGATCGGCAAAACCTTCTGTGCCCATGCGCCGGGTGCGATGGAACCACTGATGAGTGCAATTAAATATTTCCGTCCTGAGTTTGATCAAAAAATTGCGCAGGCGGTTGGTGAAGATGTCATTGAGGCTGCAGCCAATCAACAGCCAGAAGTGAAATAAGGAGAGCGGCATGGCAGTCATACATATTGATGGAACCACTGTCGAAGTAGATAGCGCAGATAACTTGCTACAAGCATGTTTATCACTCGGCATTGATGTGCCGTATTTTTGTTATCACCCCGCCTTAGGTTCAGTCGGCTCTTGCCGTCAGTGTGCGGTTAAGCAATATCAGTCTAAAGAAGATATGGAAGCGGGTCGCGGTCGCCTCGTGATGTCATGTATGGTCGCTCCGGGCGATGATATGTACATCTCGGTCACTGACGATGAAGCCAAAGCCTTTCGTAAGTCGATGGTTGAGCTGTTGATGATCAACCATCCGCATGACTGTCCAACTTGTGAAGAAGGCGGACATTGTCATTTGCAAGACATGACCTATATGTCAGGTCATAGCCGTCGTCGCTATCGCTTTACTAAGCGTACCCATCATAATCAAGAGCTTGGGCCGTTTATCGCTCATGAGATGAACCGCTGTATCGCTTGCTATCGCTGCGTCCGTTTTTATAAAGACTATGCGGGCGGCGAAGATTTGGGCGTTTATGGCTCAAACGAGCGCGTTTATTTTGGTCGTGATAAAGACGGTCAGTTCGAAAGTGAATTCTCTGGTAACTTAACCGAAGTGTGCCCAACCGGTGTCTTTACCGATAAAACCCACTCTGAGCGCTATAACCGTAAATGGGACATGCAGTATGCGCCAAGCATCTGTCATGGTTGCTCAGCCGGTTGTAATATCTCACCGGGCGAGCGTTATGGTGAATTGCGCCGTATTGAAAACCGCTATAACGGTGAAGTAAACCGTTACTTCTTATGTGACCGTGGTCGCTTTGGTTACGGTTATGTCAATCGCGAAGACCGTCCAACGCAAGCGCTTGAGCTTATCAATGACAAGCACGTTAAAATCAATATCGACTATGCGTTAGACGAAACCATCAAACGTATCAAAGATAAAAAAGTCATCGGTATTGGCTCACCACGTGCCAGCCTTGAGACCAACTTTGCGCTAAAAAATATGGTCGGCTTTGATAACTTTTCAACCGGCCTTAACCATCAGCAGCAAGCACTGGTTAATAAGTGCATTGAAGTATTAAGCACTGAGGGTATTTATAACCCCGGTATGACGGATATCGAAAGCCACGATGCGGTATTGGTGCTAGGTGAAGATATTACTCAAACCTCATCACGTGTGGCGCTGTCGATTCGTCAAGCAGCAAAAAATGAAGCCATTAAAATGGCTGCTGCGACCAAAACGCAATCGTGGTTGGCCGAGCCAGTCAAACGTATTGGTCAAGGTGTACAAAGTCCGGTATATGTCATCGATGTTATCCAAACTAAGCTAGAAGATATCAGTAAAGTCAGCGTCGTTGCGACACCTGAAGATATTACTAAGCTTGGCTTTAAAGTCGCTGATGCGATTGCTGATTTTGCTGATGATTTAGCAGAAATCGCAGAACCAACGTCAGGTGACGATGCTAATGGTGATGCTATGCAAGCGTTGGCACAGCAAATCGCTTATGACTTGATTCAAGCCGATAAGCCGTTAGTTGTTTCTGGTAGCAGCTTATCATCGACTGCTTTGATAGAAGCAGCAGCACAGATTACTCAAGCATTAAGCCAAAAGCGGGCAGCGATTAAAGCTACTGAGCAGCATCAGGTTGAGGAACATAATGCGAAGGTTGCAGCCGCTGAAGCACAAGCAACAACCCCTCAACAGAGCGAAGACAAAGACTTGTCTGCTAAGCCGAACAAACCGGAAACGGGTGTTGATACAGCAGCGCAAGACGACGTCGAGCGCAAACCGGCAACCAAGCTTGAGCTAAAAGAAGTTAATAAACAATACCATGCGCAAGCCGGTATTTATTTAGCGGTTCCTGATGCCAATAGCATTGGTGTCTGTATGCTTGGCGGTCAATCAGTCGAAGAGTTATTAGCGACTGATTTCGATGTGGTTATCGTTGCTGAAAATCAATTAACCGATGCCATTGATGCGCATAAATTAACCCAGCTATTGACCGATAAAACCGTCATCGCCCTTGATCATCAGCTCCTTGATTGGCATAAAGACGTCGATATCGTCTTGCCAGCTGCTAGTTTTGCGGAAGCGGACGGTACGCTTATTTCTGCTGAAGGTCGTGCGCAGCGCTTCTTCCAAGTTTATGATAACGAATATTATCATCCGATGAGCAGTATTAAAGAAGGCTGGCGCTGGTTACATGCCGTCCATAGCAGCTTAGAAGGTCGCGATGTCGACTGGACACAGCTTGATGATGTCATCAATGCATTGGTTGCCACCCATCCTAAACTTGCTGGTATTAAAGGCGCTGCTCCTGATGCCGATTACCGGATGACTGGTCTAAAAATTGCCCGTCAGCCGCGTCGCTACTCAGGTCGTACTTCTATGCGTGCACCAGTATCTGTGCATGAGCCGATGCAGCCAAAAGATTTGGATACCGGTTTAACCTTCTCAATGGAAGGCTATAGCGGTAAGCAAACGCCAAGCTCGATGATTCCTTTTGCCAATGCGGCAGGTTGGAACTCACCGCAAGCATGGAATAAATACCAAGATAAAGTCGGTGGTAGCCTCAAAAATGGTGATCCAGGCGTCCGTCTGTTTGATCAATTAGAGCGCCTAGCCACGCGTCAATATGTTGCCCCAGAAGTTACTTCGGTGACGACCACGGATATGCAACAAGGACAAGCAAAACTGGTACCGATTTATAACCTTTATGCCAGCTCTATGATGGCATCACGTAGCCCCGTCGTTGCCGAGCAATTACCGCTAGCCACATGGCGCGTCGGTATTGACGATGCCAAAGACTGGGGTCTTGCAGCGGGTGATTATCTGGCGATTGAGATTGATAAACAGCAAATCACTTTACCCGTTGAGCTGGTTGGTTACTTAGCAGAAGGTTGTATCGGCTATCCGGTTGGGCAGGTGGATATCATCCATCCGTCAATGCCAGCATCGGTACGTAAAATTGATGCGCCGGTGACGATGATGGGCAGCATGGCGACTGATAGTACTTTAACCGCCAATACCAATAACCGCGCAACGCCAGTAAGCAGCGCGCCGACCACCACACAGGAGGTGTAATATGCAAGTTACCCGTATTATCCCTGATGTGCCAAGCTTTTTGGCTGGTATGATGACCTTTGATACCTGGTCGATACTCTTTATGGTCGTGCAATCGCTGGTCATCTTTTTGGTGGTCGTCATTGTTGCGGCAATGATGATTATTTATGAGCGCCGCATGCTAGCACTCTGGCAAGACCGTTACGGTCCGAACCGTGTTGGTCCGTTTGGCTCGTTGCAGCTGGTTGCTGATATGCTCAAAATCTTCTTTAAAGAAGATTGGACGCCAAACTTTACCGATAAGTTTATGTTTACCTTGGCGCCTGCGGTTGCCATGTTTACCGCTTTGGCCTCTTTTGCCATTATTCCTATCTCGCCATCCCTTGGGGTTGCTGATTGGGATATCGGTATTTTGTTCTTCTTTGCTATGGCAGGTATTGCTGTCTATGCGGTGATGTTCGGTGGCTGGGCATCGGCCAATAAGTTCTCTTTACTTGGCGGCTTACGTTCTGCGGCGCAAACCATCAGTTATGAAGTCTTTTTGGGCTTATCATTGATGGGCGTTGTTGCCTTAACAGGTTCATTCAACCTACGTGAAATCGTTGAATCGCAAATTGACGGCTGGTATATCATTCCGCAATTCTTTGGCTTTTTAACCTTTGTCGTTGCTGGTGTTGCCGTTACCCATAGACATCCATTTGATCAGCCGGAAGCCGAGCAAGAATTGGCCGAAGGTTATCATGTCGAATATTCTGGCATGAAGTTTGGTATGTTTTTTATCGGTGAATATGTCAACGTCGTACTGATTTCTGCGTTGATGACTTGTTTGTTCTTCGGTGGTTGGCTTGCGCCGTTTAATTTAGATATACCGTTTATTCCACCAGCTTTTTGGTTCATGATTAAGACACTATTCTTTATGACCATGTTTATTTTGGCTCGAGGCTCACTCATGCGTCCGCGCTATGATCAGGTGATGAACTTTGGCTGGAAAGTCTGCCTGCCGGTAACCTTGATTAATCTGTTGGTTACTGCTGCAGTCATTTTGATTTTTTCCCCAACGTTATAGTCATTACTAGTAGCCATTACTAGCCATCACTGATGAACTAGGGTAAAGCTGATAAGGATAATAATCCCATGTTTACTACTATAAAAAAGACCGTCATTGGTATGTTTACCATTGTCCGCAGTATGTGGATGGTCAATAGTCATGCAATCAGGCCACGCGACACCATTCTTTATCCAGAAGTGCCGGTACCTGTACCGCCGCGCTTTCGGGGACGTATCATCTTGTCTCGTGACCCTGATGGTGATGAGCGCTGCGTCGCTTGTAACCTATGTGCTGTGGCATGTCCGGTCGGCTGTATCTCACTGCAAAAAGCAGAACGTGAAGATGGACGCTGGTATCCAGAGTTTTTCCGCATCAACTTTTCACGCTGTATCTTTTGTGGATTGTGTGAAGAGGCGTGTCCGACGACTGCGATTCAGATGACCCCAGACTTTGAGATGGGCGAATATGTCCGTCAAGACTTGGTTTATGAAAAAGAGCATTTGCTGATTTCAGGACCGGGTAAATATCCCGATTATAACTATTATCGCGTGACGGGTATGGCGGTAGCAGATAAACCAAAAGGCGCGGCACAAAACGAAGCTGCACCGATTGATCTAAGGAGCTTGCTACCATGATGAATATCTTAAATAGTCCTGAATTGGCAGGGTTTTATGCGCTGGCAGCGGTGGCAATTTTTGCCAGCTTGCGCGTGGTGACCCTCGCCAATCCAGTGCATGCTATTTTATCGATGATTGTGTCGTTATTGGCCATCTCAGGTATTTTCTTTGTATTAGGGGCACCTTTTGCGGGTGCGCTTGAAGTGGTCGTTTATGCTGGTGCCATTATGGTGCTGTTCGTTTTCGTTATTATGATGCTAAATCTCGGCATGAGTAATGATGAGCGCGAAGAGCGCTGGCTTGATGCCAAAACTTGGGCGGTACCGACGGGGCTAACGATTATTATCGCGGTTGTGCTGTATGCGATGATTGGTCTTAACCATAATGATGCGGCGATGATTGGCGGTACGACGATTTCAGCCAAAGCAGTAGGTACGGCGCTATTTACCAAATATATTATGCTGATAGAAGTAGCGGCATTGCTCTTATTAGCCGCTTTGGTTGCCGCCTATCATTTGGGTAAAGAGTCTATTGACGATGAGATTGTCGGTAATGCAAGTCAAGGTAATGCAAGCCGAGGTGCTGGTCAAGCAACCAATCCAAATGTTGCCAGTATTAAACACTACGATGATAACGGCATGCCCATAGATACTGATACGGTAAACGGGGCTGAACCATACGAATATAAAGATGTTGACCCGCATGACTATGTTGGCAAGAAAGTCGGCATGAAAGCAGGTACGCAGGTAGGTGTGAATAAAGTCACGCGCAAGGAGTCGGACTGATGGTACTAGCAGCGAGCGTGGCACAGGAGGTTGCGAATGTGCCGTTTGCCCACGAGGTAGCAGGCTTAGTGCAGCCGGTTGCTGAGGCGCAAAATGTACTGGGTATGATACCCATGAGCCATGGATTGATTTTGGCCGGTATTTTATTTGCGATAGGTCTGTGCGGTGTCATGGTAAGGCGTAATTTCTTATTTATGCTGATGAGCCTTGAGATCATGATGAATGCGACGGCTTTGGCATTTGTGGTCGCAGGTAGCCGCTGGGTTGATCCAGATGGACAGATTATGTTTATCTTTATTCTGACTTTAGCAGCGGCAGAGGCGGCCATTGGTTTGGCAATATTATTGCGGTTTTATCATCAGCGTGGGCATCTTGATGTCGATAGCGCCAATGAGATGAAAGGATGATGTCATGAGTTTATTACCATTAACCTTTATATTCCCGCTCGTTGGCTTTTTGATTCTAGCCTTTATGCGCGACAAGTTAAGCGAGCAGGTAGCAGCGATTGTCGGTGTCGGTAGCATGCTGCTATCAGCACTTTGCACGCTGATTGTCAGCTATACCTTTTTAACAAGCAACCCTGCCGGTACGGTGATCGAGATTTCATTATGGACTTGGTTCCAAGTCGGCGATTTTGCGCCAAGTTTTGGTCTAAGCTTTGATGGCTTAGCATTGACGATGACGGGTGTTATTACCGGTATCGGCTTTTTGATTCATCTTTTTGCCGCATGGTATATGAAAGGTGAAACAGGCTTTGCGCGCTTCTTTAGCTATATGAACTTATTCGTCGCCAGCATGTTATTGCTGGTATTGGCGGATAACTTATTCTTGCTCTATCTTGGCTGGGAAGGCGTCGGTATCTGTTCTTACTTGCTGATTGGTTTTTATTATCAAGACCGTGCCAATGGTCGGGCAGCGATTAAAGCCTTTACCGTCACCCGCGTTGGTGATGTGTTTTTAGCCTTTGGTTTGTTTTTATTGTTCCGCGAATTTGGCACCCTTAATATTCAAGAAATTATTACCCGTGCGCCGGAAATCTTTGATATTAATAACCCAACGATGATTTTGACCACCATGATGCTCGTTGGTGGGGCGATGGGTAAATCAGCACAGCTACCACTACATACGTGGCTTGCTGATGCGATGGCAGGTCCAACGCCTGTATCGGCTTTGATTCACGCAGCAACCATGGTTACTGCGGGTGTTTATCTGATTGCGCGTCTACATCCCTTATTTCTCCTCACACCGGGCGTCTTGTTGTACTGGGTTGGGGCAGTGGGTGCATTGACGTTAGTCGTTGCTGGGTTTTGTGCGCTGGTACAAACCGATATTAAACGTATCCTTGCTTATTCGACCATGAGCCAAATCGGCTATATGTTCTTAGCATTGGGCGTTGGCGCATGGCAAGGGGCTATCTTCCACTTGATGACGCATGCTTTCTTTAAAGCCTTGCTATTCCTATCATCAGGTGCGGTGATACTTGCGGTCCATCATGAGCAAAACATCTTTAAGATGGGCGGTTTACGTAAAAAGATACCGTTAGTATTTTGGTGCTATATCGTCGGTGGCGGAGCGCTTGCGGCGATACCTTGGGTTACCGTTGGTTTCTATTCTAAAGAAGCGATTCTGTGGGAAAGCTACGCAACCGGTCACCAAGTCTTATTCTATATGGGCGTATTCGGTGCGTTCTTAACCGCGCTTTATACCTTCCGTATGATTTGGATTATCTTTTTTGGTGAAGAAAAAACCCCTGCGCATAAGCTATCTGGTGTGTCATATTGGCTACCGCTGACAGTATTGCTGGTATTATCAACCGCCGTTGGTGCGTGGATTACGCCACCATTACAAGGCGTATTGCCAGAGAGCGTTGGGCATTTATTAGAAGTGGCTGGTCAAGCACATGACAAACATACGGCGGAATATATCGCCATGGGCGCCATGCTTGCTGGTTTGATACTCGCAGCATTCTTATATGTCGTCGATAAAGGTCGTCTGTTGACCCGCTTTAAGCGCACCTCTATAGGCGCAGCGTTATATCATTGGTGCTATCACGGTATGGGCTTTGATGCGCTATACGATATAGTTTTTGTAAAACCCTTTTTGTTCATCGGCCGCTTATTTAAAGCCGACCCTATCGATAAAACGTGGCTGTTATTACCTAAGCTGGCATCTGCTGGTAACAAGGTATTGTCTGCGACGCAAACAGGGTCACTTCGAGGTTACGCTGCAAGCTTTGGCTTGGGTGTGGCTGTGCTGTTGGTGCTGGTAATGATGACGGTGGTATAAGATGATTGAGTTACAACAAACGTGGATGCTACCAGCATTAATCGCAATTCCTTTTATTGCAGGGTTGCTATGTTGGTTGGTCGAACGCTTTAATAAACGTCTACCGCGCTGGATTGCTTTAATCGGTATGACGTTGACCTTTGCCTTGTCACTAGTGCTGTGGCAGTACGGCGATTATAGCGGTATGAGTCAGCAAGTGATTGCGCCAGATGCAAATGTGCCATGGGTCGCTGAATTCAGTGTGCCGTGGATACCAAGTTTTGGTATCAGCTTTCACTTAGCGTTAGATGGCTTATCGCTATTGATGGTTGGCTTAACAGGTCTGCTTGGTATTGCTGCCGTTGCCTGTTCGTGGAATGAGATTCAACGCCGTGTTGGTTTCTTCCATCTAAACTTGCTCTGGAGCTTGGGCGGCGTTATTGGTGTTTTCTTAGCCATTGATATGTTCTTATTCTTCTTCTTTTGGGAGATGATGCTGGTTCCAATCTACTTCTTGATTGCCATTTGGGGTCATGACGTCGTTGGTAAAACCAAAGAATACGCCGCAACTAAGTTCTTTATTTATACCCAAGCATCTGGTCTTATCATGCTGGTCGGTATTTTGATATTGGTCATTATCAGCTACGCCCAAAAAGGCGTAGTGAGCTTTAATTATAATGACTTGCTCGGTACGTCACTTGGCGGCTGGGAATATCCGATTATGCTGTGCTTCTTTATTGGCTTTGCCGTGAAGTTGCCGATTATTCCATTCCACGGCTGGTTGCCTGACGCGCATGCGCAAGCCCCAACCGCAGGTTCGGTGGATTTGGCCGGGGTTTTGATTAAAACTGCCGCTTATGGTTTGATTCGTTTCGTCTTACCATTATTTCCAGCAGCGTCACAAGATTTTGCCCCGATTGCCATGACTTTAGGTACCATTGGTATCTTCTATGGCGCGTGGTTAGCCTTTATGCAAACCGATATGAAGCGTTTACTTGCTTATACCAGTATCTCGCACATGGGCTTTGTGGTATTGGCAATTTATGCAGGAACTTTACTCAGCTTACAAGGTCTGATGATTCAGATGTTGGCTCATGGTTTAAGCTCAGCGGCACTGTTTATCATGGCAGGTCAGCTATATGAGCGCTTGCATACGCGTGATTTGACCTTGATGGGCGGTATGTGGGGTCAGTTCCGTTATTATGCACCGATACTGATGTTCTTCTGTGCTGCTTTGCTGGGTATTCCGGGCACAGGTAATTTCATTGGCGAGTTTATGATTTTATTTGGTGCCTTTGCCGATTATCCAGTGTTTGTGGTCTTGGCGACATTCAGCTTGGTATTGGCAGGTTTATACTCGCTTATCTTAATTCATAAAGCGCTATTCGGTACCAATAACATTCAAGAAGTGGCGTTACAAGAAACCAAGCTACACGGTTTACCAACGCGTCCGTTAAAAGATTTGGGCAAACGTGAGCTGTCTTTATTATTGATGCTAGCGGCGGGGTTGGTCTGGCTCGGACTGTATCCACAACCGTTCCTTGATACCTCAAGTCACGCGATGCAGTGGATTAATAACGCCTATATATACAGTCAAGTAACACAAGTAGATGCCTCGCAGCTGCTTGATGCAATGGAGGCACGTTAAGTCATGAACGATTTTACGATGAATGATTTGATGGGGCTGCTGCCTTATGCACCAATCATTGCGGTAGTCATTACAGTATTGGTGGTGATGGTTGCCATCACGATTAAACGCTCACATATGATGACCGGTACTATCTCGGTCGTCGGTCTGAATGTCGGTTTGTTTACCTTGCTTGGACAAATGGCAGGCATTATCGATAGTGGGCCTTTAGTACCAACGGCGGAGCAGTTATTTGTTATTGATAACTTCGCCCAGTTTAATATGGTGGTTATCTTTATCTGTGCATTGGCCTGCTTTACGCTGTCTTATGCCTATTTAGCTGACTTAAAAGATCATAAAGAAGAGCTGTATTTGCTGATGCTGCTATCGACCGTTGGCGCCTTGCTCATGGTCAGTGCTCAGCATTTAGCCTCATTCTTTATGAGCCTTGAGATGCTATCGATACCGCTATACGGCATGCTGGCATATACTTATATGCGTAAACGCTCGCTTGAGTCGGGGCTGAAGTACTTGGTGTTATCAGCGACGGCATCGGCAACCTTACTGATGGGTATGGCGTTTATTTATGCAGAAGTAGGTTCGCTTGCCTTTAAGCCTATCAGTATGACGTTGGTTGATTTATTTGAATCGCCGCTGTTGATTTTAGGGGCTGCAATGATGATGTTTGGTATTGCCTTTAAATTGTCGGCAGCACCGTTTCATATGTGGACGCCAGATGTTTATGAGGGCGCACCAGCACCTATCGCTACTTATTTAGCTTCGGTATCAAAAGTCGCTATGATGGCGCTGGCGGTTCGTTTCTTAATTGATACGTCGTTATTGGCACTGCCATCAGTACAGATGCTGCTTATGGTTATGGCAACCTTGTCGATCTTGGTAGGTAACTTACTAGCTGTCCGTCAGACTAGCCTTAAACGTCTACTTGGTTATTCGTCTATTGCCCATATGGGTTATGTGCTTATCGTGATCGTTAGCATTGGTTCTGCCGCTGATAGTATCTCAAGCATGTATATGGCGATTTATGCCTTTACCTCTATTGGTGCCTTTGGTGTCGTAACCTTGATGTCGAGCCCTTATCGCTTGGCTGGTGAAGCCGATGAGCTGACCCATTACCAAGGATTGTTCTGGCGCCGTCCAGTATTGACCGCTGTTATGACGATTATGATGTTGTCATTAGCAGGTATTCCATTGACCGCAGGCTTTATTACCAAGCTATTTGCGATTCTTGCCGCCGTACAAGGTACCAACTGGTTCTTGGCTGCGATGATTATCTTGGGTAGTGCCATTGGTCTGTTTTATTACTTGCGCGTCATGCTCACGCTATTTAAACGTCCAAAACAATTTATTGAATTTGACGTCTCGAAGCAGTGGGGTCTACGTACCGGTGGTATTATGGTCATCGCCGTCACCGCTATCATTGTGTTCTTCGGTGTGTTACCGAACAGTATGATTGAATGGGCAAGTTTGGCTCGTATATGGTAATGGCATTATAAATGTGAGTTAAGTATCAGTATTAATGTCAGGTAAGACGCCGCATTCTTATGGCGCTGCTTATCTGCTGTTACGGTTAGAAAACCAAGGTGCGCCAGCTTTATGATAAGCTTGGCGCATCTTTTAGTTTGACCCCTTTAAAAATTTATAAAAATAGCCATCTACACTAGAGTAGCCATAATTATTAATAAAAAAAGAAGGTAAGTCATTATTATGAGTGACAATATTCAAAAAGTAACGGTGCTCAGTAAAACCACGTGGACGCCCAACCTATTTAGCTTTACCGTCAGTCGTCCGGATAGTTTTAAATTTACCGCTGGGCAATTTGTGCGTTTGGGCGTTAATCCCAGTCAATTAAAATACTATAAGCAGTTGAGTGCAGTAGCTGATGCTGATGATGACGATGAAGAACTGGACGAAACACTAAACGAGGCGCTGAATGAAGATATTTTCCGCGCGTATTCGATTGTATCGTCACCCTTTGATGAGGTATTAGAATTCTTCTCTATTGTCATCCCTGATGGCGCTTTTACTTCGCAGCTGCAACACTTAGAGGTGGGCGATGAGCTGCTACTCAATACCATGCCATTTGGCTTTTTAACCTTGGCGCGTTATCAAAAACCACTACCAAAAGACTTATGGCTGCTGGCGACGGGTACAGGCTTAGCACCATTTTTATCGATGCTGCAAGATTTAAAAACATGGGAAGATTACGAGCATATCGTACTGGCTTATAGTGCGCGCTCAACAGAAGAATTGGCATATATCGACAAGATTGAAAGCTTACAAGAAGACTTTGGCTCCTTGGTTGATAATCCAGCCAAACTCATTTTTATACCTATCGTGACTCGTGAGCCGGTTGAAGGTGCTTTGACAGAACGTCTGCCAAAACTCTTATTAGATGGAACGCTGCAAGAGCGCGCCGGTATTGCCTTAGATGTCGATAGCACGCACGTCATGCTCTGCGGCAACCCTGACATGGTAGAAGATACCAAAGAGACGTTAAAGAGCTTAGGACTGGTGATGAATCGCCGCGGCGAAGGCAATATCGCGGTAGAAAACTACTGGTAATCATATGATTACTTTTAATCTAGTATAGAAGACGAGCTGCATTAAAAAAGCGCTGACCTTTAAAGACAATTATCTTTAAAGGTCAGCGCTTTTTTATGGACAGCGTTTAAATAGCGCTTAGGCGGCTTTTAGTATGTCTATGAAGAGGGTTCTAAACTTGGCTCCGTAGCATCCGCAATCGGATTGATAGGACCTTGCATCAGCTGCGGCTCATCTTTATCACTAATGATATCTTCATTCGCGCTACTGGCTAGTAGGTCACGATAATTAATTTGCGTTTTAAGCACCAATTGTTCTTCTTCAAGCTCGCCGTAATTGACTTGTACCTTATGTAAGGTGCTGATGATTTTCTTATTCTTTTTCAGCCAGCGATTGATATCAAGGTAGATGATTTCCTCTTTGGCACGGGCAATATTGATATAAGACAAAATGAAGCCTAACGGGTCTTTTTTCAGCACGCTATGATAAAACCAGATAAAAAGCTTGATACCTTGGCGCTTGATAAAGGATTCGCAGCGTAGATTAAGGACGTCGGTATAAGTCTGCTGACCAAACACAAGGCGCTGAACGTTGCGATCAAGCTGTACATGAACCAAGCTAAAATTACTCGCCACCTCCGCATAGATACCGCCAGCATCGACGGTACAATATAAGCGAAACCAGTCATCATGTATCTCAACGCGCAGCTCTAAAATGGCTTTGACATTGTCCGTGACAAACTTTTGTAGGGCATCATTGACGTAAGTTTGGGCAACCGGCAAGGATATCTCATCCTCAAGCTTATCGGTGGTTTTGTTATAAATGTTTTTAATCGCTTGGGTAAGACGCTCCCAGCCATCACTAAATGACTCGTCAAAACGGTAGCCAATATTTTCAAAGAATTCATCAAAACTGTCTGAATCATTCATATTGTCCATATTATCAAAGTTACTCAAACTTATTATCCTTATAATGATGGGGGTCGTCACGTAAGCGTGAAACTGCACCTGTGTTTATATTTCATATTATGCAGGCGTGAAATTCGTATTTGCTAATAGCTCACTTATAAAACAGTATATATGAAAAAGGTAGCGTGCAAAATGAACGTCTAGGTTTTGTCTGATTGAGCAGGCTTACTATATATAGATAAGCAAGTAGCAAGTTAAGAGCCGCAGTATACGGTTGTGCTAGCGACACAATTCTTTGTCATGTTATGATAGCGCCGGCATTGGTCGACAGGTGCTTATATTATCATGCTTCTTGCCGATAGCCCTTATATTCATTAGTTGAGAACAACTGTGGCCTCCATTAAAGACTCGCAAAGCTACCATTTTTCAGCGCAAGCACCTAAGCGTGATGTCGGCTTGCCGATGGCGATTGTGATTGCCGTCAGTGTCCACGCGCTGATTATTTTTGGGATTAGCTTCTCGATGGGGCAAGACCCTGCTGGCATGATGCAAGACGTTGCGAAAGCGCTGACCGATAATATGCAACCAAATGAAGATGCACAATTTATCGCCAATGCCTCACAAGAAGGCGGCGGTACCGTGCAGGAGCAATTGCGCCAAGAGACAGACCAGAGCAGTCCATTATCTGCTGAGCAAATGAGCGAAACGCAAGATGTGATTAGCTTACAACGCCAAGTCCGTCAGCAGCGCTATCAAGAAAGTTATCTGCGTACGACGCTAAGTTGGCGTGAAGCAAGCGTCGAGTCTGATAACGATAGCAAGCAAGAACAAGATGATATGAAGGCGCAAGAAGAGCGTCTGCGTAAGCAAATTGCTACTTTAGAGGCGCAGCTGTCTCAGCGGCAACAGCTGTATGCGACCAAATCAAAAGTCGTGACCGTCGATAGCAATTCGACAACGCGTGGTGCGGCAGCGGACTATATCAATACCTTTCGTGAGCACGTCGAGCGCGTCGGTAACTTGCAATATCCTGCCCAAGCGCGCGCCCAAGGTATCACGGGTGAAGTGCGCTTAATGGTCGTCATCGGTAATGATGGTAATATTAAAGCCATTCGTCTGCTTGAGAGTTCAAATTCGACGATATTAGATGAAGCCGCCAAACAATCGGTCAGACAAGCAGCGCCATTTGGTAAATTTACCGAAGACATGAATGATATCGTCGAGTTGCGTCTGATACGTACGTATCGCTATAGTGATAAAGTAGACATCACTTATTAAGCTCATTGAGAGCCTGAAATATTTTATCGGGCTTTAATTTAGCTTTAACTTCAATTTAGCGTTAAACAGCCATAAGCATCATGTTTATAACAAAGTATTTATAAAAATACATTTTCAAAAATTAGTAATAGAGTAAAGAGTCAGTATGGAATTTTTAGGTTTTACCCTTGATATAGCGACCTTAACAGAGAGTGCTTTGAGCATTGCGCTTAAAATTGCTTTTGCCTTAGTGATATTTATCGTCGGGCGTTGGTTGGCAAAAAAAGTCGTGACCATTAGCAATCGTATTATGTTACGTAGCCGTTTAGAGGCGACGGCGGCTAACTTTTTAAGCCGCTTATTATATGGTTTATTATTGGTTGTCGTGATTTTGGCAGCGCTGAGTAAAGTTGGCGTACAGACTACTTCAGTCGTCGCTATCTTAGGCGGTGCAGCGGTAGCGATTGGTTTGTCACTGAAAGATCAGCTATCGAATTTTGCCGCTGGTATCATGATTGTGACTTTTCGCCCGTTTGTCCGCGGCGACTATGTGCAGATTAGTAGTTATACCGGTACCGTGACCGAAATTACCTTGGTCAATACCCATTTGACGACCATTAATAATCACGACATCATCATTCCAAATAGCGATATTACTACCTCAGCGGTGATTAACTATACGGCGTTGCCCAACCGCCGCGTCGATATCACGGTCGGTATTGGTTATGATGCCGATATCAAAACCGCCAAAGATATTATGCTAAATTTGGCAAAAAATAATCCAATGGCGTTTACTGATCCTGCACCGGTGGTACGCGTGACCAACTTGGGCGACAATTCAGTCGATTTAACTTTAAATGTTTGGACCACCAATGATGATTGGTGGTCGATGCAATGCGATTTATTAGAACAATTCAAAAACGCCCTTGATGACAATGAAATTGATATTCCATTCCCGCAGCGCAGTGTGCATGTCAAAGGCTTAGATCAGATGATTAACCAGATGGATCAAGCACAAAAAACCATGTTAAAAAAGGGTTAAAAAAGGACTAAAGACAAGCTAGAGATAAGGATTTGGCAGCGCCAATCCTGCCAAAATATCAATCTCAAAGCTTTCCATCTCATCTTGCTCGGCTTGTCCGAGCTCATGGTCAAAGCCAAGCAAGTGCAGTACACCGTGTATTAATAAATGGCTGATATGCTGATTGACAGTCTTGTTTTGCTCAGCAGCTTCACGAACCAACACGCCATGGCAAATCACCAGCTCACCTAGCGGTAGCGTTGGCATCAAGCCAATGATTGCCGCTGGCAAGTCGCTTGGGTAGGATAGGATATTGGTGGCATAATCTTTGCCGCGCGCCTCTAAATTAAGCTCTTGCCCTTCCACTGTATCCGTAATATAGATATCCAGCGCTTTCGATTTTTCTTGCCATACTTCAGTATCGATATCGGCATAATAAGGCAGCGTCAGACCATTTTTAATACGCTCATCTATATTATCCAAAGTCGCCATCATGACCTTTAATAAGTTTTCGCGATTATAAAAGCTCTCAAGTATATCGTCATCAATACTATCGGCGGCGCTGATATCAAGTACAGCTAAGCTGTCGTCATTATCAAACGTGTTATTCAAACTGTCATTACAACTACTACTAAAATTATCATCAACATTATTGTCAGTATCATTCTGTTCAGCTTGGCTCATGCCATTATCCTTTTTTTATCAATATTAAAAATATTTAACAATAAATATCTAACAGTAAAAAACCGGATATCAAATCCGGTTTTCTTGCCATATTTTCTTAAGTTTTCTCATATAGCTATATTAAGATAATTTATAGCTTAGCGGCTGCATCGGTTATTGCTTGTTTGCGCTCTTGCTCTTTCATGCGCTCAAACTTACGTTTTTCTTGCAAGGCGAGTTGCTCTTCATCAAACACATCATAAGCTTCAACAATTTTTTGTACCAATTGATGGCGTACGACGTCTTTTGAGTCAAACTTGGTGATATGAATCTCTTCGATACCGCTTAGAATTTCCATCGCTTGCGCCAGACCAGACTTACTGCCGCGAGGTAAATCGACCTGCGTAATGTCACCAGTAATAACCGCACGTGAACCAAACCCTAAACGCGTCAAAAACATTTTCATCTGTTCAGGCGTGGTATTTTGTGCTTCATCTAGAATGACAAATGAGTTGTTCAAAGTACGACCACGCATATAAGCAAGCGGAGCGACCTCGATGATTTGCTTTTCAAGCATTTTGCCCACTTTATCAAAGCCAAGCATCTCATATAGCGCGTCATATAAAGGACGCAAATACGGATCGATTTTTTGCGTTAAATCACCCGGTAAAAAGCCTAATTTCTCGCCAGCTTCTACCGCAGGACGTACCAGTAAGATACGCTCAATCTCATTGCGCTCAAGCATATCGACAGCACAAGCGACGGCAAGATAAGTTTTGCCAGTACCGGCAGGTCCAATACCAAACGACACATCAGACGATAAAATATCTCTCACATAACGCTGCTGATTGCCACCGCGCGGAATGATTTTACCATTACGGGTGCGCAGGCTAACTGGCGTAAAGTCACTGGCAGCATCCAAGTTGTCTGCATCTTCCTCGTCATCTAATTCTTCATCGGCTGCTATATCTTCATCGCGTGAGATACTCGATTGGATGATTAAGTGCAGCTCTTCTGCGCTGATATCTTTGGTATTTTGCGCTTCATCGACCAGCTTATAAATAATACGTTCGCCGCGCTCAACACCCAATATATCGCCGCTCAGGCAAAAGTCGCCTTGGCGTTGGCTGATTTTAATATCGAGGCGTTCTTGGATATATTTCATGTGGTTATTATATTCGCCGAGCACGGTTTTGAGCTGTGCTGGGGTCAACGATTCGAACTTTATACGGCGGCTCATGGAATCAGTCAAGCGATTATCCTTGTGTTTGGTTGCCCGCTGCTATGGCTAATCTTCTATGGTTTAGTTAATGACTTGCGATAGAGTAACGGGCTTCAGAGATAAAATAATTAATTGTGTTTCATTGCTTTTAAATAGTTTTTATAACGTTTGTTGCTTTTATGACGGTTGCTTAGCTGAGAGAAATTAAAATGACGGTAAATGGCTGAGAAAAATGGTTATTCGTAAAATGACTGGTAATAAGTCACTATCCTGCCTTCATTATGGTAGATAGATTTTAAAATTCAAGCGATATAAGGGAGGTAGCACTTTGTTTTTGTATGGCGATTGCAACCACTGACTGCGTTTTTGCTGTTTTTAATGTTGAGCCATTTTAAAAGCCAGTGTTTTGTAGGTTTGAGCTTTCTAAGATACAAGCCGTTTTTAGATAATAGGTGAGTATTAAAATTTTTGCACACTCGCTGAGGATACTGTCAAGAGCACGGCATGCGCGGTAATTTGTGGTAATCTATTGCTTAGATAAGACAGCTATAAAAGCCAAGCTGAAAAGCGGCAGACAACGATAAATCTTCTAAAAAAATAACATTTTTGAGTGCGTATTCATCACGTCTAAACGCGTGTTAAAAGGATCATATTAGGAATAATAACCATGCAAAATACTGAAGCAAGTTTGTCAAAAACTAATCATGTTAAATCTAGCCATGTTAAATCTAGCCATGTTAAATCTAGTCATGTTCATAAAGCTGCTATGACTGAGCAGCAAGTGCTTATCGCGGGCGGCGGGCATGTCGGTTTGTCGTTTGCATTGTTACTTGCTCATCATGGTATCGCTAGCACCTTGCTGGAAAAAAACAGCTATCCAACCATCAGTCCTAATGATGATGCTAAGCGTAGCCATTATTTGGACAGCCGTAATACCGCGCTGTCACGGCGTACGGTACAGATTTATCAAGAGATTGGGCTATGGGCTGAGCTACAAAGCCATGCTTGCCGCATTGACGCGGTTCAGATTAGTGAGCAAGGCAGCTTTGGACGCGCACAATTAAATAAAGCTGAGGAGCAGGTCGAGTCATTCGGCCAAGTGATGGAAAATGCGTGGCTTGGACGTAAGCTGTTATTGGCTGCCCAGCAGGAGCCGCTGATTACTTTAATTGATAATGCCAATGTGATAGCCGTTAGCCAACAAAGCGATGGCGTGACGTTAAGCTTTAGCTATTACGGTGAAGAAGAGCATGAGCAGCAATTGCAGGCCAGCGTTTTAGTTGCTTGTGATGGTCGTGATTCTACCGTGCGTCAGCTATTAGGTATTGGCACTACGACTTATGATTATAAGCAAACCGCTATCGTTGGGGTGGTAGAAACAGACGAGCCACATGAACATATTGCCATTGAGCGTTTTAGTCCGGCAGGGCCGCTTGCGGTGTTGCCATTGACTGATCCAGAAGGCGACGGCAATGATGAGTACCAAAAAGGTTATAGACGCTCGGTAGTTTGGGTTTGTCCAACTGGCGAAGAGACGCAATATTTAGAAGATGATGCGCATTTCTTGGCAACCTTGCAGCAAGCCTTTGGCGCGCGCGCTGGCACGTTTAAAAAAGCCGGTCGCCGCGGTGCTTATCCACTGACGCGGGTACTGGCCGATAAACAAGTCGATGGTCGCTGCGTCATCATGGGTAATGCAGCTCACACCTTACATCCAGTCGCTGGACAAGGGTTTAACCTCTGTATGCGCGATGCCCATGTGCTGGCACAAATGATGAGTCGGCAGGTGCTAAAAGGTGAGGATATCGGCAATCCGACTTTGCTCAAGCGCTATGAAAAAGCCCGTCAAACCGATCAAAAACGCGTCATTCGCTTTTGTGATGCCGTCGTACATGGTTTTACGCATCCAAACCCAGCGGTGAAGCTAGCACGTAACGTGGCTTTGGTTGCCTTTGATAAACTGCCGAACATTAAGCCATTGATTGCCAACTATGCGATGGGCTTGAAGTCGTAGTTCGACATACGGGTAAATTATTAAGCAAATAAAATCCATAATTTCAGCTGCTGCTAAACCACATAAATATGAGCGGATAGCATGAATAACGCGACAAAGGACGTTTTATGAAAAATAACCATACGCTCATTATCGGCGGCGGTATCGTCGGTGCAACCCTTGCGCTAAAGCTGGCACAAGCTGAAATACCAGTGACGCTCATTGATGCGCGTCCTGAACGTAGCGAGGCAGATTGGCAGCAGGCGCTTGGCAAGCGGGATGCGCGCGTTTATGCATTAAGTCTTGCCAGTATCAACTTACTCAAAGACGTGGGCGCTTGGCAAAAGATAGCGGCATCAGAGCGCAAAGCCGATTACTCACAAATGCAGGTTTGGCAGCTAAACGGTCGTGGCGAGTTACTGTTTGGTGATAGTGGCGATAGTGGCGATAGTGGCGATAACAGTAATAGCAGTAATGACGGCAATAACAGCAATCAAAACTCTGAGCCAAAAATGCTCGGTAGTATGGTTGAGCCCGCAGTTATCGAATATGCATTATGGCAGCGTTTATCTGCCGCTGATGTCAGCCAGTATTTAACTGTTATCGATGGGCAAAAGGTTGTCGATATGGACTGGCTTGGTAGCACACAAGGTTACCGTGTGACGCTAGATGATGGCAGTGTGATTGACGCACGTTTATTGGTTGGTGCTGACGGTCGCGGCTCGTTTGTGCGTAAGCAGGCGGCAATTGAGCTAGATGTGCTTGATTATAAGCAGACCGCGATTTGCTGCGCCATTCAAACTGACAAGCCGCACCGAGCAACCGCCCGTCAAGCCATGCTACCAACTGGTACATTGGCATTATTACCACTTGCTGATATTACTGATGAAGATAAAGCCAATCCACAACACTGGCAGTCGATTGTATGGACACTGCCAAGCAACCAAGCATTGGCATTGTTGGAAGAAACGCCGCGCTATATCGCTAATAAATTGGCGGCTGCCAGTAATTATGAGCTGGGTGCTATCCGCGAGATTGAATCAATTGCCAGCTTTCCATTAGCAGCACAGCAAGCAAAAAGCTACGTCGCGGATAACTTAGTATTAATCGGTGATGCGGCACATGGTGTGCATCCGCTGGCAGGTCAGGGATTGAACTTGGGCATGCTCGATGTCAAGGCATTAAGTGAACAACTCACCCATGACTATGCGCGTAGCGGAAATAAGCTCTGGGGCACGAACCAAACCTTGCGTAGCTATGAGCGTCTGCGTCGTCCGCATAATAGTTTAATGATGCACAGTTTTTCGGCGCTTAATTGGCTGTTTGCAGGCTCGCTTGCGCAGATGCGTCCTATCCAACAACTTCGTAATGAAGGTATGTATCGCGTGAGCAAAATTAAACCGTTAATGCGCCTGTTTGCCAAGCAGGCAAGTGGGGTTTAGGGTTTAAACTGAACGCTTTATATGAACTAAGGATGGCGTATGAAAAATAATTCATGGATGACGATAGGAGTGGTAATAGCTAGTTTTACTTTAACTTCCTGCCAATTCGTACCAACAAAAGGTTTAATCCACAAGGAGTCATATAACACACCTAAAGTCATGATAGAGCCACATGCAGATACAGACAGTGATGGCGTCCCTGACATCATAGATAATTGCCCGAACACCCCTAAGGATGTGGTGATGGATGAGTATGGTTGTCCTCTCACCACTATTGGAACTGGTTTACAAATGGAGTATCGTGCCTTTTTTGCTAAAGGTAGCAGTGAACTAACATCTAAATATCAGGTTGAGCTGGATAAAGTAGCCGCAAGAATGAAAGAGTATGATACCGCTATTTTTAAAATTGAAGCGCACATTTCAGAGGATGAAATTAATAAAGACTTAAGCTCATTACCTAAAAACAGAGCACTGATAATCAAAAACTACCTTTTATTAAAGCATAGTATAGAATCTAGTCGATTGATGACTTTAAATTGTGACGCTAGAGCGCCCATTGCACCTAATGATACTGAGGAGGGTAGAGCTTTTAATCGTCGGGTTTATGGTTTATTAACTGAGCCTGATAGTGACTATCCTATCAATTTAAAAGACGGCATCTGCGTTGAATTTTAAAGAGAGTTTTTATTGATAAATAGCTGTCATCTCAACATAAACAAAAAATTGTTTTTGAAGGTATTCAGAGGAGGTAATGATGGGAATGAAAAATTGTAGCACTTTATTGCTGCTAGTAACATCTATAGCGTTAGCTGGCTGCCAAACCACTGTAACTGCGCTGTCTAAAGAGTTACCTCAACATGAAAACATCAGGACGATGCAAGCAGAGATTGATTCAGATGGTGACGGTGTACTTGATGCTATAGACGAATGTCCTGAAACGCCATCTAACGTAGTGGTCGATGCGAAAGGCTGTGAAATAATAATTGAGGGAGGCGCGGCACTTGAGATGGAATTACGAGGATTTTTTGCACCGCTGAGTAGTCGATTAATTAATACATATGATAAAGAGTTTGCAAAAATTGAAGAAAAGCTTAACGAATATCCAGATGCTAATGTTTTTATCTTTGGGCATTTGTCATCGAATGAGCTTGCATTATCAAAGACCAATGACAACTTATCACGCCAACGTGCACTTACTATTAAAAACAGACTTATAACCGAGCATCATATCGCATCTGACCGTATTACTACTTATGACTGCTTAGATCGGTATCCTTCTACCAATATAGATCTGAGTTATGATGATCCTGAACAGATCGAATCCAAAAACAGAAGAGTCGTTCTTAAGGCAAGTAGACAAGTCAAAAATTTATCGAATCTAAAATACGCGAGTTATACAGAGAGTTATGGTAAGTACGCCAAGCACTGTGAGCCCTTTGAATAATAACGACTGATTTTCATCAACCTTTAAAACTTAACCTTACCCCAATGCCGAAAACAACACCATCAGCACTGGCGAGACAATATTAATGATAAAACCAAAACTAATCGCCAGTGGCACGACTTTTAGCCCGCCAGATTGTTGAATAATAGGCAGGGTAAAATCCAAACTGGTCGCGCCGCCAAGACCGACCGCTGCTGATGGATATTTGCGCATAAAGACGGGAATAAATAATAGCGCAAAGAACTCACGTACCAAGTCATTAAATAGCGCCACACTGCCCCAAACGGCGCCATAAGCATCAGTCATGATAATCGCTGATAGCGAATACCAACCAAACCCAGATGCCAGTGCCAAGCCTTTTGTCCATGATACATCGGTAAACATCAGCGCGAAAACAAGTCCGCCAACCAGAACGGCTAGTGTAAAGATGATACTCATCTCTACGCCACGTTTATTGAGTAGTACTTCTTTAAGGGTAATGCCCGAGCCTTTTAAGCCAATACCAACCAGTAAGATTAATACCATCAGCATTGCGGTCATGGTGTTTTCAGGCGGCATATAATCCACGGGTAAGAGATAGCCAATTACCATGCCAATTACCACACAAATTACTTGCGCCAAGCTGCCACGAATACTAACGCGGTGCTCTTTGGATTTGACGCTGGGCTTTTTGGCATGCCACGGGCGCAGGCGGTCAAACAGCATGAGAGCAAATAAGCCAGTGCCAATTGTCAAAATCGATAGGATGATGACATATAGGGCGATTTCACCTATTTGACTGCCCAGCCCTTCGACTTGTGACAGCTCAATACCGATGAGGGTTAAGATGACATAAACCAAGTACGACAAGCCTTTATCAGCAAGCTTGGTCATTTTGGGATTGGAGGGGATGGCAAAACCAATAAACATTGGCATTAAGACCAAAACAAGGGTAATCAGGCTTTGCATGTCGGCAGACTCGTCATTTTTAAACAAGGCGTTTTTGGGAGGGCATTTCTCAGAAGCTGGGGATTGTATCATATTAGCTCGTAAATACGGCTATCAGCACATCATATTCATCGCAAAATATGACGGTTGTTTGAGTAGTAAATGACCTCTAAGTGGCTGGTTATTCTTTACCTGACAAACTTTTGTTGTTACATTGAAGGCATCAAACGTTTTGGCACGTATTATGTCGCTATATCAACTCAAATCTCAATTCCAAGATCAATTGCGTCCTATAAGCGATACTCTAGCTGGGCAAGGTGTTACCGCCAACCAAGTGACGGTTTCAGCAGTATTGTTGAGTGTGGGAACGGCCTATGTGATAGCTAAACCCGCAGCCAAAAATCAAGCGCTATGGCTGTTAATGCCGTCATCGTTGTTCGTACGTATGGCGCTCAATGCTATTGATGGCATGATGGCGCGCGAGCACGGACAGGCATCCAAACTTGGTGAAGTGCTCAATGAAGTGGGCGATATTGTTGCCGATACAGCATTATTAGCCAGTCTGTTGCCGCATGTTGATAATCAAGAAACGCCAGTTGGGCTGATAAATACCGCAGAAAATCTATCTCACAGTCAGCGCCATATTGTTGGTTTGATTGGTCTTAGTATTGGTACCGAGCTACTGGGTATAGCCAGTAATACAGCTCTAGGTACTCGAGCCAACCATGGGCCATTAGGCAAAAGTGACCGTGCTTTTTTGCTGGGTGTGCTTGGCACCTTGGTTGGTGTCAAAGTACCGTTATCGCCATCACCTATAAGAATAGGGCAACTGTGCCTACTGACAGAAGCCTTGCTCTTAAAAACTTGCCTCAATCGCTTGCGTTATATGGCAAATTTATACGTAATGCGTAAACCGCCAGTGCCTAAATCAACACTGAACGCCTTAAGTAATTGTGATCATTCAAACATTTCCAACCATGTTGAATTTTCTCCTAGCGTCATTGATAGTTTCATCGCTCATAACGCTTTACCTCATTCTTCTACTAATGCTTCTCTTTTGGAATCCAATATTATGTCAGCGACCTCTAATAATGCAGAAAATAAAATAAATCTGCTTAACGATAGTAACCATAAAGACCCATCCCAAAAGACGTCATCAAAGCAGCCCTCACCCGAAACTATTCATTGTGAAAGCAGTTATAACGCTTATGATGGCACGGCAATATATTATCGTTACTGGCTGACGATGCCTCTAGAGGCTATAAAACAAGCCAGTCAGCAACACACACAACAGCGCCAAGTCATTCTGCTACATCGTGGTCATGAGCATTCAGGACGATTGGAAGAGTTAGGACAGCAGTTTGCTGTGGCTGGCTATCAAGTATTTGCTTGGGATGCACGCGGTAATGGGCGCTCAGGCGGTATCAAAGATCACGCCGAGAGCGTCACTGAGCTAGAGCGCGATTTAAACGACTTTGTGCAATTGGTCGTTGCTCAAACTGGCATTGCCATTGACGATACTTTACTCATCGCCAGTAGTATCGGTGCGGTACTCGCGGCAGCATGGGTACATGATTACGCACCCAATATTCGCGGGATGATTTTGGGTACACCTGCATTGAAGATTCGTTTGTATCTACCCTTTGCCATACCATCGTTAAAGGTGGCACGCGCACTTGGTTTGATGTCACGCGTGAGCAGCTACGTCAAAGCGCAAGTGCTGACCCATGATAAAGACGCGCAGCAAGCCTACAATGCCGACCCGCTTATCTCCAATAGCATCTCGACTGACTTGCTCATTGATACTCATGCGACGGGTCAACGCTTGCTCGATGATGCTGGTGCCATTACCGTGCCGACGTTTGTATTGTGCGCAGGCAAGGATTATGTGGTCGATAAGCAGGCTGAACGCGATTTTTATGACGCGATTAATACGACTAGTAAGCGTTGGCAATTATATCCAGACAGCTATCATGCTATCTTTCATGAAACCAATAAAGCAGACGTCTTTGCTGATTGTCTTGAGTTCGCTGAGCAGGTATTCAGTACGGACGTTAAAACGCCTGATTTAAGCGCCGCTCATCTAAACAGTGCCAGTAAGGATAAGGTTGATCGCTTAGCGATTAAGCCTTTTAACCCAAGCTTTGCCATTACCCGATTTGCCATGCAAAAATTTGGTCATGTCAGCGATGCCATTGCCACTGGGCTTGTGCATGGCTTTGATTCGGGTCATTCGCTCGATCATGTCTATTACAATCAGCCGAGCGGTCAGAATAAATTTGGTCAGGCAGTCGATAAATTTTACTTAAGCAATATTGGTTGGCAAGGTATTCGTATCCGCCGTGAGCATATATTAGAGCTAGCACGTCAAGCTTTAGCAGATATTGAAGATAAGAACCAAAGTAGCGCTAAGTTATACCAACCAAGATTGCTAGATATTGCTAGTGGGCATGGCTTTTATGCGTTTGATTTGTTGACAGAGTTTGCAGACTTGCATGCTGAGCTACGTGATTATGAGCAGCATAATATTCAAGCTTTACAGTCGAAAGCGCAGCAGCTAGAAATTGCTGATCGCGTGATTGCCTGTCAAAAAGATGCTTTTAACCCTGCCAGTTATGTTGATGAGCAGAAAGAGACTGGCAGTGCCGATGAAACAAAATTCGATATCGCCATTGCCTCTGGTGTTTTTGAATTGTTTTCTGACAATACGCTACCAACGACGGCTTTGGCAGGCATTTACGATAGTTTAAACTCTGGTGGTTATTTACTTTATACCAATCAGCCTTGGCATCCTGAACAAGAATTTATCAGTAAAACCTTAAACAATCATCGTGGCAGTAGTTGGGTGATGCGTTGTCGTTCACAAGCAGAGATGGATCAGTTGGTTGAGAATGCTGGCTTTCAAAAAATAGCGATGCGTATCGATCGCTTTGGTATCTTTACCGTGTCACTAGCGATTAAAGTAGCCTCAACCAATCATGAATAATACGCATGCCAAACCCTATGAGCGTGTACAGCTTTTTTCAGGGGGCGGTTCCCGTTTTGGCTATTATTTAGGTAGCTATGCGGCATTGGTGGCTCATGATTTGACGCCGGATATGATTGTTGGCACCTGCGGTGGTAGTCTATCGGCTTATTTGGTTAATTTAGCGCCCGATCCCAAGGATTTGCAGGAGCTCATGTGCAGCAGTGAGTTGTATCGTGTCATTACTGCTATCAGACATGTCGCGCCAGACGAAGCAAGTAAGCGATTAAAAATACGTTATATGGCTCAAGCTTTCAAGCGCTGGCGACTCACAAAGCAAAAAGCTAACGGGCAAAGACAGCGGCAAGTAGATAACTATGAGCGGATTTTAGATGAATTGCAGCAGCTAGCGATGTTTCGAGTCGATAATGAGGAACAATGGCTTGACGAGTTGTCTGGTTTTTCTCTCAAGCACAATAATAATTCGTTTAATCCTACCACGCCAGAAATAGCCATTATCGCCAGCCGCCTGTATCCAACAGCTAATCAAGGGACTACTGTTGATAATGCTTTTAACAATGATTTTAGGCTACAAGAATTATTATTTGCCCCGCCGCGATTGGCAGCATTAGATCTCATTGCAGAAAAACTGAATTCACCGGCTCATACATTTGCTACTGGACGTATAACTCAGTCTGTCAAAACGCTGACCAAATGGGATTTTGCCCCTGCGATTCGTGCTTCTATGGCAGATATGTATTACCTACCACCGACGCATATCGCAGCGCTTGGTTGGTGCTTAGGCGGGGTGATTAATCTCACACCCATTGAGCTGGCGTGTCAATTGGGTCATAGCGTATTTGCAGAGACCAAGGCAGGTTATGATTCATGGCTTGCCGCACCAGCCATTCAACGTGTTTTTGGTTTTGACCCCAACGAGCGTTTGGCACAGGTGCAGGGTTTTGATTCAACAGAAACGCTGACACGCGCTGATTCTGTTGAAACCAGTCCTCGAGTGAATCAATTACATTGGTTACCTTTTGCAGATAATGCTCAGCAGTTGGCAAGACATCATGTACAAAAGCGTTTCAGTATCAAACAAATGACCGTTGAGCTCATCCACAGTGATTATGATGGCTTTGTGCGGCAAATGCAGGCGCAATGGCGGTATGGCTATCAGCGTACCACTAACTATATACAACAGCACGGGCTATGAGTTTGCAAATGAAAGACCTTACACAATCTACTTCAGCTCATAAGTCATCGCATATCATCGTTTTCGGCGGTACGAGTGGTCTTGGTTTGGCGTTGGCACTGCATCATCAGGCGCTTGGCTGGCAAGTGAGCGTGGTTGGTCATAGTATGGAGAAGATAGACCGTCTCAATAGTCAGCACCCCGATATTGTTACTTATTGCTGTGATTTGACTGATAACGCGCAAACACAAAGTTTGTTAGAGAGCTTGTCAAATATCAGTTTTCAAAGAGTGATTTATAGTGCGGGTAGTTATACCAATGAGCGTGTTCACCATCTGAGTCAAGCGGACAGCGATCAAATGCTAGCAATTAATCTGCAAGCGTTTGAGCAGGTTTTTAGATGGGCAAGTGAGCAATTAAGGCGGCAAAGCTGTGCGTTGGATTTCAACGAAAACAGCAGCCTAAGCCTAATTTGTATTGCTTCTATAGCAGGTACTATGGATTATCCTTACGCCAGTCTTTATGCCAAAAGCAAACGAGCGATGATTGCCAATGCTAGCGCCTATCGAGCAGCACTTGCGCCTTATCATATCCAAGTAAACTGCATCGCCTCAGGCTATATCGACACCCAAGCATTACGTGATTTAAATAATGGTGATGCTAGCCATAAGCCATTTATAATAAAGACACAAACGGCGGTTGAGAAGATTATGCAGGCAATTGATAAAGATATTGAGCTGGGAATATTCCCACGCTCTATGCGCTATATCACTCGGGCGCTAAACCATTTACCTAAGCCTTTGCTTAATTTAATATTGCGCAGTAAATTGGATAAAACCACTTGATAACAGCTTAGCCGAGCAGCCAATAAAACAAGGTAAATAATGGCAGACCAATCAGCAGACTATCTATTCTATCCAATACGCCGCCATGTCCAGCGAGCATAGTACCCGTGTCTTTTACTCCGTGCTGACGTTTAAAGGCGGATTCTAATAAATCTCCAGCGATACCACTTACCGCTAAACCATAGGCGGCCAATAAGCAAATCCACCAGCTAAAAGAAGTGAGCCAGATACCTAATAGTGTGGCCAATATCGCTGCTAACACACTGCCAAAGAGAGCACCTTCGATACTTTTATTGGGGCTGATGGTTGGAGCAAGACCGCGCTTAAAGATTTTGTGACCAAGCAATCGTCCGCATAGATACTGTGCAATATCATTAAATTGGCTGGCGAATAATACAAAAAACAAAATGCCATATTGTTCGCGCTGCCACGTTAATTGCTGTAAGGCAATCAAGCTGATAATCAATGCGATAAAGACAGAACTAAACAGCAAGTCTAGGAATTTTAAACGTGTATAGGCTCGCTTAGAATCACAAGAGGTTTTTATAAAAGGCTGAGTATTTGGTTGCAAGCCACGCGCTTGAAGCTTACTAATAAGCCTAGCTTTACTAGGTAGGTGCCATAATCGTTTAATCTCGTAGCCACCACGCACACCAATCAACAAGAAAAAAGCGATCAGCAACCACTGATAGGGGTATGTGCGAGAGTGTAGGTGTTGACTGTTATCAGTTATTTTAGCGATAACATAACAAGCGCAAAGCGCTGCTAACATGAGCCACCATGAGCGTGCTATAAGATAGATTTTCGGTAAGCGCTGACGCAAGCGAGGTAGGGCAAGCATAGCCCAAACCGAACTCACGACTAGCATTAGGGCCATCACAAACCGTAAGTCAGAAGCCATGTTTTTAGCACTTTGAGGTCGTTAGAGAACGGTAATCTACCGTTTTTTTTATGGCTGAAGTGGCAACGCTTAATTGCTGTTAGGCGTTAGCAACTGTATATACCAATCCAGCCTCTGTATCATCGATTATAGGCTGAATCAACCAATCAATACCACCTTCTTTCAACTTTGATAATGGCTCAATCACACTCGTCAGAGGTGTGGTTGTTAAGTCAGGATAGTCTTTTCGGTAATGGCCACCGCGGCTCTCATGACGCTGATAAGCAGATTGAATAATCAAGGTCGCTAATTGTAATTGTCTTGCTAATTGAAAGTAAGGCAGCTCATTCAAAATAGTAGCGTTGTCTTTATTATAGATGCTTAGTTGATTAGAGTCGTAACAGTTAAGTTGTTGTTGCCATTGCTGTATTTGTACCAGCGCTTGTGCTAACTGTTTAGCATCACGGGTAATACCCATATGAGACGTCATCAAAGCTTTTAATCCTGCGGTTATTGCAGTGATATCAGCATCCGTATGGACGTTGTGATTGTCATGACAATTGCTTTCATATTCAGTAGACGATGGCAAAGTAATGCGCTGACTATCTTTAAGCGTTGGCGCTATCCACATGTCATGGATTAATTTGTCTAAATTAGCATGAGGTAAAGTTGTCTCTAACGTTTCTATTGCTGCTAAATAGCGCGGCAAGTCCGTAGCGATATTGCGCCCAACGACCACACATTCCAAAAGTGAATTACTCGCTAAGCGGTTTGCTCCATGCAGACCTGTATAAGCAACCTCACCAGCAGCATAAAGCCCTGTTACATCGGTCAAACCATTAGCAGACGTCACTACACCGCCGCAGCTATAATGAGCGGTAGGGGCAACTGGAATGGGGTCAGTAGTGATATCAATGCCAAGCTCTAGTAGCGTTTGATAAATTTGCGGAAAATGTTCTTGTAAAAATTCCGCTGGCAAGTGACTAACATCAAGATTGACGTAGCCAAGTCGATTCTTATTAATTTGCTCAGCGATGGCACGGGCGACGATGTCTCTTGGAGCCAGTTCTGCACGCTTATCAACATCGAGCATAAAACGCTTGCCCGTTTGCGGACAATACAACCGTCCACCTTCACCGCGCAGTGCTTCGGATATTAGAAAGCTACTGTCATCTAAGGCTAAGCCGGTCGGGTGAAATTGAATAAACTCTAAATTGGCTAAGCGGCAACCCGCTTGCCATGCCATCATCACACCATCGCCGACACAGACATTCGGCGCACTGGCACGCTTAAACAGTTGTCCTAAACCGCCACTTGCCAATACGACAGCGCGACTATAAAAGGTAAGTTTACGTTGATTGTGATAATCAAAAACAAGCGCACCTTGGCATTGCTTATTTGGATTAGCGCTGTTTTGTAAAAGGCTCAGTGCTTCATGGTAGGGTAAGATAGTAATATTGGATGCAGCTTGTGCTTTTAGAGTCAAGGCTTCCATAATATGGCGGCCAGTGGCATCATCGGCATGTGCAACTCGCCGACAGCCATGACCGCCTTCTTTGGTAAGAT
The DNA here is from genome assembly GCF_027919975.1 of Psychrobacter sp. ANT_H3. NCBI lineage: Bacteria > Pseudomonadati > Pseudomonadota > Gammaproteobacteria > Moraxellales > Moraxellaceae > Psychrobacter > Psychrobacter sp. ANT_H3. Next base: position 165,688 of record NZ_JAQISM010000015.1, on the reverse strand, counting down.
GCAAATTGCTAGTCTGTAATGCCGCTAAAGGATTTACATTATTATATGGCTGTCTTTCATGTTGCGGAATCAGGGTAAAGGGTACACCCTGCTCACATAACCATTGTACGGCTTGCTGTCCAGCGCTGAGGATATTAGTGGTATTATCAGTCTCACATAATCCTGCACCAGCGACTAACGTATCAGCGATATGATCAGCGACACGGTCATTCTTGTCTAGACTGGCTGCAATGCCGCCTTGCGCATAATGGCTTGAGCAAACTTCTATCGCGGATTTACTTAATACTGTCACACTTAGCGATTTTGGCAAAGCGAGAGCAGTGCTTAGTCCTGCAAGACCAGCACCTATGATAAGTATATCTGTTTGGACAGTATTCTCAGCATTGTTAGTCCTTATCTTATCCGCTGACCATGCCTCGTTCATATTACGCCGCTCCAACATTGGCAAATAATTCGCGGTCTTTGACAATGTCACCGCTCGCGGCCACCCGTTGCTTTTGCGCTTCGGCAAAATCAAGCATGCGTTGTAAAGGTTTTCTAGCTGCTGCTGCGAGCTCAGGCGTCATGAGCACTTCACCGCTGCGCTGAGACAGACATTGCTCAATCCCTTTTAGGCCATTCATCGCCATCCATGGGCAAAAAGCACAACTCTTACAACTGGCGCTCTCACCAGCGGTCGGCGCGGCTAAGAAACGTTTGTGTGGCGAGCGCTTTTGCATCTCGTGCAAGATACCCAAGTCGGTAGCGACAATAAAGGTATCGGCATCCATCTCATACGTTGATTGTAATAGCTTACTGGTTGAGCCAACCACATCGGCAAGCGCGACGACGCTATCAGGTGACTCAGGATGTACCAACACCTTAGCGTCTGGATACTCATCTTTTAATTGCATCAGCTCAGTTGCTTTAAACTCGTTATGAACCAAGCAAGACCCTTGCCAAAGCAGCATATCTGCGCCAGTCTCTTGCGCGATGTATTTACCCAAATGACGGTCAGGGCCCCAAATGATAGGCTCGCCTTGCGCATGCAGATGACGAACGATATCGATACCAACGGACGAGGTCACAACCCAATCAGCACGCGCTTTGACCGCAGCGCTAGTATTGGCATAAACCACCACGGTACGCTCAGGATGGGCATCACAAAATGCGGAGAACTCATCAGCAGGGCAGCCTAAGTCAAGCGAACACTCAGCCTCCAAGTCTGGCATCAGCACAGTTTTTTCCATGCTTAGTATCTTTGCCGATTCGCCCATAAAGCGTACGCCAGCGACGACTAAGGTTTGCGCGCTATGCGCTTGTCCAAAGCGTGCCATCTCCAATGAGTCACCAACACAGCCGCCTGTTGCTAATGCTAAGTCTTGAATAAAAGGGTCGACGTAGTAATGGGCAACTAATACGGCATTATTATCTTTCAACAGCTGCTTAATATTATCTTCAACTGCGAGACGTTCGGCACGTGGCAGGTCTGCCGGTATTTTAGCTTTGGCATATTCGATGTTCATTTGAGTCGCAATGCGATTGTCATTGCTCATGATGGGCGCGTCATAGGGATAAGTTTTCATAAGTGCAACCTCTTTAGTGCATTAACGACAAATGAGGTGTCGTTAGAAATAAGACAGTTAAATATGGTAAATAAATAAAGTGTTTTAATTATGCTCATTTTGAGCATAAATACAAGTATTTTTTATAATTAACTTAAGAATTGAACTAAATGTGTGTAGGTTCTTTCCAAATGCGTCATCGTTCTTACATTGTTGTTCTTGCATTTATTTTCTAGTATTTATCACAGTGCCATTGGTATATTTACAACGCCAGACTATGATAGTTTTAGATTCACGCTATACTTAGCCGTGTTATAAAAGTCAGAATTTGTAGCTTTTTCACTGCATTCTTCAAGATAAAGGATATTTACTAAAGCCATGACGTTGTCTTACTCACATGCACATCAACAGGGTAGTGGCACCACAGAAGTGGTCGCCGTGTTGGTGGCGATTACTGAGCATACCGCTCGGGTCTTAACCGTTGATCAAGGTAAGCTATTGCCCAATGGACCCTTGATGCCATTGCACCGCTCGTTGCAAGCTGGCGTACGCCAGTGGGTTGAAGAACAAACTCAGCAGCCGCTGGGTTATTTAGAGCAGCTATATACCTTTGTCGATACCAATAGACGCAATGTCGATGGCCATGCGTTGGTGTATGTCAGCTACTTGGGGTTGGTGCAAGAGACGCAAACGCAGCAGCTACAGAGCCAAGCCTTATGGCGAGATTGGTATGATTATTTTCCATGGGAAAATCACTTAGAGGGTAGGCCAAGTATCATCATGGATTTCATTGTGCCAGCACTATTAGAGTGGGCGAATGATACAAAAGATGCCATCGTTCAGCAGCGTCGTCGTCAGCGCATTGGCTTGTGCTGGGGCTTGAATGAAGCGTTCTTAGCGGGTAATGATTTTGGCAATTGCGAAAATTGCGAAAATAAAAATGCTGGTCTTGATACAGCGAGTGATAATAATCAGGATAATCGAGAGTGGGTTGCCGAACACGTACTACTACGCTATGAGATGCTATATGAAGCGGGGCTGATCCCTGAAGCGCCGACCTATCCACCCAGTTATTCAGCCAATGCTCAGACCAGACCTTTACCTGAAAATTGGTCGCAGCTGATAGGTGTGCCTATGTATTATGATCATCGCCGCGTGATTGCTACCGCCATTTCACGTCTGCGCGCCAAGATTGAATATCGACCGCTTATCTTTGGTTTGATGCCAGATTTTTTCACCTTATCGCAATTACAGCAAAGCGTCGAGGCGTTGTCAGGCGTGCGCTTGCATAAGCAAAACTTCCGTCGTTTGCTAGACTCACAAAACCTTGTCATGGAGACGGGGCAGAGTAGTAGCGCCCAACGCGGTCGACCTGCCAAACTCTATCGCTTCCGTCACGATATTGAGCTACAAAGCTTGCTAATGGACAGTAAATTGCCCAAACGAAAATAGCGCTAATAGTATTAATGTATGCATAACGCTTCCCCCATTAGCCTTAAATATAAATTGTTAAATAAATAAAATAACGCCCTTTTCTTGCGAGGCTAGATACTTTACGTTATATTTATGCTCATTTTGAGCTTAATAGAATAAAGCTCGGATTAATAATGCGCATTTACCATGTAAAAGCCATCACATAAAAATAAGGGTAAAATATGACAGTTAAACAAGAGCCAGCATTGGATGAAGTATTACTTAAGCCCTTAGTGGAAGCCGCTTTAACTGAGGATTTGGGTAGACGTGGTGATGTGACGTCGCAAGCAACCATCCCAGCTACTATGCAAGCGCAATTACAAATCAAAGCGCGCCAAGCAGGTGTGATTTGCGGTATGGATCTGGCAAGACTGTCTTTTGCTTTGGTTGATGCGCAGATAGAGTTCGCTGCTCAGGTTGTTGATGGTGAAACGGTTGCAGCGGGCACAGTATTGGCGATTGTCAGCGGCAATGCGCGTCATCTATTGACAGCCGAGCGTACCGCTCTAAACTTTATGACCCATCTCAGTGGTATTGCAACGGCAACTCGGCAGATTGTCGATAGTGTGGCAGAGTATCCCGCGCAAATTACCTGCACGCGTAAGACTATCCCAGGTCTACGTACGGTACAGAAATATGCGGTACGCTGCGGCGGCGGGCGCAACCATCGTTTAGGACTAGACGATGCGATTTTAATCAAAGACAATCACATTGCCATTGCAGGTGATATAAAGACCGCTATTCAGCAAGCGCAAGACTTTGCAGGTCACCTGATTCCTATTGAGGTTGAAGTCGATACGTTAGCGCAGTTAGCGCAAGCCTTAGATGCTGGCGTGAGCTTGGTTCTTTTAGATAATATGTCACCCGAGACATTATCGAAAGCGGTTACCATGTGCAAAGGTCGCGCCAAGACCGAAGCATCAGGTGGTATCACCCCTGAAACCGTGCAAGCCGTAGCAGAAACCGGTGTTGATTTTATTGCGATGGGTTATTTGACTCACAGCACAATGGCGCTAGATATCGGGCTTGATTTTAGCGCCTAACGTCAGCGCTTAGTCTGAGTTTATATCTGCTTTTATAGGTTAAATCTCGGACTAATAGTCTATTAAAAGGGCAGATTTGTATGGATATCCTATGGATTTGGTAAGGCTTAAGAATTAAGCGAAGTTAATGATTTAATTGGCTTATCTGCCTATGCTACAATGCCGCTGCTACCGACTATAAGGTCGTCGTACACGCGCACGACGACCTTATCTTTTGCCCGATTTGCCCAATAGATAAGCGAGCGCTTAGTGAATACTGAAATCATCAAGATAATCTTAGCTTTTTTGGTATTGATTAATCCCTTTGGCGCATTGACGTTATTTTTGGATTCAACTCGCGGTTATTCGATGAATAATCGCCGTAAAGTGGCGCGCGTAGCTTGTTTAACTATTTTTATCACCATCAGTTTCTTTACCATAGTAGGTGAAACGCTACTAAAAGCTTTGGGTATCTCGATTGGCTCGTTCCAGCTGGCAGGTGGTATTTTAGTATTCTTAATTGCCTTAAACATGATGAATGGTGAAGGCAACCCTGTTAAACCTGATCAAGAAAATTTCGATGTTGACCATCTGCACGGTGCACCGCCAACGATGGCTGCAGCAGTCGTGCCTATAGCCATTCCAATGATGATTGGACCTGGCGGTATCTCAACAGTTATTATTTACTCCTCGCAAGTCTCTGGTATTTTGCAAGTCTCTGCTATTTTGATTGCGGGTTTGTTTATCAGTTTATTCTGTTATTTAGCCTTGATGGCGGCAGGTCGTATCAGTCGTTTATTAGGCGATACAGGCTTAAACATCATGAGTCGAATCATGGGTATGTTACTCGCGGCAGTTGCTATCGAAATCATCGTTAATGGGCTACGCACCTTATTTCCTGATTTAGTCTAGAGCGTGTCCTCAATTCAATCGATGGGCATCTAAATGGTCTAAAAATGGCCAAACTTCGTCAAATAGCTGGGTAATATCCTGATATTAATTACACTATTTTCCTTGTTTGGCTACAATTTATCTCATTTTTATCACCATTTTTAAAATGAGGACATGCCCTAATTAATTCCTAAGTGCTCATTGCTTTTATCTGGCTTTTTAATAACGGCTATTACAAGCTATATTCTATCAAAATTGCAGCCCAGCCCTCGCCAAAAGATAGTATTCATCAAAAACCTCCTGTCTATTTCCTAAAATACTGCCTCCTAAAATCTTATCTCCTAAGCAAATTTTAAAATTAATTGCTGATTTTAAGACCTACGATCAATTACCAAAAGTATTAGCAAAAAACGTCAATTATGAAATTATGTTATAATAGGGGTACGATAATTTCATAGGAGTTAGTTTTGAGTAAGAAAAGGATTGCTATTTTAGGTGCAGGTCCAAGTGGTTTGGCGCAGTTGCGCGCTTTTGAAGCAGCTCGTTTGGCTGGCGCAAAGAACTTGCCTGAGATAGTTTGTTATGAAAAGCAAAACGCTATCGGCGGCATGTGGAATTACAGCTGGCGCACAGGTTTAGACAGAAACGGTGAGCCTGTCCACGGTAGTATGTATCGCTATTTATGGTCGAATGGCCCTAAAGAGTGCTTAGAGTTTGCCGATTATTCGTTCGATGAGCATTTTGGTGAACCTATCCCATCATATCCACCCCGTGAAGTCCTAAAAGACTACATCATGGGTCGTATCGATAAGCAAGATATTCAAAAATACATCCGCTTTGAGTGCCCTGTACGTTGGGTGTCATTTGATGATGAAACGCAAAAATTCACCGTGACGGTGATGAACCATAAAACCGATGAGCAAGAAGTGGAAGAGTTTGATTATGTCGTGGTTGCGACCGGTCATTTCTCAACGCCAAATATGCCATACTTTGAAGGTTTAGAAGCGTTCCCCGGTCGTATTCTACATGCGCATGATTTTCGTGACGCATTAGAATTTAAAGACGAAGATATCTTACTTATCGGTAGCAGTTATTCTGCCGAAGATATTGGCACCCAGTGTTACAAGTATGGCACCAAATCAGTCACGATTAGCTATCGCACACAAGCACTTGGTTATGACTGGCCGGAAGGTATTAAAGAAGTGCCATTAGTAACGCATTTTGAAGATGATGTGGCACATTTTGCTGATGGTACGAGCCAAAGCTTTGACGCCATTATCATGTGTACGGGTTATTTATTCCACTTCCCATTCATGCCCGATGAGCTGCGTTTGCAGACGCACAACTGCTTATACCCAGCCAACTTATATAAAGGTATTTTTTGGCAGCCGAACCCAAAGCTGATTTATTTAGGCATGCAGGATCAGTACTTCACCTTTAATATGTTTGATGCGCAAGCGTGGTACGCACGTGATGTGATGCTGGGCGATATCGAATTGCCTGATTTGGCGATTCGTGAAGCAGATGAGCAAAAGTGGTTGGCGACTTATGCTAAGTGCGTGACGGTCAGTGATTCTATTGATTTTCAGGCTGCTTATATTCGTGACTTGACCAATGGCACCGATTACCCAGAGTTCGCGGTAGAAGAGCAGGGCGAGATTTTAAAGGAATGGCAAAAAGATAAAGCTGAGAATATCATGACCTTTAGAGAAAAGGCCTATCGTTCTACTTTAACTGGAACGCTATCTCCTGAGCTACCAGAGCCATGGTTAGATATTCTTGATGATTCGCTAGAGCATTTTTTAAACTTAACCTTTGTTAAGCCTAAAAAGCGCAAAAAAGCGTCCTAATAAGAAGTCATTAGTTTCAAAATAAAAAAACCAAACATGTAATGTGTTTGGTTTTTTTGTTTTATAAGCTGCGTTTATTTATTACGCTTCATTAACTTTGATATAGATGCCAAGCCAAATACAGCATCAGAAAACCGACTAAAGCATCGAGTATATTCCAGGCTTTTGGTTTGGCAAATAGCGGTCTAAGTAATCGTGCACCATAACCAAGTGCAAAGAAGAAAAAGAAAGAGGCACTGACCGCACCAGCGGCAAATACGACTTTGCTAGTTGCCCCTGTTGAAACCATGCCGACGAGCACCAATGTATCTAGATAGACGTGCGGATTAAGCCAAGTAAAGCCAAAGCATAATAACAGCGCTTTTTTTAAACTGGTGATAACTTGACCGTCGATGGTAAGCGCGTGTGATAAGCGCACACTCGCATACAAGCTTTGGATGCCATAAGCCAGCAAAAATATGACGCCAGCAATTTTGGCAATGTTGACGGCTTGCGGGTAGCGAGCCGTTACTGCGCCAAAGCCGCCAACACCAGCAGAGATTAGCAGCGCATCACTGACCGCGCAAAATAAGCAGACGAAAAAGATATGTTCGCGTTTCAGTCCTTGTTTGAGGACAAAGGCATTTTGTGAGCCGATGGCAATGATGAGCGATAGCCCAAGCAAGAAGCCAGAAATATAGTCGGGAGCATTCATAATAGTGCGCTTATGATTTTAAGGTTTGATGTTTTTAGGGTTTTGTCTTTCACATGATTGGAGAGGTTGCAAAGTGAGAATCTTGACATTTTGCTTACTGGCAGCGCTGTAAAAAGCTGTTAAGATACGCTATTGAATAAATCTATGCAATATGAATAAACGCAGTACGAGCAAAATATGAATGCACTGAAAGAGAGGCAAAGTCGGTCATGGTGGTAAGTTTGGCAAGAATGCTACAGTCATTTGGGCAAGCTCAAGACCTGCCAACACTCGCGGCTAAAAATGCTCAGAAAATGGCAAGTAGTGGTGATAGTACGTCTAATGATAAAGCAGCCGATAATGAGCAGACTCAAGCGAGCAGCAAACGTTCTACGCTTACGCCGCCTGAGCGTGCCGATCGTATTTGCGCTGCATTAGCACAAGTAAATGATATCCGCTCGGCAACGCCATTGACCGATCGCTATTTAGCCAATCGTGCTCAGATGTGCCCAACCAATCGCCCTCCTTTTGACCCTGATACCTTATGGTATCTCAAACATGGACGCTGTCCGATTATGACTGAGCTTGTTGATGTGGTCGATGAAGCCACGCTAAACGCTATGCCTATTGAGGCCGTTGCGATACTAGATAGGATTAATGGTAAGTTAAAGCGCTACCGTGAGTGGAGTAGCGAGCTCAATGCTGAGCAACAACAGCAACATAATGAGCGCCAATTTGTCATCGATAAGCTGGTGTCTGAAAGTATTCCAGAAGCGCTACATCACTATGAGCAGCTGCAACGCTTTAGTCCGCACCGTACCAAAAATAATATGGTGCAAGGAAAAATGACCGCAGGCGATATGTTGACCGATTTGTTTTTAGAGATTGATTATGAGCTTGATGAATTACTAGATGAGCTCCACCAAACGGTGATGAATAAACTGGCTTCAACGCACCGTTATGTTAAAAGCCGAACCCAAAGCTAGTGCTTGCTTGCTTTTTAATTATGGGCTTTCACTCATGAACTTCGAATTGGCGTTATAAAAGTTATATAAATCAGCATGATTAAACACAATCGACTCAATGTATAACAATATAGGGCTTTAATAGAGCCTTATTTTTTTGTTTAATGATAACTATCGGTTTTTATTTAGAATAATACGTTTATTTAAAACAATAAGAAACTTGCCAAACAATTTTGCTAAGCAATAAGGACAACCTAATGACCCAATTGACTGCGATGTTCGTAATGTTTGTTTTATATGGCGTGCTGCCAGCCGCCGGGTTGTACCTAGGATATCGTGGTATTAGAAAAGTGACGGCGCCCAAAATGCTTGAGTATAAAGCGATGCCGCAGTTGGGATATATTCCCGAAAAAAGCTTGCCAGTTGAGGTCAAAACCGCCCTTGACCAAATCAATGACAAAGGCGAAAAGCTGCGTGTTATTTATGGCGATACCAATAATGATGGCAAAATTGATGATAAAGATACCGTCAACGAAACCTATATCATGATTCAAAACCTAATGGATAGGCATGTGCCACTAGCGGTGGCTGATTATCGCCGTTTGCATGACTTAGATGTGGGGGACGGCGCGCTTGCTGATAGCACTAAAATTAAGCACTCTAATGTCACTGGCAAAGAAGCATTGCTAGATGTGTTGAGCGCGATTAATACCCAGTTTGATGACTTATTGAATGCTTCCTATCATCAAGATGGACAAAAGCTACTTGCAACCAATCGATATTTACAAAAACGTTTTAACAATCCTACCGTTAATGCGGATATTCAGGGGCTTAATAATAATGCCGATAGTACCATTATTAATCATAGTAATAGAGAAATCGAAGCCCTTGAAATTCCAACTGATGCAAGTGGCAAAAGCGCGAATACGAATGCTAAAGATATTAAACTGTAATTACCCAATCGTATGAGCTAAATAAAGGTTAGGCGTATATGAGTGTCTTAATTGGCGTTGGCATTGTGACGACAGTCACTACCATTTATTTAGGTAGAAAAGGCTGGCATGCATTGCATAAAATGGTCGGCATTACCCCAGGTGTGCTTACGTATCAAGATAATAATACGCCATTGGCACTATCTGCAGTAAATTGGCAGCAGCTAACTTTAAATAAAAAGCACTTGAAAGTTTTGCCGAATAACCAACTATGTCAACTACAACGTATCGATGAAAAGGTCAGCAGCTATCAATCTTATCAAAAAACACGACAAGCTCAGAATAAAACGCCTGCGGTCACAGAACAGCAGTTTGTGTTAAATAAAATGTTGCATACCCGTTTACCTGAAATGCTGGCCAGTCATTATCAGCTAGTAAATATAAATAGAAGTAATAATGAGGTAAATCAGCAAAAAAAAGCTGAAGCCAGTGAATTATTGCAACAAGTCTTAAATAATATCGAACAACGTTTAGATAAACTGTTAGAACAAATGGCTACGCAGCAGTTGCAGGAATTACGAGTCATGAAGAGCTATATTAATAGCCATGATAGCTAAGCTTTTGGTTAGCTACGTTATTAAGAAACGCATAAAAAAGCGGTCAATGAATGAATCATTGACCGCTTTTTTTAATAACTACTTCAAATTTATAAAAGATTCAAAGTAAGGTTAAATTAATCCGATTAACGCTTGTTGTTACGGTCACGGGTATTACGGGTGCCGCGACTGGCAGGACTAGCACTGCTCTTAGGTTTTGCGCTGCTAGGACGGCTATCGCTACGAGTGTCAGTACGACGTGCTTTAAGCGGTTTGTTTTTAATACGTTCTTGCTTCTCTTTAGCTGCACCATGCAGACCTGTACCGTGACGTGGGCGTAAGCTCACCAAATCCGTCAAGGTATTGATGTCTTTTTTATCCAGCTCTAAGAAACGACCGGTGCGTAGCTCTTTTGGCAAGATAATCGTACCATAACGTGTACGCAGCAGACGGCTAACTTTAAGACCTTGCGACTCAAATAAACGACGTACTTCGCGGTTACGACCTTCTTTTAACTTAACGTGATACCACTTATTGACGCCTTCGCCGCCGCCTTCTTTGATATCTTCAAACTGTGCCATACCATCTTCTAACATGACGCCAGACGTTAGTGTACGAGCGATGTCTGGTGTCACTTCACCAAGCACGCGCACTGCATATTCACGTGTCACTTCGCTAGACGGATGCATTAAGCGATGCGCCATTTCGCCATCATTGGTAAACAATAACAGACCAGTCGAGTTAATATCCAAGCGACCAACCATTACCCAGCGGTCGTGAGTCAATTTTGGCAAACGCTCAAAAACGGTTGGACGACCTTCTGGATCATTGGCAGAGCACACTTCGCCTTCAGGCTTGTAATACGCTAAAACGCGACGACGCTTTTCATTTTCGGCAGTGTATTTGATCTGACGACCATCAACACGAATCTCATCGCCTTGTTCGACACGGTCGCCGATAGTCGCTGGACCATTATTAACGGTCACGCGACCTGCTTTAATCACTTCTTCCATCTGACGACGTGAGCCAAGTCCCATACGGGCGAGGGCTTTTTGGAGTTTTTCATCTTTCATAACGATATCCTTGAGTCGGTGGGTTTACATTTCTCAATGTATAAATTTGGACTAACTATTATACGCTATTTATCAAGGCTTTGTTTAAGAGAAATTTTTTAAGGCTGTTATTATTTATAATAAGCCATGCTTTATTAGATAGTTATGGGTTTAAACAAGGTCTCTGTATTTGACGAAAGCGACTATAAATTGATTGTTACTCTTACGTAATTTTTACCAAAAACGACCTAATGTTATTCAATGTTTAACCACCTATGTTATTATGGCTTTGTTTTTTTGTGGCTAATGTAGCCATTTAGTATAGTTGTCTCAATTAGTTTAATCGGTAGACGCTACTTATACCTATGATTTATAAAGGTTTTTCTATGTTTTTCAATTCATCAAAGTTATTAAGTGTGGCGTGTCTACTCATGATTAGCCTGGTTTCAGGCTGCTCTAGCATTAATGCAGGCCTTCAAGCAGGTGATCTGCCACCAAGTGGGACATTTATCGCTGAAAATGGTTTGCATTTTAATATCCAACCATTGAACCTAGCGACGCTGCCACCGAAAAAGGCCGTTATCCCAAATAGAGATTTGACTCAGTTAATAAGAAGCTCTGGTCAGGCAGAATATCGCATTTCTGAAGGCGATATTCTAAGTATTGTACTCACAGGCTATCCAAATATAACACCTCTAGCAGCTAGTGATAGCAGCAATCCTTATGTTTCAGGCTTTCCTGTTGATCAACAAGGTTTTGTGCAGTTTCCATTGGTTGGACGTATTAAGGCTAGTGGCATGAGTGTGCCGCAATTTACCGCCAACTTACAAAAACAGCTTCAACGCTATCTTAAGTATTCAGATCCACAGGTTAAGATCGTTGACTACCGTGGCAATAAGTTTTTTATTGATGGAGCGGTGAAGCAGCCTGGAGAGTTTGCGATCGCGGATACTCCAGTTTCACTATATAGTGCAATTTCTATGGCTGGTGGTGCAACATCTACTGGTGACTCGAATAATATTGTGTTTAACCGCAAAGGGGTAAGCTACAATATAGGGTTACAATCGTTGCGTCAGCTAGGGACATCAGCCAATCAAATCTATCTGCAAGATGGTGATTCTATTCATGTAAACAGCCAAGACCGTAATAAGGTATATGTCCTAGGAGAGTTTGGGCGTGTAGAACCTGTGCCTATTTTAGAGCAGGGTATCAGCTTAGCGCAGGTTTTAGGTGAGTCTAAAGGTCTTGATTCTAATACGGCAAATGCAGCCAAGATATACGTTGTACGTGACAACCTAAATACTAGAACGACAGATATTTACTATGTGGATATGCAAACGATTACCAGCTTTGCGCTTGCCAATCGTTTCGAGATGCATGCCAATGATATCGTATACGTTGATCCTACTGGCTTGACGCGTTGGAATCGTGTTATCAGTGCCATACTACCATCGACTTCAGCAGTTAGTATTCTTTCAGGCTTATAGGTAATAATAGTTATGGCGTTTGATAATATTTTAGTCGTATGTGTTGGTAATATTTGTCGTAGCCCGATGGCAGAGGCGTTACTAAAACAACGTTATCCACGTAAGAATATTGACTCTGCAGGTGTTGGCGCTTTAGTCGGTCACCCTGCAGATCCTGCTGCGCTAGAGATCATGACAGCGCAGCAGCTTGATATCACCAAGCATATAGCAAAACAGCTTGACGAAAATTTGGCTAAAAAGGCTGATATTATTTTTACCATGTCAGATGGTCAAACGAAATGGATAGAAGAGCGCTGGCCATTTTGTCGCGGCAAAACCTTTAAGTTAGGTCATTGGAAAAATAAAGATATTGCGGATCCTTATAAACATGAGATGAGTGCATTTAAAACGGCATACCAAGATATTGTTGATAGCCTCGAGCAGTGGTCAGACAAAATTAGTTAACTAGATATTATTAAACGACTAACCTTAAGTGATGAACATACCGTTATGAATACAGATTCAAAAAATTTATCAAACTCTGCCTCTAAAGAAGATAATGACGAAATTGATCTTATGGCGCTGCTATTTGCTATCTTGCGTGGCTGGAAGATTATTGTTTTTTTTGCGGTATTGGGCTTGTTAATTGGTATCTTATATAGCAGGTATGTTAATCCTACTTATCGCTCTGATGCTCTGATTCAAATTGAAGAGAACTCTAAAGGAGTGGCTGCTCTAGGCGCTGATATCTCTGAGCTAATTGGTTCGCAAGCGAGTAAAGCAGAGGCGGAGGCGGAGCTGATAAGGTCGCGTATGATCTTAGAGCCTGTGGTCAATTTATTGCATTTACGTATTCGACTTTCTGATCCTAATATTAGTGCTATCGATAGAATTAAAAGTAATAGCACTGATACACAGATCAATAAACCGGAAGGGGTTTCTCTTAAAACTGAGGATGGTAAAGTCGAGGTCAGTCAGTTTAATGTTTCGCAAGATTATTTAAATCAGCCTTTTACCTTAACGCGCTCTGCGACAGGATTTGTGTTAAGCAACGGGTTTGATGACTTCAAAGGTCAAATTGGCAAGGCCCATCAGTTCAGAGGGACGGATGGTCAGATTCAAATCACGGTTAACGATCTGCCCGCTGATGGATATCCGATTAATATTACTAAACAGTCTCTCCAAACAACGACAGAGCACATAAATACGGAATTATCCGTTTCTGAAAAGGGTAAGCAGACAGGTATTATTCAACTGTCTATGACAGGTGCTAACCAGCAGCAGACTAGTTTGATATTAAAACAAATCGTTTTGTCTTATATTGATCAAAACCAGTCGCGTGGCTCTGAAGAGACCACAAAAACGATTAGCTTTATGGAAACTCAGATTCCAACCTTAAAGAAAAAACTGGAAGATTCTGAAGCGATATTCAATGAGTTCCGCAAAAAGTACGGCACTATTGATGTAAGTAAAGAAGCGGAGTTGCTGTTAACAGAAAGCTCTCAAATTGATGTTCAACTCAACGAGCTTAAATTAAAGAAAGCAGATCTTACGACCTTCTACACAGAAGAGCATCCATTGGTTATGCAAATCAATGAGCAGCTTGCAGTACTTAACGATAGGAAAAATGAGATAGACGATACGATTGCGGGCTTACCTGAGATTCAAAGAGAATTTTTACAGCTATCCGCTGATAGTGCTATTAACAGAGAAATTTATTTAACTCTACTCAAAAACTATGAGCAGCTAAAAATTGTTAAAGCTGGCCAAATTGGTTTTGCCCGTATTATTGATCTTCCTATCAACAACTTTAAAGCGATTGCGCCTAAAAAATTATTGATAATAATCTTGGCTACGCTTTTAGGATCCATGCTTGGAACGATGCTCGTACTGCTTAAGAACATGCTAAGAAATGTTGTCAAAGACCCTGAGCGTTTAGAGGCCAAGACTGGTGTGCCTGTGGTAGCGACGGTTCCACGCTCTCCACTATTAACAAGATTACGTAAGAGTAATAAGAAAGCGCCTAACAGACTACTGGCTTACGTAGATAATAATAGTTTGAGCTATGAGGCCATTAAGAGCTTAAGAACAAATCTAATGTTTGGAATGCCAGCTCAAGGTCGAGCGGGGCAAAGAGCGAAAGTGATACTAATTACTGGTGAAAGCCCTGGTGTTGGTAAATCATTTATCTCTTCTAATCTAACTGAGGTATTTGCTCAGTTAGATAAAAAAGTCCTGATCATGGATGCTGATATGCGCTTGGGTGAGCTGCATAAGATGTTTAGTATGAGTCAAGATAATGGTTTGGCAGATTATCTATCACAAGATACGACTCATTTATCTAAAGATAACGCTCAGGTATCAAAAATTGTTGCTAATCAAGAGGGTTATTTGGCAAGCTTTATTCATCCGACTGGTATAGATAATATCGATTTTATGCCACGCGGTCAGCACCCACGTAATCCGGCATCATTATTAGCTAATGGCAGTTTCGATCATTTAATCAAAGAACTGAATTTGCATTATGATTATATTGTCATTGATTCGCCACCTGTATTGGCTGCTTCTGATGCTATGATTTTATCCCAGTATGCAGATAAAGTGTTAATGGTGGCTCGCTATGATAAGTCTATAGAAGGGCAAGTGGTTTATGCGGTTAATCAGATGAATAAAGCCAATATCAAAGTAGACGGTATTATCTTAAACGATGTACAGCAGGGATTACTAAGTAAGTATAGCTATCATTATAGTTATGCTTACGGCAATAATAACTAATCGTTAGCGGATAGATATAGAATTTTTTAAATATTAATGCTTGAATAAAACAGTTGTTCGTCATGTCAATAGATCCATCAGCCTCATCCAAATCCCATAATGCTAACGCTATAATGTCTACTGGTCTTGCTGAGCGTAGCGCTAAGTTGTTGCTTAGCCTACCTAGAAGCATTAAGCGTAGTATCTTAATGTTAGCTGACTTTATCATGTCAGCCGTTTGTTTATTCTTTGCCATTGCAGCAAGGTATGGATATATAGACCATCATGTAAGCTTATTGGTAATAAGTCTGAGTGCATTGATTCCAGTCTTATGCTTATACGCCATTGGGTTTTATAATGGCGTGGCTAGAGGTTTTTTTGATGCGATGATGGGTAGCGTATTGCAGCTATTTTTTATCCTTATTATCATCGCCCAGGCCATTCTTTATTTTAAACTCCTTCCCGATGTGCCACGTGCCGTACCCATTTTATATTTGTTTCTATTTTTTATCTGGTTGTGGAATAGTAGGCTTACTATCCGTGAGCTTCTAACTCGGCTACAAGGAAAAAGCCAACAAAGCACTAGACAAGAAGGTGGTTATGAGAATGTTGTTATTTATGGTGCGGGAGAGGCTGGAAGGGATCTATTAGAAGGCTTAAGAAACTCACATAAATATAATGTCGTGGCTTATATCGATGATGATCCACAGCTTACTGGTGCTTATTTACTCGGCAAAAAGATTTATCCTGCTCATGAGTTAGTAAGCTTAGTAGAAGAGTTAGATATTGCACAAGTATTTTTGGCTATACCCTCTATTAGCCGCGCGCAAAAAAGACAGATTATAGATAAGCTCTCAGGTATTGCTATAAAAATCAAGGAATTGCCGAGCTTAGAGGAAATCGCTGACGGAAAAGTGACCGTCAGTAGCATGCGCAAAGTAGACATCTTGGATGTGTTAGATAGACAAACTGTTGAACCTGACGCAAACTTGCTGCAGATGAATATCAAGGGTAAGTGCGTCTTGGTCACTGGCGCTGGCGGCTCTATCGGTAGTGAGTTATGTCGTCAAGTGATTAAAAATAAACCTAAATGTATCGTACTATATGAGCTGTCCGAGTTTGCGCTTTATAGTATCCATCAAGAGCTGACCATAAAACAAGCCAATACCACTGCATATCAAAACATTAAAATTATTGCGGTCATCGGTAACGTCACCAATGAATCGAACCTGATTAGAATACTGAATCTCTATCATATACAGACGGTTTATCATGCTGCTGCCTATAAACATGTACCAATGGTTGAGCACAACCCGTTTGAAGGCGTCATTAATAATACCAAAGGCACGTATCACTGTGCGCGAGCCGCGATTGCAGCAAATGTTGAGACCTTTGTACTTATCTCTACCGATAAAGCTGTAAGACCGACCAATGTGATGGGCGCTTCTAAGCGTTTGGCAGAGTTGGTTTGCCAAGCACTTAGCCAAACAAATAGCCGAACCTGTATCAGTATGGTGCGTTTTGGTAATGTGCTAGGCTCGTCCGGCTCTGTAGTACCGTTATTTACCAAACAGATTGAGCAAGGTAAGCCGATTACGGTCACCCATCCTGATGTGACTCGCTATTTTATGACGATTCCAGAAGCGGCAAACTTGGTCATCCAAGCAGGTGCGATGGCCTCAGGTGGTGAGGTTTTCGTGCTTGATATGGGTGAGCCGGTTAAGATTGTCGATTTGGCACAGCGAATGATTCATTTAAGTGGATTTGATATAAAAGATGCTGCCCATCCTGAAGGTGATATCGAAGTGATTTTCACTGGACTTAGAGATGGAGAAAAGCTCTATGAGGAGCTCATCATCGGTGAAGATAATGTCGAATCCACTGATCATCCTCTTATCATGCAAGCAATTGAGCATAGCTTCCCATTAGATGAGCTGGAATCGGTATTGTTTGAGCTTACCGAAAAGCAAAAAGAGTTTGATGTCACTTGGCTAAAGCAGCAGTTTAAGCAGTATGTAGCGGGTTATCAAGAATGCAGTACTAATACTCATGACGTTCTAATATCTAGAATAACCACTCCTAATAGTAACATACCGTCTTAAATAAGTATTTCTGATAATTAGTAGTTTTTATACTTGTAATCGAATTTACATATATTTCGAAAAGAACTATATATTAGTTGCTTCAATATTGTTTATTGAATGACTAAACAAATATTTCATATCTTTAGTTTAATTTTATAATGAGATTTGTATGTTTAATATGATAAAGGAGTTGTTCTCGCTGCTTTCACGGCAACAAGTCAGACAGTTTTATGTATTACAAGTTTTAGTTGTCATTATGGCCTTTACAGAGCTATTAGGTATTGCCTCTATCGCTCCCTTTATGGCATTAGTAGGTGATATAAGTTTACTACAACAGGAAGGTGTTTATTCCAAGCTTTATCAGTTTTCAGGGATAAATAGCCCTGTTGACTTTGTATTTGCTGCCGGTTGTCTAGTGCTTTTAATGCTTACAATATCTACTATAGTGTCTATGCTCACTACTTGGCGTTTAGCGGTGTATGGGGCAAGTGTGGGTACAGAGTTGGCAGACCGCTTATACTCTTACTATATGCAGCAATCTTGGTTATTTCACGCCAGTGGTAGTAGCGCCCAGCTTACCAAGCAAGTATCTACTGAAGCTAATAGAATCAGTGGAGGTATTATTCAGCCTTTGATGAGTCTTAATGCTAAGTTAGTATTGGCCTTATTTATCTCAGTAAGTATCTTTATCTACAACCCTATTATTGCTCTAGTAGGTATATTTGCCTTTGTTTTAGCCTATATTATTATGTACAAGCTCGTGCGTAAGTCTCTCATACTTAATGGGCGTAGACTATCAGAAGTTTCTACGCAAAGATTTAGATTAATGAATGAAGGCTTTGGTGGTATTAAGGATGTATTGCTATTAGACCGTAAGTATGACTTCATAGATAGGTTCACAGAGGAAGGTGGGTTGCAAGCTCGCGCGCAGGGAACGAATAATACGATTAGCCTAGTGCCAAGATTTTTTGTTGAGCTGCTGGCTTTTGGAGCTATGATTAGCTTAGTACTCGTCTTAATAAAGAGTTACGATGGAAACTTAGGGCAGGTGCTTCCGGTATTAGCTATTTATGCATTAGCTTGTTTTAAACTACTGCCTGCTTTACAGCAAATTTATTCTAGTATTACACAAATTAAGGGGAACTCAGCAGCTTTTGAAGCTGTCAAAGAGGATTTACAGCAATCGAAAATAAATCAGAATGAGCTAAATGAAAAAACAGTATCTCCAAAATTAAAGTTTGAGCAGCAAATTAAGCTTGATAATATTACTTTTGCTTATCCCAACAAACAGAATTACGCTCTCAATAATGTCAGTATCTCTATTCCTATTAATCATGTGATAGGCATCGTGGGCTCTTCCGGCTCAGGTAAATCTACTTTAATCGATATCATTCTGGGTCTACTGCCTCCTCAATCTGGTCACATTTATATTGATGACACGCTTATCACTGGAAATAATATAAGGGGCTGGCAAAATAACTTAGGTTTTGTGCCCCAAAGTATATTTTTGAGTGAAGGTAGTATTGCTGAAAATATTGCTTTTGGGATATCCGCTAATGAGATTGATTATAATCAAGTGCTGAAGGCTATTGAGCTGGCACATTTAACTGAACTAGTTGAAGAGTTACCTAAAGGACTTCATACCAAAGTGGGTGAGCGTGGAGTACAACTTTCTGGCGGTCAGCGCCAGCGCATTGGTATTGCTCGAGCCCTTTATAATCAAGCAGATGTTTTAATATTTGATGAAGCGACCAGTGCGCTTGATGGTATCACTGAGAAAATCATCATGGATGCTATTCATGATTTTAGTGGCCAAAAAACTATTATTATGATTGCTCATCGCTTAAAAACGGTAGAAAAATGTGACATCATCTATCTTATGGAAAAAGGAAGTATTATTGACCAAGGTACTTATAAAGAGCTTGTAGATAATAATCCTAAATTTAGAGAGATGGCTAAGCATTCTTAGCTTCTTATAATAGGGCATATATAAAGGTTTAATCATGAAAATATTAGTTACAGGTGGCGCAGGCTTTATCGGCTCTGCTGTTATTCGCCATATTATCCATAATACAGAAGACGAAGTCTTAAATATTGATAAGTTAACCTATGCGGGTAACTTGGAATCTCTTAAAGAGATTGATCAAAATCCAAGATATACATTTCAACAGATTGATATTTGTGACAAAGAAGCGTTAGAAAAAGCATTTAATAGCTTTAAACCCAATCTTGTGATGCATTTAGCAGCAGAGTCACATGTAGATCGCTCTATCGATGGGCCTGCTGAATTTATTAATACCAATATCGTCGGTACTTATCATTTATTAGAGGTTGCTCGTCAATACTGGCAAAATCTTGACGACCTAGATAAACAACAGTTTAAGTTTCATCATATCTCTACCGATGAGGTTTATGGCGATCTAGAAGGCACGACGGATTTATTTACTGAAACCACCTCTTATGCGCCAAGCTCACCTTACTCTGCGTCTAAGGCGAGCTCTGATCATTTGGTTCGCGCCTGGCATCGTACCTATGGCTTCCCTATATTAGTTACTAACTGCTCTAATAATTATGGTCCTTACCATTTTCCTGAAAAGCTTATTCCGTTAGTTATCTTAAATGCTTTAGAAGGGAAGGCTTTACCTATTTATGGTAAAGGGGACCAAGTTCGTGATTGGTTACATGTAGAAGATCATGCAAGAGCGCTTTATAGAGTAGTGACTGAAGGCGCCATTGGTGAAACTTATAATATCGGCGGTCATAATGAAAAGCAAAATATCGAAGTAGTCAAAACCATTTGTCACATCTTAGATGAACTAAAACCACAAGAAAGTGGTCAGCCGTACGAATCATTAATTACGTTTGTAAAAGACCGCCCAGGACATGACTTGCGCTATGCTATTGATGCCAGCAAAATTGCCAATGAATTAAATTGGACACCGACAGAGACGTTTGATAGTGGTATTAGAAAAACAGTCGAATGGTATTTGAATAATATGGAGTGGTGCAGTCGCGTCCAAGATGGCAGCTACCAACGTGAAAGACTAGGAGCAGGTGAATAAATGAATACAAAAGGTATTATTTTAGCAGGCGGTTCAGGTACGCGCCTTTATCCCATTACTAAGGGTGTCTCAAAGCAGCTGCTCCCTATCTATGATAAACCAATGGTTTATTACCCTTTATCAGTAATAATGCTTGCTGGTATTAGAGACGTATTAATTATCAGCACGCCAGATGATATAGACGGTTTTAAGCGCTTACTTGGCGATGGCAATGAGCTTGGCATCGATATCAGCTATGCGGTGCAGCCGAGTCCGGACGGCTTAGCGCAAGCATTTATTATTGGTGAAGAGTTCATCGGTGATAGCAATGTGTGCTTGGTGCTTGGTGATAATATCTTCTATGGCCCAGGTTTTTCTCCACTACTACGCAAAGCAGCAAGTCAAACCTCAGGTGCTACTGTATTTGGCTATCAAGTTAAAGATCCAGAGCGTTTTGGCGTCGTGGCATTCGATGAAGATAAGCGCGCGATTTCAATAGAAGAAAAGCCTACACAGCCTAAATCAAACTATGCGGTGACCGGTTTATACTTCTATGATAATGATGTTATTGAAATTGCTAAACAAGTTAAACCTTCTGATAGAGGCGAAGTCGAGATTACTACCGTCAATCAGATGTATATGGAACGTGGTGATCTCAATGTGGAGCTGCTAGGTCGTGGTTTTGCTTGGCTAGATACAGGTACTCATGAAAGTCTTATCGAAGCGGGTATGTTTGTAGAAACTGTCGAGAAACGTCAAGGCTTTAAGATTGCTTGTCTAGAAGAAATTGCTTATAACAATGGCTGGCTCAATAAAGGTGACTTACAAAAGATCGGTAATGAATTAAGTAAAAACAGTTATGGTCAATATTTATTAGACCTAATATCTTTATAATAAATTTTTGATAAGATTAATTAGTATATTATCTTTTGGAGCTATTTCTTATGGCATATTTAACACAAACTCAATTAGAAGATATGGGATTTAAGTCTATTGGAGAAAATGTAAAAATCAGTGATAAAGCTAGTATATACAATCCTGAAACTATAGAAATTGATGACAATTCAAGGATTGATGATTTTTGTGTTTTGTCTGGCAAGTTAATTATAGGAAAGTATGTTCACATAGCGCCACAATGTCTGGTAGCTGGAGGTGATGAAGGAATTACATTTAGTGATTTTTGTGGCTTAGCTTATCAAGGACAAATTTTTACTCAATCAGACGATTATACTGGACTCAATTTAACTAACCCTAATATACCAAGTAGATATACTAAAGTTTTTAAGAAAAAAGTATTTTTAGGTAAGCATGTGATTATCGGTGCTGGATCTATGGTTTTCCCTGGTGTTCATGTTGCTGAAGGCTGTTCAGTGGGTGCAATGACACTAGTCAATAAAAGTACGGAAGCCTGGGGTATATATGTGGGTAATCCAGCTAAAAGAGTTAAAGAAAGAAAAAAAGACTTACTCATATTAGAAAAACAGTTCTTAGAAGAGAGAACAAATGATCATATTTAATAAACCACCTTATACGGGTAATGAAGACCAGTACGTATTACAAGCGATGCGTAGTGATAAAATGTCTGGTGATGGGCCTTTTACTCAACGCTGTCATACTTGGTTTGAATCTAATCTACCTTGTAAAAAAGCGCTGCTTACGCCGTCATGTACTGCCGCTTTAGAGATGGCGGCTATTTTGGTTGATATTCAACCAGGTGATGAAGTTATTATGCCAAGCTATACCTTCGTTAGTACGGCTAATGCTTTTGTACTACGGGGTGCAAAAATAGTATTTGTAGATATTCGCCCAGATACGATGAATATAGATGAATCCAAGATTGAAGCAGCTATTACCGATAAAACCAAAGCTATTGTGCCTGTACATTATGCGGGTGTCAGCTGTGAAATGGATACCATAATGGATATTGCACAGCGCCATGAGTTATATGTCATTGAAGATGCTGCGCAAGGTATGATGAGTACTTACAAAGGACAGGCGTTAGGTACTATCGGCCACCTAGGTACTTTTAGCTTCCATGAAACCAAGAACTATACTAGTGGCGGTGAAGGTGGTCTATTAATTATAAATGACGAAAAGTTTAAAGAGCGAGCTGAAATAATTCGTGAAAAAGGCACTAACCGCAGTCAATTCTTCCGAGGTATGGTCGATAAATACTCGTGGGTAGATATCGGTAGCAGCTATTTACCTAGTGATATTCAAGCTGCGTATCTTTGGGGACAACTTGAAAAATCTGACGACATAAATAAAAGTCGTTTAGAAAGCTGGTCTTATTATTATGAGCAGCTTCAAGACCTTGAAGAAGCTGGCAAGATAGAACTTCCTACTATACCGAACGATTGTAAGCATAATGCCCACATGTTCTATATTAAGGTTAAAGATATAGAGGTTCGAACCCAATTAATTCAACACCTTACAGATAATGGTATTTCCGCTGTCTTTCATTATATACCTTTACATAGCTCTGTAGCAGGACGAGATTTGGGTGTATTTTATGGTAAAGATAAATTTACAACTGCAGAAAGTGAAAGACTGGTCAGACTGCCTATGTGGTATGGCATGAATACTAAAAACCAAAATAATATTATTTCATTTATCTACGACTTCTTTCTATGAGAAAAGCTATGTTTGATTCAAACTTAAAGAAAAAACATGTCTTTCTAGCTAGTGCTGACCCACATATTATAAATTTAATATTGAACTTAACTCAAAAATCTATACTTAACAAAAAAGATGTAATTCTGCTACTGGACACCGTAACAGCTAAAAGTAAAGAGATTGAGACTTCTTGTAAATTATACAATATAAAATATTTCTATTATGAAGATATAAAGTCTATAAGCATTCAGCCTCTTTCTCTAAACTCAATAAGCTTACAGCCCGATAATGCGAAAACAATTAGGAGTCTTATAAATAGAAAAGAAGTTGATGCAAAAAAAGTGAATATTCTAATTACTGATGACGAAGTAGATAGATGGTTATCGCTTTACAATAGAGAAGGTAAAATTGCAATTAATACCTCAGCACTAATTGATGAAAATGTGTTGAAAGTTTTATCAGTCGTAGATAACTATATTGCTCCATATACTACTTGGGGAAAGCCCTTAGAGAATATTCTTGGCAGAAAATTAAATATCATTGATGCAGTATTACCCTTTAATGTACTCGATTATCAGTCTCAAGAATTTTTAGAAGCTTTCCTTAATAGTAGGAAAAGAGACAAAAATTTATCTACATATAAAGTATTACTATTTACAAAGCCTCAAAATACAAGAAAAGTTTTTAATATCATTGCCTCGTATTTATCTGGCAGGATAGAAATACCATCTAATTTGGATATAACAATAGGTACATGGTTACCTTTGAACCCTAAAGGTATGATGCTATACATGTCATTAAAAGCGCTTATTAAACTAAAAAATCTACCCATATTATTAAAGTTGGAGCAGCCTGTTTCAAGTGAGCAATATGCTTTAATGCTACACGAGTACGACTGCCTAATTTTGCAAGAACGAGGTGGTTTTTCAACAGCAAAGTATTTTACTGAAAATATAGGAAAGCTCATTACATTAAAGAACTCATTTAATGATATGACACTAAGTCTGGACTATGGGATAGAGACTTTTAGTAGTAAAACGTATATAGATGCTCTAAAACATGTAATAAATACATCACAAGAAGATGAAGAAAATATTAATAGGTTTGCTAGTCTACTTACCAAAAGACATGATGAATCGTTTGATACTCTAAGAGATTACTGGAATAGCTTTCAATAAATAAGGTCAATATGAACTCAATCCTAAAACTAATCGGTAGAGAAAAAGAGCTTTTTACTACCGATATACAAGAAAAACAACAAGAATTGCACGATATTGTATCTGCCTATAGATTTCTAGTACTGGGTGGTGCAGGTTCAATTGGCCAGGCAGTTACTAAAGAAATCTTTAAGCGCAATCCAAAAAAGCTGCACGTTGTAGATATCAGTGAAAATAATTTAGCTGAGTTGGTTCGTGATATTCGCAGTTCATTTGGCTATATTGATGGTGACTTCCAAACTTTTGCACTGGATATAGGTTCAGTTGAATATGATGCCTTTATTAAAGCAGATGGTCAGTTTGATTATGTATTAAACCTATCCGCATTAAAGCATGTGCGTAGTGAAAAGGATCCCTATACCTTAATGCGTATGATTGATGTCAATATCTTTAATACAGACAAAACACTGCAGCAGTCTATAGAAAGTGGTGTTAAAAAATACTTTTGTGTTTCCACAGATAAAGCAGCTAACCCAGTAAACATGATGGGCGCTTCAAAGCGCATCATGGAGATGTTCTTAATGCGCCGCAGCTTAGATATAAATATCTCTACGGCTCGTTTTGCCAATGTAGCCTTCTCTGATGGATCCTTATTACATAGCTTTAATCAGCGTATTGAAAAACGCCAACCCATTGTTGCGCCTAATGACATTAAAAGATATTTCGTGACCCCTCAGGAGTCTGGTGAGTTGTGTTTGATGTCTTGTATCTTTGGTGAAAATAGAGACATTTTCTTTCCCAAGTTAAGCGAAAACCTACATCTGATTTCTTTTGCAGATATTGCTATCAAGTACTTAGAACAAAAAGGCTATGAACCAGTATTATGTAGTAATGAGGATGAGGCACGCGAGCTTGCTAAAACGCTTCCCGAACAAGGCAAATGGCCCTGTTTATTCACAGGTAGCGATACTACTGGCGAAAAAGACTTCGAAGAATTCTTTACCGAGAATGAAGTGTTGGATATGCAGCTATTTAATAACCTTGGTGTCATTAAGAATGAAGCGATCTTTGACTCTGGCTTACTTACAGAGTTCGAAACCAGCATTCAAAGTATGAGAGACAAACGTGCTTGGGACAAACAGTCTATTGTTGATCTATTTTTCAAAATGATTCCAGATTTCGGCCATAAAGAAACTGGAAAATATCTTGATGGCAAAATGTGAGAATAACATGCAAACGGAACTTATAAAGTTAGTCCAAAACATTTACTCGACTAATGAATTCATACCCTTACATGCGCCTAATTTTTCGGGTAACGAGCAGAAGTATGTCACAGAAACCATAACCAGCACCTTCGTCTCAAGTGTCGGAAAGTTTGTGGATGAGTTTGAACAAAAAGTCCAACAAGTAACTGGGTCGGCAAAAGCTATAGCGACTGTGAATGGTACTGCTGCACTTCACTCAGCATTATATTTAGCAAATGTAAGAGCAGGCGACCTAGTGATCACGCAAGCATTGACTTTTGTTGCCACTTGCAATGCCTTATATCATATGGGTGCTAAACCCATCTTTATCGATATAGAACGTAAAGCATTTGGCCTGTGCCCTGTAGCTACAGAGCAATGGCTATCTGAAAATGCTTTTATAGACGAACAAGGTCAGTGTCGACATAAAGATAGTAAAGCTGCTATCAAAGCAGTCATGCCAATGCATACCTTTGGTCATCCTGTGCAAATTGACGAATTATTAACAGTCTGCCAAAATTGGAACCTAACTTTAATTGAAGATGCAGCTGAGAGCTTAGGCTCGTATTACAAAGGCAAGCATACGGGTACCTTAGGACGCTTTGGTGCTTTAAGCTTTAATGGTAATAAAGTTATTACCACGGGCGGAGGTGGTATGATTCTATGCCAGAATCGAGAAGATGGAATCAAAGCGAAGCACCTTACGACTACAGCAAAAGTTCCTCATCCTTATGAGTTTTATCATGATGAGGCAGGGTTTAACTATCGTATGCCTAACTTGAATGCAGCTTTAGGCTGTGCACAAATCGAGCAGTTAGAAGCAAAACTTGCCAGCAAACGCCTTATAGCAGAGCAGTATTTACAGTTCTTTGAAAACACTGATTACTGCTTTGTAGTGGAGCCTGAATATGCTCGTTCTAACTATTGGTTAAATGCTGTCGTTTGTCCTGATGCAAGCGCTCGCGACTCTTTGTTAGAGACTACTAATAAGCAAGGTGTTATGACTCGTCCCGTCTGGCAATTAATGCATCGCTTACCTATGTTTGCTAATGAGTTAAAAGGCGACTTAGCCAACTCTGAATGGGCAGAGGCTCGACTTGTGAACTTACCTAGCTCTCCTATTTAAAAAGGACTTTAATATGAAACAGGTATATATAATTGGGGCAAGTGGCTTTGCTGCAGAAGTTACAGAATATCTTAAAGCAGACAAAGGTTATGAGGTATTAGGTTATTTTGACTTACAAGTAGATGACTATAAAAGGTATGGATTTGAGGCCCCCTTTTTACATTCTGAACGTGACTTTAATTTTAAGTCTAATGACAATATCATAATTTCTATCGCTGATCCTAAAATTAAGGGTAATTTATATAAAGAATTAAAATCTAGAGAAGTTTGCTTCCCAAAGTTCATTAGTAAT
Organism: Psychrobacter sp. ANT_H3; assembly: GCF_027919975.1. NCBI lineage: Bacteria > Pseudomonadati > Pseudomonadota > Gammaproteobacteria > Moraxellales > Moraxellaceae > Psychrobacter > Psychrobacter sp. ANT_H3. The sequence goes on along the minus strand of NZ_JAQISM010000015.1, from coordinate 138,910 downwards.
CATGCTTATATATCTTCGGACTGTTCGATTGGTGATGGGGCTATTATATGTCCTTTTGTCACAGTGACTTCTAACGCTAAAATTGGCTATAACTTTCATGCTAATATCTACAGCTATGTCTCTCATGATTGCGTTATCGGCAATAATGTAACATTTGCACCCTCTGTTAAGTGCAATGGCAATGTTATTATCGAAGATAATGTATACATAGGCACAGGTGCTATTATCTTTCAAGGCACACCAGAAGAACCTCTAATTATAGGTAAAAACTCAGTTGTAGCAGCAGGTTCAGTGGTTACAAAAAGCGTGACTGAGAATATGACTGTATTTGGAAGCCCTGCTATTGAGTTTACTAAAGAAAACTTAAAAAGAAGATATTGATGATATTTTTTTACTTGATAGCCTTTTAGTCATGCTTTACCTACTTCATAAGACCATTGAATATCATTCTTCTTTTTATGACAATTAAAGCGATACTCCTCACATTTTTTATTAGGGAATTGAAATAATGCAGAAAGTTTTTATCATAGCAGAAGCAGGCGTTAATCATAATGGCTCGATAGATTTAGCGAAGCAGTTGATTGATGTTGCAGCAAAGGCAAACGTTGATGCTATTAAGTTCCAGACCTTTAAAACTGAACTTTGTATCACAAAAGATGCAGTAAAAGCTGATTATCAAGTACAAAATACTCAAAATTCTAGTGAGAGCCAATTTGATATGGTTAAAAAGCTAGAGTTGACTGAAGACGTACATAAGGAACTTATTTCTTATTGCAAAGAAAAAGATATATTATTCCTTTCAACAGCTTTTGACCACTATAGCATTGATTTTCTAGACTCTCTTGGTATAGGAACATTCAAAATACCCAGTGGTGAAATCACTAACCTTCCCTATCTGGAGCATATAGGACGCTTAAATAAAAAAATAATCCTATCTACTGGTATGGCGACATTGGGTGAAATAGAAAGTGCATTAGATATTTTAACTGGCTCGGGAACCTCTCGAAATAATATTACCATTTTGCATGCTAATACCGAATATCCTACGCCTATGGAAGATGTGAACTTAAAAGCAATGGTAACTATAGGTCATGCTTTTGATTCTAAATATGGCTACAGTGACCACACTTTGGGCATCGAAGTGCCTACTGCTGCAGTTGCTTTAGGCGCCACTACTATCGAAAAGCACTTTACCTTAGATCGTAACATGGAAGGTCCAGATCACGCTGCAAGTTTAGAGCCTAATGAGTTGTATAGCATGGTGAAAGCTATAAGGAATATTGAAAAAGCTTTAGGCACTGGCATAAAAAAACCAAGCCCTAGTGAATCTAAGAATATTTTAATAGCTAGAAAATCGATAGTAGCCAAAGCTAATATAAAAAAAGGTGATGTGTTTACTGAAGATAACTTAACGATAAAAAGACCTGGTACAGGCATTAGCCCTATGCGTTGGAATGAGTTGTTAGGCAGCCGTGCTTTGAAAGACTACAATGAAGATGAGTTAATATGATGAAGATTTGTGTCGTTACAGGTACTCGAGCAGAGTATGGGTTACTTTATTGGCTCATGAAAGAAATAGATTCGGATTCTGAATTAGAGTTACAGATCATAGTAACAGGGATGCATCTCAGTCCAGAGTTTGGCTTAACTTATAAGGTTATAGAACAAGAGTTTAATATCAATAAAAAAATTGAAATGCTGTTGTCCTCAGATACACCTGTAAGTATCTCTAAATCAATAGGGCTAGCACAGATTAGCTTCTCCGAAGCTTATGATGAGCTTAAACCTGATCTTGTTATATTATTAGGCGACCGTTATGAAATATTCGCAGCAGCTACAGCTGCTATGGTAGCTCGAATACCCATAGCTCATTTACATGGTGGTGAAACTACTGAAGGTGCCTTTGACGAGGCTATTCGCCATAGTATTACTAAGATGAGTCACTTACACTTTACTGCTACAGATGAATATAGAAGACGAGTAATTCAACTAGGAGAAGCTCCAGAAAGAGTATTTAATGTTGGCGGTCTAGGTATCGAAAATATTAAACGTCTTAATTTGATGAGTAAAGAGGAGTTTGAAAACTCTATTAACTTTAAGCTAAATAATAAAAATCTATTAGTTACCTTTCACCCAGTTACTCTGGAAGAATCTACTACTGAACAACAGTTCATGCAGCTATTGAATGCCTTAGATACGCTAATAAATACACATATAATATTCACTAAAGCAAATAGCGATACTGATGGCCGTATTATAAATAAGCTTATTGATGACTATGTAAATAGCAATCCTAGCAAGTCAGTAGCCTTTGCTTCCTTAGGGCAACTCAGATTTTTAAGTGCCTTACAGTATGTAGACGGTGTTGTGGGAAATAGCTCCAGTGGATTAGCTGAAGCTCCTAGCTTTAAAATTGGTACAATAAACATTGGCGATAGACAGAAAGGAAGAATAAAAGCTTCTAGTGTCATTGATGCTGAACCTGATTACCAAAGCATACTAAAAGCTATTGAACATCTTTACTCAGATTCATTTAAAGAAACGCTTATAACTACAAAGAATCCTTATGGCGAAGGGTCTGCAAGTAGTGAGATTATTCAAATTATTAAAAATACTTCTTTAAAACATATCTTAAAGAAAAGCTTCTTTGACCTACCATATAAAAATCTGGAGTTGTCATGACCGATTGGCAAGACGTGGTATTAACCCCTCAATCAGATATTCGTGATGCTATGCGTACTCTAGATGAAACGGCGCTTCGAATCGCGATAGTTTGTGATGAGAATAATAAGTTAATAGGTACAGTGACTGACGGTGATATCCGTCGGGGGCTACTAAAGAATAGTGATATGCAAGACTCTGTCAGTGCGGTAATGAATCAGAGTCCAAGAACTGTTACCCGATCTCATACTCGTCAACAGCGCATAGAGATTATGGATCAGTATGATCTTCTTGCACTGCCGATTATTGATGATAAAAACCATTTGGTTGGCTTAGAAACCCTACACCAAGTTTTACAGCCTAAAAAACGTGACAACCCCGTGTTTATCATGGCAGGAGGCTTCGGTACTCGCCTTCGCCCTCTTACTGATAACTGTCCAAAACCAATGCTCCGCGTTGGTGATAAGCCAATGCTTGAGCACTTAATTAATCAATTTAGAGTATTGGGTTTTTACGACTTTTATATCTCTACTCATTATATGCCAGAAATTATCCATACACACTTTGGCAATGGCAGTGAATGGGGTATTAATATAACCTACATTCATGAGAGTACACCCTTAGGTACTGGTGGTGCGCTAGGTTTACTCCCTAAAAACCTACCAAAATTACCATTGATTATGATGAATGGTGACGTATTAACCAAAATTAATTTTACTGAGTTATTGAGTCATCATGAGTCAAACAATTTGGATGCCACTATGTGTGTTCGAGAGATGGAATACAAGATTTCTTATGGTGTCGTTGAAAGTGAGGATGGTCTGATTACTAATATGGTGGAGAAACCGACTTATCGTTATCATATTAATACGGGTATATATGTACTTAGTCCTGAATATGTTTCTTCTGTCAAACCAAACACTCAAATTGACTTACCGACTTTACTGGAGCAAAGAATAGACACCGATAAAAAGGTCGGCATCTATACTACTCATGAGTATTGGTTAGATATCGGACAAATGACTGATTATCAGAAAGCTCAACAAGATATTAAAGGCTTTTACTCATGAAAATAGCCATCATCCCTGCTAGAGGAGGGAGTAAACGTCTCCCAGGTAAAAATATAAAATTATTAGGTGGCAAGCCTTTGATAGCTTGGACGATTGAAGCCGCTATTAAAAGTAATATTTTTGATCATATTTTTGTTAGTACTGATAGTGAAGAAATTGCAAGCGTCTCTAGAGATTACGGTGCAAAAGTTCCTTTTTTAAGACCTGCTGAGCTTTCAAGTGATAGAGCAACTACCAATGACGTTGTGACTCACTTGATAAGTTGGTTTGAGAAAGAGTATAGTCAGGAGGTTTCTAATATAGCTATTTTACAGCCTACTTCACCTTTGAGAAATGCTCAACATATCCAAGAAGCTTTTAAAGTGATGGAAATGAAACGTGCTAAAGCAGTTGTCTCTGTCTGTGAGCTTGAACATCCTATTCAATTCTGCAATCAGTTAGGAGTTGATGGGTCTATGGATGGATTTATAGAGCTTGGTGATATGAAAAGAACTCAAGATCTTGATCCTATATATAGATTGAATGGTGCTATATACTTTCTCTCTCGAGAGTATGCAAATAGATTAAGCGAGCTATATAGTGAAGGCACTTACTCTTATATAATGGGTTTAAAGTCTTCTATAGATATTGATGTAGATTTAGATTTTAAATTGGCTGAGTTTTTTATAACAAACGGAGATTAAAATGAAATTTTGTACTAAGTGTGTAATGCCAGATACTAGACCTGGGATTCAGTTTAATTCTGCTGGGGTTTGTTCAGGTTGTCAAAGCTTTGAGAAAAGAAGAGAAATCGATTTCGACAAACGTTTCGAAGAACTTAAGCAAGTATGCGATAAATACCGTGGTATGAATGGTGCAGATGGTTACGACTGTATGGTAGCTGTAAGTGGCGGTAAAGATAGTCATTTTCAGGTTTACATTATGAAAGAAGTAATGGGGATGAATCCTTTATTAGTATCTGTAGAAGATAATTTTCCTATGACTAATGCTGGTATTCATAATTTAAAGAATATATCAGAAGCTTTTGGTTGCGATATTATAAGCATTAAACCAAATATAAAAGCTCAGAAAAAAATAATGAAATATACTTTCGAAAAATATGGCAAGCCGACTTATTTTGTAGATCGCTATATTTATACCTATCCATTGCATATGGCTGAAAAATTTAATACACCACTTTTGGTATATGGGGAAAATATTAGTTATGAATATGGTGGTGATTATGCAGAGGATACTTACTCTGCGAAAGATCAGATCAAAAACGGTGTTGCCTCTGGTATCACTAAAGAAGAGTTATTAATAGATGGCGTGACTTCAAAGGATTTGAACTTCTTTAATCCGCCTAGTAATGAAAGTGTAGATAAACTTGATCCTATTTATTTGGGATACTTTTTAAGTTGGAATAGTTTTAATAATTATAATTTAGCTAAAACGAAAGGTTTCCATGATTTAACTCATGAATGGATGAGAACTCACCATATTGAGCATTTTGATCAAATTGAATCTCCAGCTTACTTAGTACATCCATGGTTAAAATACCCTAAGTTTGGTCATGCAACGGCTACAGATTATGCTTCAAGAATGATCCGTTATGGAATGTTAAGTAGAGATGAAGCTGTTAGTCTAGTAAAAAAACATGATCATGCACTTGACCCTAGAACAGTAAGAGAGTTTTGTGGTTTTTTAGGCTATACAGAGCAGGATTTTTGGGCAATTATTGATACTTTGTACAATAAGGATATTTTTGAGAAACGAGATCATTCTGGTTGGCAGTTTATAGAAAAGTAAATGAAAAGTATAAAATAATCATAAGAAACATAATATAATTAATTATTATTTTTTTTCTGATTATTTAAAACGTTAATTAATATTTATGGCTGTAAAATATGATTTCAACTAACAGGAAAGAAAAATGCCTGATTATGTGTTTGACTCCATTACAAATGATTATTTCTAGAAAAATAATAGAATCAAATCCAGATAAAGATTTTGATTTGGTAGCTATAACTTTAATTGATAATATTAAATATAGAAATTATTATAAGAAGTTGAAAAAATTATGTAAAAACAGTCTTTATTATATTTCTGAAAAAGGTCTTATAGGATTTTTACACTTCGTAAAAGAGCTAAAACTTAAAGAAATAAATAGCGATTATAAATGTATATACTTAGCAAGTATAGATTCAAGATATTTCCAGTATATTATCTCGAAAAATAATTTAGCTAATATATATACCTTTGATGATGGTATAGCAAATATAATAAGTAATGATGTCTATTATTCTAATGATGCTCCTGTAATTTGGAAAAAAATTATATGGCGTTTTATAGGTATAAAATATTATATTAAGGATATAAGAGACAAATCTTTATTACATTATACAATTTATGATGATATTCCTAATATTATTGAAAAAACTCAGTTAATAAAGCTATATGAGAACGATGAATTAATACCTATAATAATAAATAGAATTGTAAATATATATGTTGGCCAACCTCTAGAAGAAATATCCGATATATTTACTACAGAATATATTTCTAACATCTTACAAAAATTAAATATAGATTTTTATTATCCTCACCCACGAGAAAATACTATCCCTCTAGGTGATTTTGAAATAATAGAAAGTGATTTAATTTTTGAGGATTATATTATTAGGTATCTGCAAAAAAATCCTGATATTAAGGTTAGAGTATATAGTTTTATAAGTAGTGCGATTTTGAATATATGTAGCCTAAATCGTATAGAAGTAAATTATATATATGATAAAGAATTATATTATAAGTATAAAGAATTTTACGATATAGTAAATAGTAAATTTAATATTGATCTTGTTAAGATCTAAAGCTAGTTATTCCTTATAAAATAATGCTTTGTGTAACTTTACTTCATATAGCTATACCTTCAACTGATAGAGCCAGGATTTAAAATGTCTTACTTCACTTTTATACTTTCATTGCTAAATCCTGTTTATGCTTTAATATTCTCAATAACTGGTAGTATAAAGCGGAGCTCAAATTATTTAGTTTTATCATCATTTGCTTTGGCATTTGCTCTGATTAGCTTTTCGATTAAGCCTCTTGTAGAATTAGATTTATATCGTCATTATATAAGAATTGAAAATTTACTAGGCTTGTCCTTTAACAAAGTATTAGATACTACAGATACTGGATACTTACTATTTGATATATATGCATGGCTAATAATTAACCTAGGTTTTCCTAAGCAAATTTTTACAGCAAGTATCATTTTTATATCATATATGCTAGTTTTATCAGTATATAAAGATATTAAATCTAATTATCTACAGCATGTCAGGCTATCTACAATTGCAGTATCTTTCCTAATTTTTTGGTTATCTATAGACTTTGTTCTTCTTTCAAGTGGTATTAGAAGCATATTTTCTAATATTATAGTTTTCTATGTCTCTTACTATTTGATATTTAATAGTAGGTTTCTATTATTTATATTTGGAGTAATACTTGCTTTTTTTATACACCCAGGTTCACTAGTTCCTAGCTTATTGATTTCTGTCGCAATACTATCTCATCGTATAATTAACAAACCTAAGATATTTGTAATTATAGGATTAGTTCTTATAGTTGGGAGCAGCATAGTTTATAATATTATCGAATTTATTTCTTCATACCTAGTTGGTTTTTCTTTTTACTCGCCTGCATATTTAAGTCAAGATAACACCTCTTCTGGAGCAGGGTCTTTACAAGCTAGAAATTTAAATGGAATTTTTGGAGATTTCATTATTGCTAGACTACCTGGTTATATTGCATTTTTTTACTTACTTTTACTAAAAAATAGATCTAAAGATCCTTTATATTTAACTTTATGTTTAGGGGTATTATACCTAGGATTATTTTTTCAATACTTTACTATATATGAAAGATTCAATTCATTCTTTGTTTTGTTGTTTTCGTTGTTTATAATACTTGAATACTCAAGAGAGCCAAACAATTTTAATAAATTGTTTATAATTTTTTTCTCGAGTAGTTTAGTCATTTATTCAATATTTAATTTATTTAGGTATTATTCATACTTATCCAGTGCTGTAGAGGTATTATACAAACCTTTATTGTTAATAGTTTTTAATATATAAGTGTAATTTATATAAAATCTAGTAATCTTAATTTTCTAATTAAATAGATTGCCTATCTGTTATAATTAATACTGAATAAAACAGATATACAATGCTGTGCTCCATGATTGGGTTAAATTTTTCTTACTTGGTGTGCTTACGCAAATAGATGCTAAAAATAATTACTTGTATTTGGGAAATCGGTAAATGTACAAGCTTTCACTTATCATACCAATTTATAATGTCGAACTTCATATAGAAGAATGTATCGTTAGTGTCATGAAGCAAATTCAACCTGAAATACAGGTTATTTGTATTAATGATGGCTCGCCTGATAATTCTATGAATATGGCTAGAAGTGTAGTGCGAAAATATAGAAAGTCAATACAGGAACAGTTCGTATTTATTGATCAAGAAAACAAAGGTCTTAGCGAAGCTCGTAATACTGGGCTAGTAAATGCTTTAGGTGAGTACATCGGTTTTCTAGATTCTGACGATAAATTATCACCAGATTACATTGAAAATATACTACAAGTAATCAATAGTGGGAATTATGATATTGTCGATTTTAATCTAATTACATCGACTGGAGAAATAAGATATATTAGACAAGGTGATCAAACAACTCTTGAGAGTGTTTTTCGTGCGGGATTTTGGTATAGCTGTGCTAGAGTATTCAAAAGAAATATGTTTGATAATTATAGATTTACGCCAGGAATATATTACGAGGACTTAGCACTTACACCCATACTGTATAATGAAGCAACAATTACTATTCATATTAATAAACCTTTATATTGGTATAGACTAAATATGGATGGTATCACGCTGAATCAATCCATAGAAAGCAATATTAAAACCATAAGTAGTTTTGAATATATTTTAGATCAGTACATAAAACTCTATATCGCTAGTAATAATAAGTATTATGCTTATGTATTAATGCAAAGTTATTACCTATTATGTACGTCTGCTTCTTTAAGGTTTAGCCCTTTAGAATCTTTTAAAATAGTTAATAAACATAAACTACTTAAAAGGCAGGTAGTTTCTGATGCTTTTATATCTACTGATAGAGCTTTGAAAAGACGAGTACATTTTCTTTATAAATACCCTCGTACATATTTAACAGCTTTCACTACTATTTATCGTTTGTTAATCTTAAAAAATAATCTTATTGTTCTATTGAAAAAATAATTTAATAGCTTCTATTTTAATTGTTTTACCCTGGATTCTAGAGTATATATACATGAAAAAGATTATATTTATAATATCAAGCCTTCAAGGTTTAGGTGGAACGGAAAGGGTAGTGACGACATTAGCTAACAGTCTATCTAAAAAGTATAATGTAACCATTATCTCACGAAATATAAATGGTGGAGATAATGCTTACCTATTAGATACTTCAGTAAATGATGTGAAGACTAATAAGGGGAACTTAGGGTTTTTGTTCTTTATTAAAAAATATGTTACCAATAATGATCCAGACTATGTAGTTGTTCATACAATGAGTAAGCTTACTCCTATGCTTTTATTAAGCGGTGTGAAAGCTAAGAAAATTTGGTCTATGGAACATATCTCATATGAATTCCACAATAAGATATATCAGAAACTAAGAAGGCTGCTCTATAATAGGTTGGATAAGATTTTAGTTTTTACAGAAGATCAAAAAAAAATATATTTAGAATTTAATGATAATGTAAATACTGTTAAGAATCCATGCCCATTAGATATCGTTGATCAAGCCTATAACAAAAACTCTAAAGATATTATTTCCATAGGTAGATTGACCTATCAAAAAGGATATGATTTATTAATCGAAAGTTGGGCATTGATAGAAAAAAAAAACCCTGATTGGTATCTACATATATATGGTGAAGGCGAAGATAGAGAGAGTTTAAATTCATTAATTAATAAATACTCTTTAAAGAATGTCCACCTGAAAGGGCAAGTGTTAGACGTTTGCAATGTATATGATAGTGCTTCTTTTTACGTTATGAGTTCTAGATACGAGGGCTTACCAATGGTATTGATAGAAGCACAATCTAGAGGGCTACCTTTAGTGAGTTTTGACTGTCCAACTGGGCCTAGGGAGATCGTGAAAGAAGATATAAATGGCATTCTTATTCCTCCTAACGATATTATTGGACTCTCTAAAAGTATGGAAAGTCTTATTGAGAGCCCTGAATTGAGATCTCAAATGTCTATTATGTCGAGAAGGTTATCTAAGCAATTTCTGACTACGGAAGTGGTAAATTCATGGATTAATTTTTTTGAGTCCTAAGTGGTAAATATTTTCATAATTAAATACGAGATTTTTTAATCTAATAAACAAAATAACCCTATGCTTTCTTGGTATAAATAAATTCATTTCAAATGCTCATTGTTTAAAAAATGGTTAGCCAAGATAATCAAACATCGATGATAATTCTAGTTAATTGCTGTAAGTAGTTATAGGGCTTTCAGCCACTAAATCCATTAGCGAATAAAATCTAATAGGACAAGACATTATGCCAAAAATTTCTATTATTATGCCTGTCTTTAATGCAAAAAAATATATTGATGAATCCATCGCTTCGGTTATATGCCAAACTTATAATGATTGGGAGTTGATTCTTATTGATGACTGCTCAACAGATTCTACTTATGATTATCTATTAGTATGCTATCAGGAAAACCCTAAAATAAAATTACTAAGAAATCCAGTAAATTCAGGCGCAGGCGCAAGTAGAAATTTAGGTTTAAAAAGGGCTTCTGGGCAAATTATTGCCTTTTTAGATGCTGATGACATATGGATGCCTTCCAAATTAGAGAAACAATTAACTTTTATGTTAAATCATAAGAGCGCTATAATTCATACAAGTTATTCCTTTATTAACGAATCTGGAGAACAGATTTCTGGGCTCGTAAACGTTTCTAAGCATGTCAACTTAAATTCTTATATGAGAAATACTGAAATTGGCATGTCTACAGTGTTAATTAATAAAGAGATTGTAGGAAATTTTGAATTTCCGTCAATTCGAATACATGAAGATGCTGGTTTATGGCTAGAGCTACTAGGGCGCGGCTTGATTTCTGATGGACTTAATGAGGTTCTTGTGAATTATAGAGTAAGAAAGGGTCAGTTAAGTGGTAATAAAATAGTTGCAGCTTTAAATACGTTTAAATTATACGCATCTGTTACAGAGCTGCCTGTCAGAAATAGGCTAAAAAACTATTTATTCTATGCAGTTAATGCTATTTATAAACGCTCAATAAAATAAAATAAAAATAGGGATCATTGTAATAATTCCAAAATAGGTTTTTACCTATTTTTATTATCAAAGCGTTCTAAAAAAAGTATGTCAAGTATCTATTGATTATTAGCATTACATGCTTATTTGTATAGAATAACTAATTATATTTAAAATCTAAGGCAGGTCGGTTTTGAAAAAAATATTGATGACTGGGAAAAACTCATATATTGCTAATAATTTTGGTGATTTTATAAACCAGCACCCTAGTCTTTATTTGCTAGAGCTAATGAGTGTCCGTAATAACTCTTGGGAAACGCAGTCTTTTGAGAGCTATGATACCCTAATACATGCTGCAGCCTTAGTACATGAATCTACAAAGAATGCAACTTTAGAACAATATGACAGAGTAAACTATCAACTCTCTATTGAACTTGCTAAGAAAGCAAAGAAAGATGGTGTTAAGCACTTTATATTTTTATCAACTATGAGTGTATATGGACTTAATACAGGCCATATAACTTTTGAAAATTCATTAAACCCAAAGTCTTTATACGGTCATTCTAAAGCAAAAGCTGAAGAAGCATTGTTGGCTCTAGAATCTACAGAATTTACGGTAACTATTATCCGTCCTCCGATGGTATATGGGCCTAACTGTAAAGGTAATTTTGAATCTTTATATAAAATTGCTAATATCTCTCCTATATTCCCCAAAGTTAAAAATAATAGAAGCGCTATCTTTATTGATAATTTTAGTGAGTTCTTGAAAATTGTAATTGATGAAAAACTTGAAGGTATTCTCTATCCTCAAAATAAAGAATATCTGAATACATCTGAAGCGGTATCTTTGATAGCACAATACTCTTCAAAAAATATCTATATTTCTAAATTAGCAGGATTAGGTGTTAATTTGTTTTTGTTTTCTCCAGTTATTCAGAAGGCATTTGGAAGCTTGACGTATGATCCAAGCCTACCAGGCGGACCAAGTAATCTAGAGTATAATAAAGTGTCTTTCGAAGAATCTATCAAAAAGAGCGTTCAAATGTCTAACTCAAATTTAAGTAATAAGAAATCTTTGCTCTTACAAAGACCTTTAGATATTATGCTTTCAGCAACAGGATTAGTTGTAGCATCACCATTATTAATTGGTGCAACCGCTATTGGTTATTTAGATACAGGCTCGCCTTTATTTATCCAAGAGCGGGTTGGTAAAGATCAAAAATCATTCAAACTGATCAAATTCCGTACGATGAAGTTGAGTACAGAATCTGTTGCCAGCCACCTTGTTGACAATACTTCGATAACGAAATTGGGTAAAGTGCTGCGTAAAACAAAGCTCGATGAGCTACCACAACTTATCAACGTATTAAAAGGTGAGATGAGCTTAGTGGGTCCAAGACCTAACTTGTTTAATCAAAAGGACCTTATCGAAGCTAGAGATGAAATGGGCGTTTATGACGTCTTACCGGGTATTACAGGTCTGGCTCAGTTGAGTGGTATCGATATGTCCACACCTGAACGCTTAGCTAAAAAAGATAAAGAAATGATTGATACTCTAAATCTTAAAAACTATTTTTCTTATATAGTGAGTACTGCTTTAGGTAAAGGTAGTGGCGACGCAGTTAAATTAAAATAAATATAATCTCAGTTATTTGGAAGTAATCTATCATGTATAAAAAGCTAAGTCTGATCCTAAGTTTGAGTGTCTTATCCTCAGTGTCGGTGTTGGCATCTGCACAAAACCTGTATATGAACGATCTAAAACTTAAGGCCGATCTTGACTGGCTGAATACTCAAGGGGTCGCGCAGATTAGCACGAGTACTTGGCCGCTGACTGCCAATGAGATCAAACGTGCTTTAAATAGCGCTAATGCCCAGACGCCCGCGCAGCAGCAGATCCTGCAGTCGGTACAAGCGCGATTGAATCAGAATCGCGACTCAGTGGTAAAAGGCTCGGCAGCACTACATATACAAACCGATAGAGATCAGCTACCACAGAAATTTGCTGACGATCAACTTGCGGGTCAACAGGCAAGCGTTGGCGTGTCGCTTAGTGAAGCAGAGTGGGAATTTAATTTACAAGCTAACTTGAAAAATGACAAACTTATCGACGACAGCTCAGATGTTAGCTTTGAAGGTTCATACCTTGCTGGTACGGCTGCTAATCAGTGGTTGATTGCGGGTAAAATTCCAACGTGGTGGGGACCTGGGCATGATGGTAGCTTAATTCGAGGTGATGCAAGCTTACCGGTTGCAGGTTTTACCATGCAGCGCGACCAACAAACAGCGCCCACATCTCCATATTTATCGTGGGTCGGACCTTGGCAGTATCAGCTATATGGAGGTCAGTTAGAAGATTATGAGGCGATTCCTGATGCTAAGTTATTTGGCGCAAGATTTACTGCTAGCCCATGGGAATGGTTGGAAGTCGGTGCTTCACGTACGTTTATGTGGGGCGGTGAAGGTCGTCCACAGAGCTTTAGCTCCTTTATTGATGCCGTAACAGGAACTAGAGACAATATAGAAGCTGATGACGAAACAGAAGACCCTGCCAATCAGTTGGGCGGTTTTGATGCACGTTTAAAATTAGCGCCATTGGTGAATATACCTGCTAGCGTTTATGCACAGTATGTCGGTGAAGATGAAGCAGGGGGCTTGCCAGCTAAAAACATGTATTTAGCAGGCATTGATTATGCATCTGCAGCTTACGGTAAGCCGTACCAGCTGTATGCGGAATATACAGATACCCGTACTAGCGGTGAAGTTAGAGGAATTTCTTATGATCATGGTACATATAAAGACGGCTATTATCAGCAAGGCTTCCCATTAGGCTATGCCTTAGGCGGCGATGCGGAAAGTATTGCCCTTGGTGGCCGCTTATGGCTCGATAACCGTAATTTTATTAACGCAAAATTACAGCATGCTAAGGTGAATCAAGCCGATGAAGCCATTAATCAAGCATTCCCAACGACTGATAAGCTGACAGGTATCGATGTTGCTTGGGAACATCAATACAACCCCAAAGCACTTATCTCCAGCCGAATTTGGGCCATAGATTCAGATATCCAGTCGACTGATGTCGGCGTAGGCGTAGGTATCGAGCTGCAAACTTACTAAATCATATTTGAATGTATTTAAATAGGAGTGGTTACTGATGTAACCACTCCTATTTTTTTGTCAAAAATCTATCTTATTTTTATCATTCAAAAGAAATTTTCCGGAGGATAAGAACATATAGTCAAAATACCCTAAAAACGCTACGGTATTGCTGATATCAATTTTTTGTAGCCTCTGTCTGCGCAGGCACAGCAAGCAAGAAAAATTGATATCAGCAGCGCGTGATGTATCGATATTACTTTTCACTGACTATATTGTCTAGAAAAATGATTGAGTATTACTGCTAACCAATCCCATCAATTGCCCTCTCATCAGCTCTAACACTGCCCCAAAGCTAACCACCACGCCAGTTTTATCTAACGAGCTACTAGCTATTTATCTAACAGCCGATCGTATAACTACTATCAGATAACGGCTCTACGCTATTTTTTATATAGCCCTCTTAACCAGTGTAAGTAATAAATAAGTTTTGTTGCTAAATGTTGTTGGATAGTATATAAATATATAAGTGTACGTGAATATTTAAATTCGATTAAGTGCATGTATAATCGTTAATTTTTTGATAAATGTTCACTAGATTATGACTCGTATTATCACTAAGACGTTTTTTGTTTGTAATGTAGTTATTTAATCAGTTTGTCATAGCCCTACATTATGAAAATTACGGTATCGCTAATAGCTGTTACTGATAGCGACAGTTTACAAGGAATTTACTATGGGCGGATATTCATCTCAATTATCGACGATAGCGTGCTTAGTGCTCTTCACTGTCACATCGGGTTGTAGCAGTATTAATTCTGGACTACAAGCGGGCAACTTACCGCCCAGTGGTGCCTTTGTCGCAGAAAATGGTATTACCTTCAATGTTCAACCATTAGACGTAACGACCTTACCAGCTAAGCAAGTCCCAGTACTCGACAATGAGCTATATAACTTGGTCAAAGCTTCAAGACCAATAGGTTATCGTATTGAAGCTGGAGACGTCATGAGTATCGTGCTCACTGACTATCCAAATATCAGTGCCTCAACATCAAGTATTACTGTCGATCAGCAAGGCTTTATTCAGTTTCCATTGATAGGCCGCCTGAAGGCAAGTGGCATGAGTGTGCCGCAGTTCACTGCAGTATTACAAGGTAGGTTGCAACGCTATCTCAAATATTCAGACCCGCAAGTCAGAGTCATCAACTATCTTGGTAGCAAATTCTTTATCGACGGAGAAGTTACTAAGTCTGGCGAATTTCCTATTACTGATGCACCGGTCACCTTATACGGCGCTTTGTCCATGGCAGGCGGTACTACTACGACAGGCGATTCAAATAATATTGTATTAAATCGCCGAGGTAAAAACTATAACTTAGGGTTGCAGTCATTAAGGCAGATGGGGCTATCTGCCAACCAAATTTATGTACAAGATGGCGATTCCATTCATGTCAATAGTCAAAGCCGTAATAAAGTCTATGTCTTGGGAGAGTTTGGTCGAATCGAACCAGTCGCTATCCCTGAGCAGGGGCTTAGCTTAGCGCATGTACTGGGTGAATCAAGTGGTTTAAATGCGAACACAGCCAATGCTGCCAAAGTATATATTGTCCGTGATAACTCAAAGTATAACTATACCAATATCTATTATGCCGATATGCAGACTATTACCGGCTTAGCATTGGCAAATCGCTTTGAGATGCAAGCCAATGACATTCTTTACGTTGATCCTACGGGCCTAACTCGTTGGAACCGTGTGATCAGTGCTCTTTTACCATCAACTTCTGCAATCAGATCAATCTCAGACTTTTAAACGATAACAGTTATGGCGTTTGATAATATCGTCACAAGCCTTGAATAATGGACTAAAAAAATAAGCTGACTGACTAACACTAATTGATGAAGACATAGTTATGGATAACAATGTTATGGATAACCATTCAAAAGATTTATCTAGACACAATACTGACAAAGATAATGATCTACTGGGTCTGCTTTTGGTATTACTACGCGGCTGGAAAATCATTGCTCTGTTTGCAATTTTGGGTTTAATAATAGGGGTGTTGTATGTTCGCTACGAGAATCCCACCTTTAAATCAGATGCACTGATTCAAATTGATGAAACTTCCCAAAACTTATCAGGTCTAGGGTCGAATATAGCAGAGCTATTGCCACCTGATGATAGTTCAATGCAAGCGCAGATTAAGCTAATAAGATCGCGCATGGTCTTAGAGCCAGTGGTGGATTTGCTTCATTTGAGTATTAGGTTGAATGATCCGGCAGTTAGTAAGATAGATAGAATAAAAAACAACCAAACGAACGTGCAAATGAATACTGCGGATGGCGTTGTACTCGAGACTAGTGATGGTCGAGTAAAAGTGAGTCAGTTTAATGTGTCAGAAGACTATTTAGATAAAGCCTTTACTTTATTAAGAACTAACACAGGCTTTGTTTTGAGTAGTGGCAGTGAGGAATTTAAGGGACAGTTGAACAAAGCCCATCGTTTCACAGGTAAGAGCGGTCTCATTGAAATTATGGTCAATGAGCTACCTACTGGTAAACATCCTATCGACATTACCAAGCAATCACTACAAATCACCACGGACTCTATCAATAGTGCCTTATCAGTAGTGGAAGAAGGCACTAAGACCGGTATTATCGAACTGTCTTTGTCAGGTCTAAATCAAAAGCAAGTCAGCCTGATATTAGAACATATTGTACTGTCTTATAGTGCACAGGACCAAACACGTAGCTCGGAACAAACTATCAAGACTATTGAGTTTATGAAAAAACAAATTCCGGCCTTAAAACAAAAACTCAAAGAATCAGAAGCGATATTTAATAAATTTCGTGAGAATTCTGGCACCATTGATGTAGCACAAGAAGCGTCAATATTGCTCAGTGAAAACGCTGGACTTGATACACAAATTAGTGAGCTTAAGCTAAAAAGAGCAGATCTAACAACTTACTATACCAATGATCATCCTTTGGTCATTCAGATAAACGAACAGCTTAGCGTATTGAATGCTAGAAAGCAGCAAATCGACGATACCATTAGTGCGCTACCAGAAGTACAGAGAGAGTTTTTGACACTCTCTGAGGATGTAAATATCGATAGAGAGATTTATCTCACGATCCTTAAAAACTACGAGCAGCTAAAAATTGTCAAAGCAGGTGAGGTCAGCGCTGCCCGTATCATTGATTTGCCTATCAATACCAATAGAATCATCACCCCTAAAAAACAATTAATAATGACGTTAGCCACCCTAGCAGGTGCTCTGCTAGGTGCTTTATTAGTATTCATTATGCAGGTGCTTAGGAATGTCGTGAAAAACCCTGAACGTATTGAGTCTAAAACAGGAGTGCCAGTCATCGCCACAATTCCACGCTCTGCTGTATTATCACGATTAAGTACTAACAAAAAAGCAGCCCCTCGTATGCTGGCTCATGTTGATAATAGTAGCTTGAGTTATGAAGCGATCAAAAGCCTTCGAACCAGACTTATATTGAGTATGCCAACGGTGATTTCAGATAGCCAAAAGGCAAAAGTACTTTTGTTAACTGGTGAAAGCCCAGACGTTGGCAAGTCGTTTATCTCTGCTAACTTGGCAGAAGTCTTTGCTCAGCTTAACAAAAAAGTTTTGATCATAGATGCTGATATGCGTATGGGTGAGCTGCACAAGGTTTTTGGTATGAGTCAATATGATGGCTTAGCAGATTATCTGTTGCTAGACGATAGCAGTATGCAACTTAACCAACTTAGCAAGAGCGCTGCTGCTCAAATAATGAATGATGTTTCTGATTTTAGTCTAGAGAACTTTATTCATCCTAGTCGTATAGAGCATATTGACTTCATGCCACGCGGAAAGCATCCAAGTGATCCTGAATCGCTACTAATCAGCGAAAAATTTGATGCTCTGTTAACAGAATTAAAGTCCCAGTACGACTATATTATCATCGACTCACCACCATTATTGGCCGCTTCAGATGCAATGGTGTTAGCTCAGCATGCAGACAAAGTACTCATGGTAACCAGATACGATGATTCAATGGAAAAACAGCTAATCTACGCCGTTAAGCAAATGCATGAGTCTGATATCCAAGTAGATGGCATTATTCTCAACGATGTAAGGCAAGGTCTGATGAGTAAATATAGCTATAATCATCGCTATGCCTATGCCGACAGTCGCTAATATGGTGTTGCTACTGTTACTGTTACATTTTCAATCAAGCTGGTTAATCAGGTTGTTCAAAAACGGTCAGGTGGTAGAACTCTATGATAAATATAAATAAGCTAAAAATAGCAGTGATTGGTTTGGGGTATGTCGGACTTCCTCTAGCAGTTGAGTTCGGCAAGCAGCATTCAGTGGTAGGTTTTGACATTAATGCTAGCCGCATTGCTGCGCTGATGGCAGGTACAGACCATACCTTGGAGGTTAGTGATGAAGAGCTAGCTGTAGCGATACATTTACGCTATAGCTCAGATATCCAAACACTCAGAGACTGTAATTTCTTTATTGTAACTGTGCCGACACCTATCGATAGCTCAAAGCAACCTGACTTGACGCCACTAATCACGGCCTCAAAGGCAATGGGTTCATTACTAAAGAAAGATGACATTGTGGTCTATGAGTCTACAGTCTATCCTGGCGCGACCGAAGAGGTTTGTGTGCCAGTACTAGAAGAAGTATCTGGGTTAATCCTTAACCAAGACTTTTATGCAGGCTATAGTCCTGAGCGTATCAATCCGGGTGACAAAGAGCACCGCGTAACTAATATTTTAAAAGTAACGGCTGGATCGACACCTGAAGTTGCTGATTTTATTGATGAAGTTTATAACTTAATCATTACCGCGGGTACGCATAAAGCACCAAGTATTAGGGTCGCAGAAGCAGCCAAGGTCATCGAGAATACCCAAAGAGATGTCAATATTGCCCTGATCAATGAGCTCGCGGTAATCTTTAATAAGATGGGAATAGATACCGAAGCGGTGCTGAAGGCAGCAGGAACCAAATGGAACTTTTTACCGTTTCGTCCCGGACTTGTCGGTGGACACTGTATTGGTGTTGATCCTTATTATCTGACTCATAAGGCGCAAGCTATCGGCCATAATCCTGAGATTATATTGGCAGGTCGGCGTTTGAATGACAGTATGGGTGAGTATGTTGCCACACAGTTGGTCAAAACCATGATCAAAAAGCGCATACAAATTGAAGGTGCTAAAGTTTTGGTTTTAGGACTCAGTTTTAAAGAAAACTGCCCAGATGTACGTAATACTAAAGTGATCGATATTATACATGAGCTACAAAAGTACAACGTCGAGATTGACGTTCATGACCCTTGGATAAATGCTAATGAAGCTAATCGGGAATACAGTATTACTCCTATCTCTCAACCTGTATCAAATCAATATGACGGTATTATTTTAGCGGTCGCTCATGAGCAGTTTATCAAGATGGGCATAGAGAAAATAAGAGCGTTAGGTAAAGACAATCATGTTCTCTATGATCTAAAGTATTTGTTTACTAAAGAAGATACTGACATACGCCTTTAAACATCTAGAGCAATCAAAGTAATTTGGGAGACATTTACTATGAAAGTAACCGCCTATCAACAAGTTACAGAAGCATTAGTTAATGAGCCAAAGGTCTGGCTCATCACAGGAGTTGCAGGATTTATAGGTTCGAATCTACTTGAGAGTCTGTTATTACTGAATCAAAAAGTCGTGGGTTTAGATAACTTTGCCACGGGATTTCAACACAATTTAGATGAAGTTCAATCGGTGGTAACTGCCGAGCAATGGCAGCGCTTTACCTTTATAGAAGGTGATATACGCAATTTAGCAGACTGCCAAAGCGCTTGCGCAGATGTTGATTATATTCTCCATCAAGCGGGACTAGGTTCAGTGCCACGCTCTATCGCAGATCCTATTAATACTAACGAAACCAACATCTCAGGTTTTTTAAACATGCTGGTCGCCGCTCGCGATGCGAAGGTGGCAAGCTTTACCTATGCCGCTAGTAGCTCGACTTATGGTGATCATCCTGCATTACCAAAGGTTGAAGAAGCCATTGGTAAGCCTTTATCACCCTATGCTGTGACCAAGTACGTCAATGAGCTATATGCCGAAGTTTTTGCTCGTACTTATGGTTTTCATACTATTGGCCTGCGTTACTTTAATATCTTTGGTAAGCGCCAGACCCCGGACGGTGCTTATGCAGCGGTGATACCTAAATGGACAGCAGCCATGATCCGAGGCGATGATGTTTATATCAATGGCGATGGTGACACCAGCCGAGATTTTAATTTTATTGAAAACGCGGTACAAGCGAATATCTTGGCAGCAACTGCCGATGATGATGCCAAAAACCAAGTCTATAATGTCGCTGTCGGTGGTCGCACCACGCTCAACACTTTACTTACAGCACTAAAAGATAACTTAAGCATTAATGGCGTAGATTATAGCCAAGCGCCTATTTATCGTGACTTTAGAGAAGGCGATGTGCGCCACAGTCAGGCTGATATTAGTAAGATCCAAAGTGCATTGGGTTATGATCCGCAGTTTGATGTTGTTCAAGGCGTAAAAAAAGCGATGCCTTGGTATGTTACTTTTTTACAAGATAGCTTGCATGGTTGATAGTAAATAAAGTAGAGACGTTACGTTATGAAGCAGGACTGGTATTAATATTTCTGTCGTGCTGTGCCTAAGCTGACAGAGGCTGCAGAAAATTGATCTCAGTCCCGCTGTATCTTTTTATATTGAACTTAATATAGTTGAATAAGTTATGTTAAAAGTAATCAAACAGCTCTTTGTTCTACTGACCGATAAACAGTTAAAACAGTTTTATCTATTGCAAGTACTGGTCGTTATTATGGCGTTTACAGAGCTATTAGGGATTGCTTCTATAGCCCCTTTTATGGCTTTAGTTGGTGATATTAGCATACTAGAGACCAATGGCGTTTTTGCACAGTTGTATCAGCTGTCTGGTCTGAATAATCCTATGGATTTTTTATTCTATACTGGTGTGATCGTCCTAGTCATGTTGACATTTTCTACTGTCATTTCTATGTTTACAACTTGGAGACTATCAATTTTTGGCGCGCGTATCGGTACTGAGATTGCGGATCGTCTCTATAGCTACTATATGCAGCAAAGCTGGCAGTTTCACGCCAGCGGTAGTAGTGCACAGCTGACTAAGCAGGTATCTACAGAGGCAGCAAGGATAAGCTCACAAATTGTCCAGCCACTCATGATAATGAATTCAAAGCTAGTCTTGGCACTATTTATATCTATCAGTATCGTGATTTATGATCCAGTGATCGCGATACTGGGACTATTCATATTTTCGTTAGCATACTTTGTGCTATATAGATTGGTGCGACAAAAATTAGAAAGTAACGGTCAACAGCTGTCTGAAGTGTCAACCCAACGCTTTAGACTCATGAACGAAGGGTTTGGCGGTATTAAAGACGTCTTACTGCTAAACCGTAGCCATGATTTTATCACTCGGTTTCATGATAGCGGTAAAGTCTTCGCTCGTGCTCAAGGAACCAATATAGCTATTAGCCAAGTACCACGATATTTTATAGAGCTTATAGCCTTTGGTGCGATGATTTCATTGGTATTGGTACTGATTAAGGTACATTCTGGTAATTTAGGGGAAGTTTTACCAGTCTTAGCCGTTTATGCTCTAGCGGCATTTAAGTTGTTGCCAGCTCTACAACAAATATATTCTAGTCTATCTCAGATTAAAGGTAATACTGCTGCATTTGAGGCAGTCAAAGATGATTTAGAAAGATCATTTGATACTCAAAAAACTAGCAGTGATACCGTCGTATCCACACCAATTGATTTGAAAAGAAGTATTAAGCTTAGCAATATAGAGTTCAGCTATCCTGGTAAAGAGAGACCTGCCGTGGACGGCGTCAATATGAGTATCCCTGTCAATAGTGTGATTGGTCTGGTTGGTTCATCAGGCTCTGGCAAATCAACTTTGATAGATTTATTGCTTAGTTTGCTGACCCCGCAACAGGGCTGTATATATGTCGATGACATTCGCATCACTGCAGATAATAAACGAGCATGGCAAGATCTATTGGGATTTGTACCACAAAGTATTTTTCTGAGTGAAGGAAGCATCGCTGAAAATATTGCCTTTGGTATTCCGGCAAAAGACATCAGCCTAAAAAAAGTTAATAAAGCGTTAAAGTTAGCCAATCTGACAGAATTGGTTGAGCAACTGCCAGACGGTGTCAATACCAGAGTAGGTGAGCGCGGCGTACAGCTCTCAGGTGGTCAGCGGCAACGTATCGGTATTGCGCGCGCACTCTATCATGAAGCAGAGGTTTTAGTATTTGACGAAGCAACCAGTGCATTAGATGGTATTACTGAAAAGATAGTCATGGACGCTATCCATGAATTCAGTGGTCAAAAGACCATTGTTATGATTGCGCACCGTCTAAAAACGGTAGAGAAATGTGATCTTATCTACTTTATGGAGCACGGTAAAATAATTGATCATGGGACCTATCAGGAACTTGTGGTACGTAATGTAAAGTTCAAAGAAATGGCTAAATACGCTTAGCGTTACTGACGGGAGCTCTGATATGTACTTAAGTTTGATTATCCCGTTTTTCAATTCAGCACATAAATGCAAGAGACTTCTTAAACGTGTGACAGAAATAACGTCGAGCGATCCCGATCTCGAGGTTATTTTAGTTGATGACGGCTCAACTGACGACACTTATCTTTTACTTACAGGTTTTAGAGATAGCTTGCCACAGGCTAATATAATCGCAATAAAACAAAAGAATAAGGGTCCTGGTGGTGCTAGGAACACGGGGTTGAAGCTCGCAAAAGGTGAATATGTTTGGTTCGTCGACTCTGATGATGACATAACGACTGAGGCATTGGCATTCATAAAGCAGAACTGCGATCATCAGTATGATTTTATCGATTTTAATGTTATAAGCTCAGACAGTATTCCTATCAATAGAATGGGCGTGGTGGCAGGCAGCTATAGAGATAGACAAGAAGTTACTCATATACTTTTGAGTAGGTTTATGCCTCAAATGTGCAAAGCTTTTAGGCAAGATTTTTTTAATTGACAACCAGATATACTATCCTGAGTACTGCTATCATAATGAAAAAGTATTGCGCTGTTCAACAAGAAATATATATCGTATCAATAACTTATATAGCTATCTAATACCTACTGAATTAATTGGATTAAAAAATGTTACATATATATGTTATTTCATTAGAAAGAGATACAGAGAAACGTAAAGTTATCAAGGAGACCTTACAAGGTTTTAATCTTAACTTTAGTTTTATAAACGCAATTGATGGTATTACCCTACCGGAAAGCCAGATAAATTTGATTAGAGAGAGAAGTGTCGGTACAGTCGCTAGTAGAGGTTTTCCCGCCACAGCGGGTGAAATTGGATGTACTTTAAGTCATGTTAAAGCTTATCATCAAGTTTTAGAGGACAACCAGATCTGGGCTTGTATTTTGGAAGATGACGTAATACTAGATGAAAGATTTAAGGTCTTTATTAATACTTTTCAAAGTACTAATATGAATTCAAAAGACCTGTATTTAATGGGTGGCCAATACGGTTTGGGGATTAAATATATTATTAAGAGTAATAGAAACATTAATTATATAGGAGGGGCAGCATTTCATAAGACTATTAGAAGCCAGTATCTAGTTCAAAGAACTTGTTGTTATCTTATCAGTTCAGCTATGGCGAAAAAATTATTAAGACTATCGCAAGAAAGCTTTATACTTGCTGATGATTGGGGCTACCTATCAGAGAATAAGTATATTAATCGAATATACTTGGCTGATTTTGTTGAGCATCCAACAGACTTGTCTGCAAGTAATTTGCAACAAGGTAGAGAAGAGGCGACATTAAGAAATCCATCAAAAAAAATTGGCTACATGAATAAATTACAAAACACTCTAAAATGCCATATTAGGTATCAAATATTGACAGCCTATAAGTATATAGAGAGAAAAGACAGAGTGTAGAAAACTGTTTATGTATAGATAAGTAAAAATATTAGTTGTTTACTATATGATAGGTTTACTATCAAGAATTACGATAACCAACATTGACCTTCGATTGAAATGTCAAATAGCTATCAATTTAAACCTCACAGCTATCAATTTAAACCTCATATTTGAGGATTTTAACAATATGTTTTCTATAGTCATACCTTTATATAATAAAGAGCTCAGTGTTGGAAATACAATACACTCAGTTCTTAATCAACGCTTTCAAGACTTTGAAGTCTTAGTGGTTAACGATGGTTCGACGGATAATAGCGCCAATGCGGTTGAAAAAATCAATGATGCTAGAATACGTCTAATCACTCAAACCAATCTAGGGGTTTCTGCTGCGCGTAATCGTGGCATCACAGAAGCTAAGTTTGAATGGATTGCTTTTTTGGATAGTGATGATTTATGGCTTGAAAATCATTTGGAAGAAGTCGCGAATATGATCACGGCTTTTCCAGCTGAAAAGTTTTTTACCACATCGTTTATATACTCAGATGATAGGAAGTTGTTTAAGCACAACCGTAATAGCACTATATTTAAGGTTGAGAGCTACTTCAAAGAATCAGTTAAGGAAATACTACTTTGTGCAGATACAGTTGTCATAAATAAAGACTGTTTTAAATGTTCAGGTCTTTTTAACACACAGATGAAAAGTGGTGAAGATACAGAGCTTTGGAACAGAATGGTGCGACAGTATGGATTGGTCAAGAGTGATGTTGTCACCGCCATATATCGGGTAGAAGCAGAAAACAGAACCACGTTAAGCAAAGACCTAGAGACTACTTACGTATATAACGTGGATCTCACTCAAGTTGAGAGTACTGACGAACAGGTATATTTCAAAGAAATGATTGTGAACAGATTATACCAGTATGCGCGTGCAAAGGATTTTTATAACTTTGATAAGTTAAAAAAGAAGCACCCAACAGTAAATTATATGGCAGTTTTGAAATATTCAGTTAAGCATGTAATCAATAGAGCAGTTGAGAGAATATTTATAAAGTGAAGCTAAGTAACGTTGTTTCTTAATACACTATTTGGCTTTTATACAATATTATAGATAGCTATGTCCCCATTTTCATATTCAAGAAAAATTTTCTGCCGTATTCGAGCTTTTACCTATGAAAAATGATTTAGATGTATGCATATACTCGCCTAGTGAAAAAATCTGGGGTGGCGGTCAGATTTATATAGAGAATTTATGCCGCTATATGAATGAGCAGGATTTCGCTACCGTAATCGCAACCTCAGAACCTGATACGTTCTCTTGTCCCACAATAGCGATGGATTCAGTTGCTTCAAAAGCTAAGCGACTCTCTAGCTCATTAAGTCTGGCTAAAACCCTTAAGCGTTTTAACATCAAAGTTATCGTCCTTAATGACTTGTCTTCACTATGGTTAGCGCCAATCTTTAGATTACAAGGGTTTAAAGTGATTTCTCTTTTACATTTATATTTGCAGAAAAAGAATGCGGCTGGACTGGGGCATAGTGATGCGGAATACAATTTATTAAGGTTTTCAAGCCGTTTTTGCGACAAAGTATTTAGCGTGAACAAAGAGAACATACAAGCATTTCCAGTTGAAGTAGAGTTTGTCGGAAACTTTATATCGCCTTGGTTTTTTGACGACTCTAAAGTGGCTAAAAAATATGATTTAGGTATTATCTCTAGACTGTCTAGTGAAAAGAATTTCCCTCTCTTTATTGATTTAATTCAGCGTATTAACGCTCAGAGCACTGAACCAATCAAGGCTCTTATATTGGGGCGCGGTGAAGAAAAAGAAAATATCTTAAGCACTATTGAGCAAGCAGGATTACAAGACAATATAGATCTGGAAGACTGGGTTGATAGGAAAGATCTGCCAGCAATATACGACAGCATTAAATGCTTTGCTATTACTAGTCATCATGAAGGATTTGCAACTACCTTACTTGAAGCACACGCTCGCGGTGTACCGGCTATTACCACCAAGAGTGCTGGATTTTGTGCTGAGTTTATAGAGGGTTTTGGTGATGCGACAGGTGTCTCTTTTATTCCTGAGGATGTTAAGTCAGTAAGTTTTCAACAACAAGTCTTGTTTTTAATTGAACGCTCAAATGACTATCATGATAAGTGCATCAATAAGGCGCAGCTTTTTGATGAAGATAAAGTATTGGGAAAAATTACTCAACAAATTGAACAATTATTAAGTAGGAAAACAAGGCAAGCTAAATAAAGATATTGTACATTATTTCTACGTTGGGTCTCGGCGGGGCAGAGCGTGTCGTCTGTGATTTGGCGGATGAGATGTTTGAAAAGGGCCATGAAGTAAAAGTAGTATATTTTTTAGGTGAGGTCATGACTCGGCTAGCCAATCAAGGTATTGAAATTGTCAAAGTAAACCGCCCCGAGACTGTTAATGCTTCGACAATCCCCGGACGTTTTATTTCTTTATATCTACCATAATCCTATATATGCCAAATAATGAATTTAATTCTTTACAAAAAAACTACGGCACAGCATAATCATAGTAAGTGAGTTTTTATGAGTTGAAGCTCCAGTACTTCACCCAAGCGGTTACAAGCTTAGATAAAGTAAGGAAGATTCTCGTTTAGCCTAAAGGAGAACTAAGTAATGAAAAATATTGGTATAGAAATGCATAAGCTTTGTGAAAAGCTTTTTCCGATATGTCGTAGCATAACGGGCGCAGGCTTTCGAGAATCCTTAAAGATACTAAAAAATGATATGCAATTGAATGATTTGAATGTGTTTGAGGTAGCAACTGGTACCAAATGCTTTGATTGGGAAGTCCCAAAAGAGTGGAGTATTAGAGACGCCTATATCATTACTCCTGATGGCAAAAAGATATGTAATTTTCAAGTTTCTAACCTTCATGTGGTTGGCTACTCTATACCTATAGATCAAGAGGTATCGCTTGAAGAACTGCAGGAGCACCTATATTCATTGCCAGAGCAACCGAATGCGATACCCTATATAACCTCATACTATCAAGAAAGATGGGGTTTTTGTATCACTCAACAAGAGAGGGACACGCTCAAACCAGGTACTTATAAAGTATATATAGACAGTGATTTACGGGAAGGAAGCCTAACCTACGGAGAATTGATCATTCCAGGGGAAACAGAAGAAGAGGTCTTTTTATCAACCTATTTGTGTCATCCCTCAATGGCAAACAATGAGCTATCAGGACCAGTGGTAACGGTATTTTTGGCAAAGTGGCTTTTAAGCTTGCCGTTTAGAAAATATACTTATCGTATTATTATCATCCCTGAAACTATTGGCTCAATCACATATCTCAGTCGTCATCATGAAGCGATGAAACAAAACATTATTGCTGGCTTTAATATTACCTGTGTAGGCGATGATAGGGCTTACTCATATTTGCCTTCCAAAACCGGTGACACGTTAGCAGACCAAGTGGCAAAACATGTTTTAACCCACACGCATCCAGAGTTTGTCAGTTACTCTTTCTTAGACAGAGGAAGTGATGAAAGACAGTACTGTAGCAAGGGCATAGATCTGCCTGTATGTTCAATTATGAGGACAAAGTATGGATGCTATCCAGAGTATCACACCTCTTTAGATGACTTGGAGCTGGTCACTGCTACTGGGCTACTTGGTAGTTATGAAGTGCTAAAAAAATCGATTGAATGTCTTGAAGCTAATGAAGTACTTGCAACAAACTTTTTATGCGAACCACAACTTGGCAAGAGAGGTTTACATCCCACAATCGGTACCAAAGACAGTAGCTTAGTTGTCAAAAATATGATGGATTTTCTGGCTTACTGTGATGGAGTAAGCACAAATCTAGAAATAGCAGAAAAAATAAACGCCCCATTATGGGCGTTGCAAGATACTATAAATAAGCTGAAAGCGGAAGATTTATTGATAAGTGCTGACTTGGTTTCAGATCATGACGATCGTTATGAATATTCAAAATTGCTAATTTGACCTTTATATTAATGACTAATCTGCTTACTTTTCCACATTGAACACTGTGACCTATATTTTTTCTAAATTGTTTTTTCTAAATTGTTTTGACTGTAGATAACTGTAACTTCTTCTAATCAATAAAGATCTTTAGATTAAATGTATGAATAATCATATGTTTAAGCTAAAGATCTTTTTTTGATGATTAATTTTTGTCATTTATATTACGTTTAATTTATTTTTGCTGGTTATATATTTAAATATTGATATTAATAAATATATATATTCTTTATTTTGCATATTAATGTGTGTTATAGTTTTGTTAAGTTTATTACAGAATAAATAATAGAATAATATTTGGTAGTCTTGCAACTGGTAGAGGGATTTTACATGTTGACTAATAGCACTATTCTGATCACCGGCGGTACAGGTTCATTTGGCAATACTTTTTTACCAATGACCTTAGAGAAATATAATCCTAAAAAAATTATCATCTTTTCACGTGATGAGATGAAGCAGTGGGATATGGCGAAAAAATTCGTCGGTGATGATAGGGTGCGCTTCTTCATCGGCAATGTCCGTGATAAAGAGCGCTTATATCGTGCATTAGACGGCGTTGACTATGTTGTCCATGCTGCCGCTACCAAAATTGTGCCTACCGCTGAATACAATCCCTTTGAATGTGTAAAAACCAATATCAATGGTGCAATGAATTTAATTGATGCCTGTATTGATAAAGGGGTTAAAGGTGTGGTTGCGCTATCTACCGATAAAGCCAGTAGCCCGATCAATCTTTATGGTGCTACTAAACTTGCTTCCGATAAATTGTTCGTAGCTGGTAACGCTTATTCTGGAGAGCATGGCACTAAGTTTTCAGTTGTACGTTATGGCAATGTCATGGGTTCTCGGGGCTCGGTGATTCCTTTTTTCATGTCTATTAAAGATAAAGGTGTGCTACCGATTACAGATGACCGTATGACCCGCTTTATGATTTCATTGGAAGACGGCGTTAAGTTAGTTTGGCATGCATTCGAAGATATGATTGGTGGTGAGATTTACGTCAAAAAAATACCTTCTATGAGGATGACAGATTTAGCCCGAGTAGTTGCACCAGAAGCCAAGCAAGAAATTATAGGCATTCGTCCCGGTGAGAAACTGCATGAACAAATGATCAGTAGTGAAGACGCTCACTATACCTATGAGTATCCTGAGCATTTCAAGATTTTGCCACTGATACATAACTGGGCAGCATGTCCAAAACGAATCAAAGATGGCAAAAAAGTACCTAAAGGTTTCGTGTATGCCAGTGACAGCAATTCAGAGTGGATGTCTGACGACGATCTACAAGATTGGCTAGAGATAAACTGCGAAAAAATAGGGAGTATATAAATGATTCCCTATGCTCGCCAAGACATCAATCAGCAGGATATTAATGCAGTTATTGAGGTCCTTAAATCAGATTTTTTGACTCAGGGCCCTCAAGTCCCTGCATTTGAACAGGCCATTATAGATGCGTGTGATGCCAAGTATGCTGTTGCTGTTAATAGTGCAACATCGGCATTACATATTGCTTGTTTGGCTTTAGGGTTAGGTAATGACGATTGGCTTTGGACAACACCAAATACTTTTGTCGCTTCAGCAAATTGTGCTCTGTATTGCGGTGCCAAAGTTGATTTTGTTGATATCGATCCTCGCACTCATAATCTTTGCGCGAAACAATTGGAGAAAAAGCTTATTGCAGCGCAAAAGGTAGGAAAGCTACCCAAAATAGTAATCCCTGTGCATTTCAGTGGTCAATCATGTGATATGCAAGCGATCCATGAGTTGGCTAAAAAATACGGTTTTAGCATCATTGAAGATGCCTCACATGCGATTGGTGGTAAGTATAAGGGCGAACCTATTGGTAATAGCCGCTATAGCGATATCACTATATTTAGTTTTCATCCGGTCAAGATAGTCACCAGTGCTGAAGGTGGCGCTGCCGTGACCAATAGGGCAGATCTAGCAGAAAAAATGTTGCTACTGCGTAGTCATGGTATTACCCGTGATGAACAGTTGATGACGCAAGATATGGATGGCCCTTGGTATTATCAGCAAATTGCATTGGGCTTTAACTATAGAATGACAGAGTTGCAAGCCGCTCTTGGGCTATCACAAATGCAACGGTTAGAAGCGTTTGTTATCAAGCGTCACGAGCTAGCGTCTCGCTATGACAATCTACTTCACGATCTACCAGTCACCTTACCGTGGCAACACCCTGACAGTTATTCAGCTAGGCATTTATACGTCATTCGTCTGCAATTAGAACAAATTAACATCACCCATCTTGATGTATTTAACGCGCTGCGAGCGGCAGGGGTTCTAGTTAATCTGCATTATATCCCTGTACATACGCAGCCCTATTATCAAAAGATGGGGTTTGCGTCTGGTCAATTCCCTGAAGCGGAAAAGTATTATAAAGAAGCAATCAGTATCCCCCTGTTTTCAGCGATGACTGAAGGGCAACAGGACACTGTATGCTCGACGCTGAAAACCATATTGAGTAAAGAATCATGAATAGCCTAGCGCACAGTCACAAGCTTGCGCTAGGAACGGCGCAATTCGGACTGAAATATGGTCTAGCTAATGCTGCAGATAAAGTACCACGTGACATGGTTGAGCAGTTACTTAAAGTAGCCAGTGCATTTAATATAACAATGCTCGATACCGCTATTGCTTATGGTGACAGCGAACAAGTCTTAGGTTTGTATAACCTTGCAAAATTCGAAATAGTAAGTAAGTTACCGGCAGTGCCATCCAATTGTCTAAACGTAGAAGAATGGGTGCTAGAACAAACAATGTCTTCATTAAAGCGTTTAAAAACTGACAAATTGAACGACTTGTTATTACATAGGCCAGCCCAGTTGCTAGGGACAAACGGAGAGAAAATATATAAGTCGATATTAAAACTCAAAGAGCAGGGCATGGTGGACCAGATTGGCGTTTCTGTTTATGGTCCTGATGAATTATCCGAGCTTATCAAAAGGTTTGATTTTGATGTTATTCAAGCGCCTATGAATATATTTGATCGGCGCATGGAGCACACAGGAATGCTTAAACATTTGAAGAGAAAAGGTGTAACTATCCATATTAGATCAGCATTTTTGCAAGGTCTTTTATTGATGCCAAGTGAAAAGATTCCAGTATATTTTGCGCCATGGGCACCATTAATTAAACAGTACCATCAGTGGTTAAATCAACAAAGCCTCTCTCCTTTGCAGGCCTGCTTAAGCTATCTTAACCAACATAGTGAGATCGATAAAATTATAGTCGGAGTAGATGATATTTGGCAGCTGAAACAAATAATTGCTGCAATTGATACTTCCATCACTGACATTCCTGACTTCTTACAATCTACAGATGAAGGTTTACTTAATCCGTCGAGGTGGCAGCGATGACATTAAAATTGGGAGTCGTCGGCTCATCTGAAGGTAATGGGCATCCTTATTCTTGGAGCGCCATCTTTAATGGTTATGATTCGGTGGAAATGGAAAAATGTGGCTATCCTGTCATACCACGTTATTTAGAGCAGCAACAATGGCCTGCGAGTCAAATCAAAGAGGCAAGAGTTACTGCTATTTGGACGCAAGATATCGCACTTTCTCGGCACATTGCCAAAGCCGCAAAAATCGAGCATGTTGTGACTTGTTATACAGATATGATTGGGCAAGTAGATGCCGTTCTGTTGGCGCGTGATGATGCCTATCATCATTTGCAGTATGCCGAACCATTCTTACGTCAAGGCATCCCTATTTATATAGACAAACCTATTGCACTATCCATTAATGATTTAAATAAGTTATATGCATTAGAACAATATTCAGGTCAGATTTTCACCTGTTCAGCGCTCAGATATAGCAAGCAGTTGATGTTGAGTGAAGTAGATAAGCAAAAACTGGGAAGCATTAAACAGATCACCGCATTTACCCCAAAATCATGGTCTAAATATGCCGTTCATATTATTGAGCCTGTGCTAAACATGCTCTCTGAGGGTGACGAGATAGTCGAAATGACTGCTCCTGCCTCTCATAGAAGTGATGGCTCGGGTAGCCTAATGGTTCGCTGGGAAAGTGGTATACAGACCAATTTTTTTGCGCTTGGTAATGGACAGTCTCCAATCTCGATTAGAGTATTTGGTACGGATAGTTGGATGGACTTTACATTTACAGACTCATTCTCAGCTTTTAAAACTGCTTTGCAGACTTTTATATATGGTATACAAGAAAAAAAGGTAATGTCAGACAAAGCGTTTAATACAAGGGTTGTTCAGTTGCTTGAAAGAGGTTGCCAATGATAGAGACAATCTTGATTACTGGTGGTACAGGTAAATTCGGCAGGCAATTTGTCAAGCATTTTGCAACTAAGGGCTGGCAGGTGTTATTTACGACGACCTCTCAAGATAATGCCGATAGTTTAATAAAAGAGATAGTTGGCGACTGTTGTTTGATGCCACTAATAGTTGATTTTACTAAGCCGCAAGCAGTACAGGACATCATTAAGCAAGTTCAAGACTCTGGTTATACCGTTAATCACTTGGTAAACAATGCGCGTAGTTTGGATTTTTTGCAGACAGACTCATTAGGTCAGACAAGCCGCGAAGATTTTTTAGCAGAGTATTTGATGGACGTCATCGTGCCTTATGAGCTATCAATAGGGCTGTTCAATACTCAGCCAAATGAGCTAAGGACAATCACTAATATAGGCTCTCAGTATGGTGTCGTCGCTGCCAACCCTGCTTTATATGAGGATTATCCAAAACAGTCGCCGATTCAATACAGTGTTGCCAAAGCAGCATTGATACATTTAACAAAGGAGTTGGCTGTACGTTTTTCTGATTTCGATATAAGGGTTAATTGTATTGCCTATGGCGGTGTCAGCGGTCGCGTCGATGATAGCTTTGAAGCCAGATATGCAAAGCTTACGCCAAGCGGTCGTATGCTATCCGAGTCAGATCTCATAGGGCCTCTAGATTTTTTAGTTTCAGAAAACTGTAAAGCAATCAATGGTCAAACCATTCAGGCTGATGGTGGGTGGACATTATGGTAAAGCGTAGAATTGCCATTATTCCTGCTCGCGGCGGGTCGAAGCGAATCCCGAAAAAAAACATAACCGATTTTAATGGTCTGCCGATGATTGTATGGACGATTAAAGCGGCGGAAGAATCTAAATTGTTTGATCGAATCTTGGTAACTACCGATGATTCAACGATAGCTGAGGTGGCTATAAACGCTGGTGCGGAAGTACCTTTTCTGCGTACTGATTGCGCTGATGATCACTCCACAGTAAGCGAGGCTACAACATTTGCTTTACAGCAGGCTATGGATTATTGGCAAGAAGAGTACAACGTGGTGGTTCAGTTGATGGCTAACTGTCCATTACGTACCAGTGAAGACATAAAAACATTGGTGTCGGTATTTGAAACAGAGCAGCGCACCGCTCAGATCAGTTGTTTTGAATATGGGTGGATGAATCCGTGGTGGGCGGCGACGATTGATAAGTTAGGCAGACCCAAGCAGATTTTTTCTGACACTCTGACTCAACGTTCTCAAGATTTACCCAAGCTCTATTGTCCAACGGGTGCTATTTGGATATCTACAGTGAAAGCACTGGTAACCCATAAAACGTTCTATTCACCAGATCATACATTTGAGCCTATATCATTAAAAAGCGCCATGGATATAGACAGCTATGAAGAACTAAAGATTGCAAATGCATTATTACTAGCCAGTGATTACTCGCCATGACAGCAAAAGAGTACAAGATTGTCTTTCGTTGTGATGCTTCTATTCAGATAGGATCTGGTCACGTCATGCGTTGCTTGACTTTAGCTGATGAGCTATCTAGGCAAAGAGCTAAGAGTTTTTTTATATGCCGTCAGCATGATGGAAGTTTGATTGAGATTTTACAGCAGCGTGGGTATCAAGTGTATACGCTTCCTTTAGAGCATGGCTTAGGTATTGAGTTAGAAAGTAAGGCTACACTTGCTCACGCTGATTGGCTGGCTAGTACACAACACAGAGATGCGGAATTAAGTATCTCGATAGTAAAGGCGATACAACCTGATTGGCTAATCGTTGATCACTATGCACTAGATGAGAGTTGGGAAAAGAGACTGCAACCTTATTGCAAAAAGCTAATGGTTATCGATGATTTGGCAGATCGAAAGCATGATTGTGACGTCTTACTTGACCAAAACTTTGGGCGTGATCCGCAAGACTATGCCGCCTATGTTAATGAAGATTGTGAATTACTGTGTGGATCTAACTATGCATTACTCAGGCCTGAATTTGCACAATGGCGAAGATACAGCTTAGAGCGGCGTCAGCATAATAAATTGGCAAGTATTTTGATTAATTTAGGGGGGGTTGATAAGGATAATATTACAACCAAAATCCTGAAAGGACTGCAAACGAAATCTTTACCTGATCACTGTTCAATGAATATCGTTATGGGTTCGACATCGCCATGGATTGAAGCAGTAAAACAACAAGCCGCAATAATGCAGTGGCGTACGGTAGCAAAGGTAGGGGTAGATAATATGGCTGAGCTAATGGCCAATAGTGATTTGGCTATCGGCGCCGCAGGGTCCACATCATGGGAGAGATGCTGTTTGGGACTGCCGACCATTATGCTGGTTTTGGCAGATAACCAACGGGATATTGCTAACGTATTAGAAGATGTAGGAGCCGCACTGACCTTTAATATAAATAAGCTGGAAGCTGAGCCATTAGCACTTGGACAATGTATCGCTTCAATCGTACCTAAAATGAGAGCAATGAGTAGGGTAGCTAGTGCGGTTACTGATGGGCTAGGAGTAACACGGCTATCTAAAGTTTTACTCCGATAGCTCTAAAGGAAATGTTATGAAAATCAGCTTCTTATGTAGTAATCCTAGACACCCCGTCAACGACTATCTATATGCATGGATAAAAAAGAACAATAGCAAACATGAGATAGAGCTAGTACGTCAGAAAAAGGATCTGTCCGGAGGTGATATATTATTTCTCATTTCCTGTACAGAGATTATAAGTAGGCAAGAGCGCAAGGCTTATATTAGCTGCTTGGTACTGCATGCCAGTGACTTACCTAAAGGTAGGGGTTGGAGCCCTCATATATGGAGCATTATAGAAGGTAAGGAGGAGATAACTCTGACACTACTAGAAGCTAATGATGAGGTAGATAGCGGCAGAATATGGCAAAAGCTAAGATTTCAAGTACCCAAACATGCACTATGGAATGAAATTAATGCTCAGTTATTTGAAAAAGAGATTGAGTTAATAGATTTTGCGGTTAGTAACTTTAAGAGTGTCTCACCTAAGCCACAAGATCCAAATATAAAACCGACGTATTATCCAAGGCGGACACCAGATGATAGTGCAATTGATCCATTTAAAAGTATTGAGAGTCAGTTTGATAAAATTCGAGTCTGTGATCCTGATCGATTTCCTGCGCATATAGAGCTGTATGGAAAGAGATATAAGATTATTTTGGAGAAGGTAGATGACAAATAATATTCATATTGATGGTCGCATCATAGGTCGTAATCAAGCTCCTTATATCATTGCTGAGATGTCGGCAAACCATAATGGTCAACTTGATGTGGCTCTGCGTATTATAGAAGAGGCCAAACGCGCCGGTGCTGACGCCATTAAAATGCAAACGTACAGGCCTGATACGATTACTTTAAAGTCAGACTTGCCGGATTTTCAAATTTCAGATGGCTTATGGGCTGGGCGTACTTTATATGATTTGTACGAGTGGGCTCATACCCCTTGGGACTGGCATAAGCCACTGTTCGATTATGCTCGTCAGTTAGGTATTACGATATTTAGCTCCCCTTTTGACAGCACCGCTGTAGATCTACTCGAGGATCTAGGAGCACCTGCATACAAAATAGCTTCTTTTGAAGCAGTTGACTTAGCATTGATTAAGTACGTTGCTAGCACTGGCAAGCCGATGATTATATCTACTGGTATGGCCAGTGCTGAGGAGATAGAAGAAGCGATAGATGCTGCACGTGTAGGCGGCTGTAAGGAGCTTGCTATTTTGCACTGTGTCAGTGGTTACCCAGCGCCTGCTGCAGATTATAACCTGCGTACTATTGCAGATATGATAGAGCGGTTTGGTTTGGTCACAGGTTTATCTGATCACACTCTTGATAATACCACAGCAGTTACAAGTGTCGCCCTTGGAGCCTCTATCATCGAGAAGCACTTCACCCTTGATCGTAATGGTGGTGGACCAGATGACAGTTTTTCATTAGAGCCTGCAGATTTGGCCGCCTTATGCCGTGATACCAAAACAGCTTGGCAGGCGCTTGGGCAGGTAAATTACAGCCGAAAAGCCAGTGAAAAAACCAACACTAAGTTTCGGCGCTCATTGTATTTTGTAAAAGATATGGCAGAAGGCGATACCATCACTGAAGATTCTGTACGCAGTGTGCGTCCTGGATTTGGTTTGGCGCCAAAGTATCTAGCTAACATTATAGGTAAAAAGCTTACTAGAAAAGCGTTAATGAATCACCCTGTAACTATTAGTCACATTTAGATCAAAAAATATAAAAATTAGAATAATATGAATAATTTACTGATTATAAGAACTCCATTTCAGGCCTGGCTAGCAGAAAGAGTGCTAGAGAAAGAAGAAATTGATAATTTTGACTTGATTTATTTTACGCACAATAATTCTATAGAGGATACTCATTACTACAAAAAATTATCTCTTAAGGCTAATAAGTCTGAATATATCTTTGTTTTACCGCAGAGGATTAATATTCTATCACTCATTACTTTTAAGATCCGTTCTAGGTCCTGGTATAACTACTGTCAATACAACATTATTCTTTGTGCAAGTATTGATAGTTTTTATATTACATCTTTGATAAGGTCAAATCGTAACTGTAGATTAATAACGTTTGATGACGGTACTAGTAATATCGATACCAAAAGTTCTTATTCATATTTTCAAGAGAGTAAAAGTGTAAGAGATCGTTTTTATAGGTTTCTATTGAATGCACTATCATTAAGTCAGGTCAAGAGTTTGATTGATAGACATTATACTATGTACGATGGTTATGAAAATATAGTCGACTCTAGTAAGTTAGTTTTTTTAGATAAGCTAAAAAGACCTTCCTATAAGAAAAATAATGCGACCAAAACTTATTTTATAGGAACTCCTTTTGAAGAGATAATGAGCGATAAAGAGATAAAGAAACTAGAGGGTTTTTTAAAAAACTGGGAGTTTAGTGCGTACGTTGCTCATCCACGAGAAACAAGGTTGCTTAAAATCGGAGCTAAAACCCTAGATAAAAAAGGGCAAATAGCTGAAGAAGCTATTCTAAAAGATGCAAAAGATAGCTCTATTATATTAATTGGTGGTAACTTAAGTTCAGTAATGCTAAATATTGGATATGTTTGTCAGGAAGTGAGAGTTATCCTGCCACAGGAATCAAAGATAACACCTAATATATCTGAGATGAGTATAGAGTCTGGATTTAAAGTTACTCTTATTTAGTATAGGAGCACCTTACAGCTATAATATTGTTCAATGGAAAAACAAGTAATTAAAAGCATGATTTTCTAAAAATCTCAATTTTTTAGTTGATGAGCTATGCTGAAAAAATCGTAGAGATAAACTTGGTAAACTAATAACTCGATCAGGAGTTTATCATGACCAAGAAAATGCAGAGCTACAGTGCTGAATTTAAAGCAGAAGCGGTCAAAAAGATAGCAGACAACAATGGTAACTTGAGTGCAACTGCTCGGCAGCTAGGGATAGCGATGCAAACGTTATCTAATTGGCAGAACAAAGCCAATCAAGGCAAGCTTAAAGGGTCTGAGCAATATGCCCCACAATTAGCAACTGCGCTTGAAGAGATAAAACAGCTCAAGCGACAACTTAAAGCGGCCGAAGAGGAACGAGAGATATTAAATGAGGAGGGATAAAGCGAAGCACTGCCTCGCCCCGACGCAAGATGAGAGCTATGCTCGAATGAGGCTACCGCGTACTTTGCCAGACACAGCTCATGAAGTACGCTTTTATAAGAACTAATAGACCTCTCTTCACTGTCGCAAGCACGTGCAAGGTCTCAGCTATTAAGCCATCACGCTATTACGACTGGAAAAATCGCGACATTAGCGACCAACAGATACATCGCAACCATTGCGAGCTACTAGTTAAATTAAAGCTGCTCACAGCGAAACTCGTAAGCGCTACGGTGTTGATCGATTGCATGCATGCAAAGCTGACAGAGCAAGGGTTTGATATTAGTTTATACATGGTCAGAAGTATCTTTGATGAACATGGCATCAAATGCCGTCGCCACAAGCGCTTTAAAGTCACCACTGATTCAAACCATAACAAGCTGATCTATCCAAACGTGCTGGATCAGAAGTTTGACGCCAGTCGACCTAATGAATCTTGGGTCAGTGATATTACTTATATCTGGACAAGCGAGGGCTGGCTATACTTAGCTGGAATTAAAGACTTATATACCAAAGAGCTGGTCGGCTACGCTATCAATAAACGCATGACAGCAGACTTAGTATGCCGTGCACTCAATATGGCAGTCCAGAATAAACGACCTAGCCAAGCGCTGATTGTGCATTCTGATAGAGGCAGTCAATACTGTAGTTATGAGTATCACAAGATCATCAAACAATATAGGTTTACAGAATCAATGAGCGGTAAAGTCAATTGTTTCGACAACGCTCCGATAGAAAGCTTCTCGGGTGAGGAGCACTGCTCCGCAAGGAAGAATGAGCTGGTGTATCACCAAGACTATGAAACAAGAGCTCGAACCATCAACGATATCATTAAATATATCGAGCTGTATTATAACCAGACTAGAATTCAAAAGGGTTAGGCTATAAACCGCCAAGACAGATGTGGTTTGACTTTCGCCGTCAGGCTGCGTAATTAAAGTCTCCCAAGTTTGTTTATACGGATTTGACAGCAGGGGTCAAAAATCAAGATAGATGTGAAAACTCTAAATAAATAGCTCTATAAGGTAAGCGAAATGAAAATTTTGATGGTTATAACCAGCTTAGGTGTGGGAGGTGCCGAAAAGGTAGTGACAACGCTAGCTGACCGACTTGTGAATATGGGCCACGAGGTAAATATCGCTTATTTGACAGGTGAGGCATTGGTTGTTCCAAAAAACAAAAGCGTAAGAGTAGTAAACTTAGAAGTCAAATCGTTCCGTAGTCTAACAGGTGGCTACCTTAAGTTGCGTAAATTGATTGATGACTTCAAACCTGATGTAGTACACAGTCATTTGATACATGCCAATATACTTTGTCGTACCATGCGCCTATCAACGAATATACCTAGACTAATTAGCAGTGCTCATAATACCGATGAGGAGGGATGGACGAGGTTTTTAGCTTACCGTTTAACAGATAGAATCACCGATATTTCTACAAATGTCAGTGATGAAGCAGTTGAAGCTTTTATCCAAAAAAAAGCTGTGCGACGTGGAAGGATGCTAACTTTACATAATGGTATTTCTACTGCCGATTTTGTTTTTTCTGAACAAGCAAGAAGCTATATCCGAAGTGAGTTAGGGGTTACAGAAGGTCAGCAGTTAATTTTAGCGGTCGGCAGACTAAATGAACAAAAAGACTATCCTAATCTTTTAGCAGCCATATCACATGTTTCTCTTAAATGTCGAAATGTTAAGTTAGCAATAGTTGGAGACGGGCCTCAACTTAATGAGCTAAAGGAATATGCGAACTCACTTGGCCTGAATAATAAAGTCAACTTTCTTGGAATTAGGACAGACATTCCATCGTTGATGTCTGCGGCAGATGTTTTTACGCTATCTTCAGCTTGGGAAGGTTTTGGGTTAGTAGTCGCTGAAGCGATGGCTTGTAATCGAGTCGTGGTTGCTACCGATTGTGGCGGCGTAAAGGAGGTAGTAGGTGATGCAGGTTTTCTGGTTCCTCCCAAAGACTCTCGTAAGCTTGCTGCTACGCTTGAACTGGCTTTGAACTTAAGTGATGATGAACGTTTACAAATAGGTGCTAAGGCTCGTCAGAGAGTCATAAAGCACTACTCATTACCGGCCGCTGTACAAAAGTGGATGCATTTGTATTCAGCACCTATACATGATTTGGAAACTCCTTTCTCAAGCGAAATACCGAGGTAGCTATGTGTGGCTTAAATGGTTTTTTTAATGTACATGCTAGTAGTTACTCTGCTACTACTGCAATACTAAAGATGAATGATGCTCTCTATCATAGAGGTCCGGATGCTGGCGATAGTTGGTTGGATGAAACTATGGGATTGGCGCTTGGTCATCGGCGTTTAGCCATTCTAGAGCTGTCGCCTGCAGGCGCACAGCCTATGCATTCTAATTGTGGACGATATGTGGTTGTATTTAATGGTGAGATATATAACCATCTGCAACTACGTCAACAGCTTAATCAAGAAGGCTTCTTACTCGAATGGAAAGGTCATTCAGATACCGAGACTATGCTCGCTTGTTTCGTAGCTTGGGGTATAGAGAAAACACTACAAGCTATGGTAGGTATGTTTGCCATTGCTCTATGGGATAAGCAAACAAAACTCCTGACTCTAGCTAAGGATAGGATGGGTGAAAAACCTCTATATTGGGGTTGGCAGGGCGATAGTTTGTTCTTTAGTTCTGAATTAAAAGCTTTGAAAGCGCACCCGATGTTCAAAGCAGACATTGATCGTGATGCAATCACGTTACTGTTGCGTCACAACTGCATCTCTGCTCCTTATAGTATTTATCAAGGCATTAAAAAGTTGCGACCTGGTTATTGGTTACAATTACCCTTAGCAGAATTGGAAACAGCTAAAATAGCGGTACCCCAGGCCTACTGGCGTTTTAATACGGTAGTTGAATCAGGGCTACAAAATCCTTTTACGGGCAGTCCAGAGCAAGCAGTTGATATTTTAGAATCAGCACTTGTAGAGAGTATTGGCAGTCAAATGCAATCAGACGTTCCACTTGGTGCTTTTTTAAGCGGTGGTATAGATAGCAGTACAGTAGTTGCATTAATGCAGGCGCAAAGCGAGCGGCCAATTAAGACGTTTACGATTGGTTTTGAGGATGAGGCATATAACGAGGCAACACATGCAAAAGCTGTGGCTAAGCACATTGGTACCGAACATACTGAGCTTTATATAACCCCTAGAGATGCTTTATCAGTGATACCGAAATTATCGTCTATATACTGTGAGCCATTTTCAGATAGCTCACAAATCCCGACCTTTTTAGTCAGTCAGTTAGCCAGTGAGCATGTGACGGTTGCCTTAAGTGGTGACGGGGGTGATGAGCTATTTGGAGGCTACAATCGCTACCTCATGGCTCAGCAAGTTTGGAATAAAAATCGTAAACTGCCTAGACCAATAAGAAGATTGGCGTCGACGACACTGACTGCTTTCGCACCCAAGAGCTGGGATGCTATGTTCACAACGCTTAATCCTATTCTCCCTAAAAAATTACGGTTGAGTGCTCCTGGTGATAAGGCTCACAAGCTAGCAGGTGTGCTAAATATTGATAGTGAACAGGATTTTTACCAGTCATTGACCAGTCATTGGCAGCAGCCTGAGACGTTAGTCATAGGTGCAAAAGAGCCTAGTACGTTGATAAGTGACATAAATTGTTGGCCGAAAACAGATAGCTTTCAACATGCGATGATGGCTATGGACGCACAGACTTATATGACTGATGATATTTTGGTAAAGGTTGATCGCGCTGCTATGGCCAATAGCTTAGAGACGCGAGTGCCGATGCTCGATCATCGTATTGTTGAATTAGCCTGGAAAATGCCATTAGATTACAAAATACGTCATGGGGAAGGTAAGTGGTTGCTGAAGCAGGTACTATTTCGTCATGTCCCTCGCCAATTGATTGAACGACCTAAAATGGGGTTTAGCCTACCTTTACACGATTGGTTACGTGGTTCA
This sequence comes from Psychrobacter sp. ANT_H3, assembly GCF_027919975.1. Lineage (NCBI taxonomy): Bacteria > Pseudomonadati > Pseudomonadota > Gammaproteobacteria > Moraxellales > Moraxellaceae > Psychrobacter > Psychrobacter sp. ANT_H3. The sequence continues at coordinate 96,793 of NZ_JAQISM010000015.1, read as the reverse complement.
TTACGGGATTGGGCTGAAGCATTATTAGATGAAACGCTATTACTGCAGCAAGGTTATTTTTATCCCGCACCCATACGTATGATGTGGACAGAACACCTGAGTGGTAAATATAATCATCAAGATCAACTCTGGAATATATTAATGTTCCAAGCCTGGCTTGAGACCCAGTGATTTATATGGAATGATTTATATGGATAGCAAAATTATGATTATATTTATTTTTTTGAATGTATGTAATTATTAGACTACAATCAGCAAGACACCTTTTAAAACGTAGTCGTACAAAGCCAGTAGGTTAAATTAGAATTTAGAATAATACCCCAATATTATAATCACAACAGTTCCTTGATAGTAGCCGAAACAGACATGCAATTTTAATCTTTTATTAAAAATATAGAGACAAACTAATGTCAGACCTAAGTTGGATTTATACGTATGGATTTTTAGGTATCAGACTTTTTGAGTTACCTAGTCTGCTGATATGCTTGTTGCTAATTGTTACTGTCGGATACAAGTTCAGAGTTCCATCTAATTATCAAATAGTATTGGGGTTGCATTGTCTAATTCCATTTTTCTTAAATGATTTTTTGTTCAGTACGTCTTATATGCCAGACCAGTTTAGATACTGGCGCGGAGTCAATGCAATCAGATCTGGAGAACTGGGTTTGATTGAAGCATTCACAGGTGGTGATAATGTCTTTCAAGCCAGTGCTATGCTTGCACTGTTACCATTTCCAGCTCCTGTTTCTCCTATTAGTTTAGGATTCTATAATACTTTTCTCTATATCGTTTTGTTCTTCGTTTTATATGTCAAAAACATTTTTACAAAAGTATCAATATGGTTTTATCTGTTGTTTCCAAGCATGGCTCTATACACAGCGCTAAGCTTGCGAGAAACTCTCATTCTATTTTTTATGGTGCTCACTATTGTCTATGCGCGTGAGTCGAAGATACTTAAAAGTATTTTATTTATTATTCCTTTATACCTAATTAAATTCCAGAACTTTTTTATTTTAGGTCCTATTGTGTTGATGTATTTTATTTTTAATGTGGCCAAAAAGGGTATGGGGTTAGCAAAAGTAGTAATTATAAGCCTGATTAGCCTAGCTGGATTGCTTCTTTCTGCTCCGATAGCGATTCCTCAAATTAATCATTTTAGGGCCGCTATGTTTGTAGAAGATGGAGGTAAAGCTGAAGAAATCATGCTTATTTCTGGAGTGGGAGATTTTGTTGTCGAAGGTTTGACGTCGGGTATTTACTTCTTGTCTAAACCATTTATATGGGAAGCGAGCGGCCTTTTACCTTTGATTCAGTCATTTGAAAATTTATTTATACTTGCTATTTTGTTTCTGATAACACGTAAAGCTTGGATGAACAGTCCTGACAAGCTCGCTTTTTGGTTGTTATTTATGGCTTTATCCATGTCTGTATATGGCTTAGTTGTATTCAACTATGGGACAGCTGTTCGTTATAGATATCCATTCGTTATGATATATGTACTGTTCGTATGTGCTGACTGCGAAATTCGCACGTTATTTCCTAATGAGACACTTCCAAATAAGAACCCACTTCCTAAAATCAATCAGTAAAAATTCTTAACCACATCTCTCAAAGGTATAAATATAAATTATTTATGTCTTTCTATTGTAATTAGTATGAAAACCACCTATATTATATTTATATATGTGAATATATAAATATACTTTGAGTCAAATTTTAATTTGCAGTATTAATAATGATATTCATGGCTATTCTCTTTATACGATTTAAACAATTAAGCTGAAAAATTATGCCTAAGAGAAAAAGGTTTCTAATATTTTCTAACTGTTTGCATAATGTATTGAATTTTAGAGGCAAGCTTTTGGAATGCATTGCTCAATTAGGATATGAGATACATATCGTTGCTCCTGTTTTAGAGAAATATGCTGCAGACCATAAGGAGTTTATAGGTCGTGGATATCATGTTCATCAGATTGCTATGCAAAGAACTGGAACTAACCCAGTTAAAGATATAAAAACCCTTTTTCATAGTTATCAGATATTAAATAGAATCAAACCAGAATATGTACTCTCTTACACTGTAAAGCCTATGGTATATGGAACGTTAGCAGCATGGCTGGCTAAAGTACCTTATCGTTTTGTGTTGATATCAGGATTAGGTTATACCTTTCAGCAAGTAGAAGAGACCAACAAGCGTAGCATTTTTCAAAAATTTGTACATGCGCTTTACCAACAAGCATTAGCAAAGTCTTCTAAGGTGTTTTTTCAGAATACAGATGACTTAAGTTTATTAAGAAAACTGAATATAGTTCAGCCAATCATTCCAACAGTAGTAGTGAACGGCTCAGGGGTAGATTTAAATGATTTCAATGTATCTCCATTACCTAGGAATGAGTCAGGGGGCGTCAAGCCATCCTTTTTGTTGATTGCTAGACTGCTCAAAGATAAAGGAATAGTGGAATATGTTGAAGCATCCAAACAGATAAAGAGAGAATATTCTGATGCCGAATTTCATCTAGTAGGCTCAATAGATGAAAACCCAGCAGCCATTGAGCAAGCACAGTTAGATCAATGGATAGCAGATGGCGACATCATCTATTGGGGTCAGCTTAGAGACGTTCGACCTGCCATAGCGGCCAGTTCAGTCTATGTATTGCCGTCTTATCGCGAGGGTACATCACGCTCTGTATTAGAGGCCATGTCAATGGGACGAGCCATTATTACGACGGATGCTCCAGGGTGTAGGGAGCCTGTGACCAATGGTATAAATGGTTATTTAGTTCCCGTCCAAGCCATTGATGAGTTAATAGATGCCATGCGTCAGTTTATAGAGCATCCCAATCTTTATGAGCAAATGGGGTTGGCCTCTAGAGGTATTGCGGTCGATAAGTATGACGTTAAAAAGGTAAACGCTCATATGATAGTGGAGATGGGTTTAGGTTAGATTTTTATATCGGAATATATCTCTTAAGCATCGTTTTAGGAAATACATAGTCTAATTATTTTTTATCTTGGAAGCTACTTTACCTTATATATTCGTTTATAAGGATTTATTTATTTAAAATTTGCTATATAAAAGAAAAGCATTATGGGTTTGGGTATATCGTGAACTGCTCTACATAGGAGGTGTAAAATGCTTAAAAGGATGTTCGACGTGAGTATTGCTCTAATGGCCTTAATCTTAATGTTGCCTATTTTTATCTTGGTGGCATACAAAGTTAGGAAGAATTTTGGAGCACCTGTATTATTTCGTCAAGCTCGGTCTGGCCTTGATGGTAAAACATTTGAGATTATTAAATTTCGGACAATGAGCGATGATAAAGATTCAGAAGGCAATCTCTTGCCTGATGAGTATCGTCTTACAGATTTTGGTAAGCAACTTCGAGCGAGTAGCTTCGATGAATTACCCCAACTATGGAATGTGCTCAAAGGTGACATGAGTATAGTAGGACCGCGGCCTCAGCTTATAGAGTATTTACCATTATATAGTGAAGAGCAGTTTAAGAGGCACTTAGTGAAACCAGGAATCACTGGTTATGCTCAAATCAATGGTCGTAATAACATCAGTTGGGAAAAACGCTTTGAGCTTGATATTTGGTACGTTAATAATCAATCGATGTGGTTAGATATTCAAATATTATTCAAAACAGTGGGGCTGGTTATTAAAAAGCAAGGTATTTGTGCAGAGGGAGAAGCTACAATGAGTCGATTTACTGGTAATAAGCAACGAAGGTATAAAGTTATAAACGCTAATGTTAGAAGAAGCCTGCTAAGATATCGCCGTCTTAATAGGCATTTTTCAGAGCGTGATATCGATATTTAGTTTGGTATTAAAAAATAAGATGTATCAGTACGATGCTTTATTAGAAGAGTATTCAGTTATATAAATTACCTGCCGCTTATAGAAGCGGTGGTTGCTTAGTCAGCTTATAAAAGTTATTGAATACCTAAAGTCGGTCTATTAGGATTTAATAGCTCGACTTTTTTATGGCCATGTTATTAATTATTACCTTTGAATAGGATGCTAGGATTTTTTAGCCCAGACAGGTACAATATCAGTCTCAATTAACGGTCAAAAAGAATTGACCGAGCATAAGACAGGCATGCAAAGATACTGCAGGCGCTGTCTTTACTTTTTTTATCGCACCCTCTATTGGAGTTACTATGTCAATTGCGTCTATTACGTCAACTGCCCAAGGATCTGCTACCGTTTTGGACGGTAAAGCACTTGCTAAACAAATAGAACAGCAACTGAGTACGCGTGTAGACGCTATTAAAGCTAAGACAGGACGTACCCCAAGCCTAGCGACGATATTGGTCGGTGACGATCCTGCGTCTGCGACTTATGTGCGTATGAAGGGCAATGCTTGTAAGCGTGTCGGTATGGATTCTATTCGCGTTGAAATGCCAAGTGCGACAACGACTGCAGAGCTGATGGCAAAAATAGACGAGCTTAATAGCAATCCAGACGTTCATGGTATTTTGCTGCAGCATCCAGTACCGGCTCATATCGATGAGCGTGCTTGCTTCGAGCAGATTGACTTGGCAAAAGACGTCGATGGTGTGACCTGTCTTGGCTTTGGTCGTATGGCGATGCAGCAGTCCGCTTATGGCTCATGCACCCCGCAAGGTATCATGCATTTACTAGAGCACAATAATATTGAGCTTGCTGGCAAAGAAGCCGTGGTCGTAGGCCGCAGTGCAATTTTAGGTAAACCAATGGCAATGATGCTATTAAATGCCAACTGTACCGTAACGATTTGCCATTCAAGAACGCAAGATTTAGAGTCGCATATTAAGCGTGCTGATATCGTGGTTGGGGCAGTAGGCGTACCAGAGCTGATCAAAGCTGATTGGATTAAAACCGGCGCGGTAGTCATCGATGCAGGTTTCCATCCGACTGATAATGGCGGCGTTGGTGATATCGAATTGCAAGGCGTAGAAAATATCGCTAGTGCTTATACGCCAGTACCAGGTGGCGTTGGCCCTATGACGATTAATACACTTATTCGCCAAACCGTTGATGCGGCTGAAAAATCTGCTGGTTTAGACAACAGTGCAGTCAGCTAATGAAGCCGCTGTCAGAGCAAGAACCAGAACAGCAATCGGAACAGAAAAATAGTAAAGTCCATCAAGTCCAACAAACCAATGCCGCTCATGTATCAAAGCCAAATATGGGAATACATGAGCGCATGCAACATATCGGCCGTGAGTTTGTCGATATTTGCCACTATATTATTTTGTTTTTGATTAGTGTGGTGGTGGTTTGGACAGCGGGCAAAGAGTTCTTTGTGATTTTTCAAAAAGGCTCAGCAGATTTAAAAGATATTTTATTACTGTTTATTTATCTAGAGCTGCTGGCGATGATTGGGATTTATTTTAAAACCCATCGTCTGCCAGTGCAGTTTTTGATATTTATCGCGATTACCGCTTTGTCACGACATTTGGTCGTCGATGTGCAGGCGGTATCAGATAACTTCCATTTATGGTTATTGGCAACGATTTCCTTTGCCATCATGGTGCTCAGTGCATCTATTGTGATATTAACGTGGACGGCGAAGATGTTTGGGCGACCAGAAGATTATTTGGATGATCATCAAGTGACCAGTACCGAGCATCATCTACCAAGCGTCGATAGTAAGCATTATCGTAAATAAGGTTTGTTTGATAAATACCATTGATGAATGGTTGTTACTAAATCGCTGCAAATGAATAGTTGTTAATTTTTAATAAAAAAGGGTTGCCAATTAAATGGCAGCCCTTTTTTTATCTGAAATCTGAGAAAGCCGCTTAAGTTACAACCAACCCAAGCGTTTAAAATTAAGATACAAAAAGCTACATAGCGAGATAATAACTGCCATGATAACGAGATAAGAATACTGCCAATGCAGCTCTGGCATAAAATCAAAGTTCATTCCATAGATACCAGCAATCGCCGTTGGTACCGCTAAAATACCTGCCCAAGCGGCAAGCTTACGTACTACCTCATTCTGTCCCATATTGACCATAGCAAGATAGGTATTCATCACCACGCTTAGCATCTCATTTAAGCCGTTAATGGCATCTAAAGAATGTAGCAAATGGTCATTCACATCTCGGAAGTAGGGTTTAGCAGCGTGAGAAAACGGGGAGATTAAGTCGCTTTTATCGTGATTAATAAAGAAACTACAGATGTCTTGCACCGGTAAAATCACCGCACGCATATGTACCAGCTGGGATTTTAATTCATATAAATTTCTAAGCGTTTCTTTATTAAACTCATAAGTAAAAATGTTACGTTCTTGCTCGCGTAGATAACTGCCCAAACGATCGGTAATCGGCATATAGTTATCGACGATAAAATCGAGAATGGCATGCAGGACAAAGATAGGTCCCATGCGCAGCTTTTCTGGGCGACGATGACAGTGCTCGCGTACGGGCATATAAGAGTTAGAAGGACCGTTGCGAATGGTAATCAGATAGTTTTTGCCCATAAATATCGCGGTAGTGCCATAGCGAATGATATTGTCTTCGAGCTTGGCGGTACGTAGCACCACAAATATCATGTCATTTTCGTAGTTCTCAACCTTGGCGCGCTGATGTTCGGCAAAGGCATCTTCAATCGCCAGCTCATGTAATTCAAAAGCATCTCTGACTTTGACCATGGTTTCTAAACTGGGGTCATAGAGACCAAGCCAGATAAACTGACCACTATTGCTTAAAGCGCGACTGACATCATTCAGCGCCACTTTATTTACTTTTTCGCCCGTTTTACGCGAGTAAGCATAGCAATTGACCACTTCGTCATCGCTAGATAAATCGATATCTTCATAGCGTTCAGAGTCGGGGTCATAGACGGTCATCGTCTCAATCGTATCCTCGACCGTCGCGTCCGCATCGCCATAAATATAGCTGTCATAGCTATCATAATTGTCTAAATAAGAGCGCTCATCGCCCATGTTAGGGTCGATAAGGCTGACATTAGAGTCAGGTGTGATACGAGTTGTCGGTTTGACAATCAGGTCATCATCTTGTTTCATACCTTCTCCTTTAGTCTGTGGTTAATATTAAATAAATATTAATTAAAATAGATTATGACATGCGACCAAAATGAATTTTTTTCTGCAAATTACTTGTCTGTAAACTACAATGCAAAGCGTTTTAGCGTCTCGATATCAACCAGACTTAATAAGCTTTCGTGACAGGCTTCAAGTTTTATTTGCGGAGCAATATCGAAGTCTAAGGCTTCAACCCAGCGTAGCGCACAAATACACCAGTAATCACCAGGCTGTAGACCGGCAAAGCCATACTCAGGCAGCGGCGTAATCAAGTCATTGCCACGACTGGCAGAAAAGTTTAAAAATTCGCTGGTCATCTTAGCGCAAACGGTATGCTGACCAACATCGTGGTTGCCGGTATGACAAAAGCCATTGCGGTAGTAGCCAGTAAGCGGATCAAAACAACAGCTGGCAAGGGCAGTGCCGAGGACGTTGGTTTGATTAATGGCAGGATTTGGGTGGTAATCAGTTGACATAAGGCTTTCCGAGATAAAATATGTGTTAGTGTAACATGAGTCTACCGATAAGGCGTTAGGCAAGCAACAGACTGCAAACGCTTCAGGCTGACAGAAACAGTAATACTAATAAGCAGTGATGTTAAGAAACGGGGTTCTAGAAAATAAGTAAAAATCATGAAAGATAGTTAGCATAAATAACTCCGTGTTACTCTTATCAATGATAGGTATTACTTTTTATTTTCATTTATTCGTTCTGAATGCATACCTTATTAATAAGGAAGGCTATAAACCTTTTGACCATGAATTAGATGGTAATTGGGGTTAATTGTCACTAGGCGAAGCTTGGCTGCTATGCTAAACTAAAGCATAAAGTGCCTTGATTATTTATCATAGTTTTCTATCGCATAAATTTTAGCGCATAAAGATACTCGTCTTATCATCCTAACTTATACTTATTACTCACCCTTTTGCGGTCACCTAGTTTGCTTATAGATAATTGGGTCAGTGATGTTGCGCGTCAAAAATACAAAACGCCTTACATCCCTGCAATTGTAAATACAACCTTTTAGTACCGCATCAGTACCGCGTTTTTGGTAAGCGATACGCCAAACAAGGATTCATTGTGTCTGCCAGTTCTGATTTTGCAAAACCTGCCCAGTCAAATACGACAAAACCAGCGGCGACTCAGCCTGCTGATAATCGTGCTACCGCTAATGGCCTGCCATATCTAAGCAATTTTGCCAGCGATGTGGCCAATAACAGCTGGCTGCTGCCTGATGGGGTCGTCGATGTGTTGTTTGAAGATGCCCATAAGCAAGAAGTACTGAGACATCAATTGATCCAGCAGCTTATTAGTCATGGCTATGAGTTGGTCAATCCGCCGATGATTGAGTTTACCGAGTCATTATTGAGTGAGGCCTCTGAAGATTTAAAGCGCCAAACCTTTAAGATTATCGATCAGCTGACCGGTCGTTTGATGGGCGTGCGAGCTGATATTACCCCGCAGATTTTGCGTATTGATGCCCATCACGGCGGTAATGGCATTGCGCGTTATTGCTACGCAGGGGACGTGATTCATACCTTGCCTTCAGGATTGTTTGGCTCGCGTACCCCGCTACAGTTGGGTGCAGAGATATTTGGTTGCGGCGAACTTGCAGCCGATATCGAGCTGATAGATGTGCTGTTTAGTATGGTCAATAGCTTGGATATGAGCGCGGCGCTGCATATTGATTTGGGTCATGTGGCGATATTTAAGCGTTTAGCGGCATTGGCTGAATTGTCTGATAATGACACCGAGCAATTGATGCATCTTTATGCTAATAAAAATTTACCAGAGCTAAAACGTGTTTGTCAGTTACTGACAATGGGTGATGATTTTTACGCATTGGCGCGCTTTGGTCATGATATGGCAAAACTGTTAGACACACTGTCAGATACTGCCAAACAAGATACGCACATTGTGACGGCTGTCGATGAGCTACAACGTCTAAAAGTACACTTAGAATCGCAGTGGCAGACGCCAGTAAGTATCGATGTGACCGAACTGTCGGGCTATCATTATCATACCGGTATTATCTTTAACGGCTATATCAATAGTGAAACTCAGCCACTGGTACGTGGCGGCCGCTTTGATGGTATGCAGAGCGTGGGGCAATTAAGTGCGAAGCAGCCACGTGAAGCGACAGGCTTTAGTATGGATGTCAGCCGTTTGCTGGCGCACACACAGCTTGAGTCACCGATTATTGTATTGGTTGATTATGAGGCATTACAGCAGGCTAATGCTGATAAAGCACAAATGCAAATATTATTGCAGCAGGTCACAAGCTTACGTCAGCAAGGCTACCGCGTCACTATGCCATTAACGTTCGATGACCGTCCAGCAGCGATGACGCATCGTTTAAACTTTGCGAATAATCAGTGGCAGCTAGAAACCGTTTAAGCTTAAAAATCACTTAACTCTAGAAGCTATTTAAATATAAAAACTGTATTTTAAATCTAGAATCTATTTAAAGAAATATCATTAAATGACTGGGTTATTAAGTCGCTAAAGAATGACTTTTAATTATATTTTTTAGCATAATTTCAGTTTTAAACCGTTATTGCACACACCTCAATACATCAAGGTAAGGATTAATCATGGGTAAGAATGTCGTAGTTTTGGGTAGCCAATGGGGCGATGAAGGTAAAGGTAAAATCGTTGATTTACTGACCGAAAAAGCCGCAGCAGTTGCACGCTTTCAAGGCGGACATAACGCTGGCCACACCCTAGTCGTTGATGGTAAAACCACCGTTTTGCATTTGATTCCATCAGGTATCTTACGTGAAGGCGTGACTTGCTTTATCGGTAATGGCGTGGTGTTAGCGCCTGACGCATTATTAAAAGAGATGAAAGAGCTAGAAGACAACAACGTGCCAGTACGTGAGCGCCTACGTATTTCACCAAACTGCCCATTGATCATGCCTTATCACGTAGCGCTTGACCAAGCACGTGAAGCAAAACGTGGCACTGGCAAAATCGGTACGACAGGTCGCGGTATTGGACCAGCTTATGAAGATAAAGTTGCGCGCCGTGCGATTAAGCTTGCTGACTTGTTCCGTGATGACTTAGAAGAAAAACTACGTAACTTAATCGAATATCATAACTTCCAATTGACTCAGTATTATAAAGTTGACGCCATTGATTTTGATGAGACGTTTAAGCTTTGCCAAGAGTGGAAAGAAGAAATCAAAGGTATGGTTACCGATGTAACCGAAGACCTAAATCAATTACGTCTTGCTGGCAAGAACCTGATGTTTGAAGGTGCGCAAGGTACGTTGCTTGATATCGACCATGGTACTTATCCGTTTGTCACCAGCTCTAGCGTAACCGCGGGCGGTGTATCTACTGGTACGGGTATCGGTCCATTGTATTTAGACTATGTATTGGGTATCACTAAAGCGTATACCACGCGTGTTGGTAGCGGTCCGTTCCCAACTGAATTGTTTGATGATGTTGGGGCGCATTTAGCCAAAGTCGGTCATGAGTTTGGTGCAACCACTGGTCGCGCGCGTCGCTGTGGTTGGTTCGATGCCGAATCATTACGCCGTGCTGTGGTACTTAACTCTATGTCAGGTATCTGCTTGACTAAGCTTGACGTATTAGACGGTCTAGAAGAGTTGCTAATCGGTGTTGGTTACAACCTACCTGAAACTGAATGTGCTGGCGCGCATGATGCTGAATTCTATGAGTCAGTAACGCCTAAGTATGAAACCTTACAAGGTTGGAGCGAGTCAACCGTTGGTATCACCAACTATGACGACCTACCAGAAAACGCCAAAATATATATCAAACGTATCGAAGAATTGATTGGTTGCCCAGTTGATATCATCTCAACCGGTCCTGACCGTGAAGAAACGATTGTATTACGCGATCCGTATGATGCTTAATTAGTTAAACAGCTATGTTATAAGTAATTCATAAAACCCTAATGTTAAGCATTGGGGTTTTTTATTATAATAATGAATGAGTAATGATAGATAAATAAGTAGCAGTTTTTGGCTTTATACAAGCGACTTTCATAAATTAACCCTATCATTTATAGCGTCAATCATTATAATAGGCAGCAATCCTGTGTTGGCGCTCATACTACCTGATGTTACTTGATTTTATGTTTTCGTATTGGTAAAGCATAAGTCATCTTGGTCAGCCTAAGTCAACATAGCGGTCAGAGATAAAATTAGTGGTTAGAAATAAAATAACCCCTTTGCTATTTCATTTCTTATTTTAGTTCAATTTTTTAACCCCCTCATCCATTAGGAGCTTTTCATGGCTAACGAACGTACTTTATCTATCATCAAACCTGACGCAGTTGCTGGCAATAACATCGGCGCTATCTACGACCGTTTTGAAAAATCAGGTCTAAAAATTGTTGCCGCTAAAATGATGCAACTTGATGATAAAAAAGCAGGTGGTTTCTACGCTGAGCACGCTGAACGTCCATTTTACAATGACCTAGTTTCATTTATGACTTCAGGTCCAGTATTGGTATCAGTATTAGAAGGCGAAAACGCTATCGCTAAGCATCGCGATATCATGGGCGCTACTAACCCAAAAGACGCCGCTGAAGGCACTATCCGTGCTGACTTCGCTAGCAGCATCGATGAAAATGCCGTTCATGGTTCAGATTCAGCTGAATCAGCAGCACGTGAAATCAGCTACTTCTTCAATGAAGATGAAGTTTGTGCACGTACGCGTTAATAGCAACAATTATTGATATCAGCTTATGATGTTGGTTATTAATAATTAGTGTGGCGAGACGGCTTATATCTTAGGGTATAAGCCGTTTTAGCTATTATAATATTCCAGTATTTTATTATGAATCATTAAAATGACTCATTGAAATTTCTAGTCACTTGCCTCATTATTAGTTTTACTGAGCATTATCAATCCCTTATCAGCATATTTTTATCAGGCTTTTATGCTTTTTAAGCATTTACCAATGCCTCGATAAAAAATGCGCTCATAACGGATTGCTCCTGCACTCATACATAACGTATATACATAATGTATGACTGGCAACGCCCATCTCAATAATTGCAGCGCTTATCGCAATGGCTGCAAAAAGGTTACCTATTATGTCGACTTCTCAAACACCCATCCAACATATCCCAACAAAGCCTGCTAATAGCATTAAGCTCGTTGATGAGGCGCAGGCAAAAACCAATCTATTGGGCATGACCCAAGCGCAACTGGCGGATTATTTTAAGAGCATCGGCGAAAAGCCGTTCCGCTCGACGCAAGTCATTAAATGGATTTATCAGCAGGGTGTCACTGATTTTGAGCAAATGACCAATTTGAGCAAATCATTGCGTGATAAATTGTCAGCCAATGCCTGTGTTGTTCCGCCAAAAGTAATTCATCGTCAATATAGTGATGATGGTACGCGTAAATGGGTCTTTGAAGTGACGGGTGGCTCGTTGGTTGAGACAGTATTGATACCAGCTGACGACAGTAAATTAAACGGTCGTAAAACCCTATGCATATCGTCGCAAGTGGGCTGTGCATTAGATTGCAGCTTTTGTAGTACTGGTAAGCAGGGGTTTGAGCGTGATTTAAGCGCCGCTGAAATCATCGGACAATTATGGGTGGCAAATGCCTCTTATATGAGCGATGACAATGACAGTTTAGAAAATGTTGATCATAGCTTATGGGAAAATAACGTCACTAACGTCGTCATGATGGGAATGGGTGAGCCGTTATTAAACTATAAACCAGTAGTTGGCTCGATGGAGTTGATGCTGAGCGACCATGCTTATGGGCTATCAAAACGCCGTGTGACGTTATCAACCTCGGGCGTCGTACCAAAAATGTACCAATTGGCGCAAGATATCGATGTAGCCTTGGCGATTTCATTGCATGCGCCTAATGATGAGCTGCGTAATGAGCTGGTACCTATTAATAAAAAGTATCCGCTAGAAGAGCTGATTGCCGCAGCAAAAAACTACGTTTATGATGTCAATCCGCGCCATAAAAAACACGTGACGATTGAATATGTCATGCTTGATGGCGTCAATGATCGTAATGAACATGCCCATCAACTAGTGGCGTTATTAGAAGGTTTACCAAGTAAGATTAACCTGATTCCGTTTAATCCGTTCCCACATGCGCCGTATGACAAATCAAGCAATAATCGTATCCATGCCTTTAGTGATATTTTAAGCCAAGCGGGTTTTGTTTGTACCATTCGCCAAACGCGCGGTGATGATATTGATGCCGCTTGTGGTCAATTGGTTGGACAAGTCGCTGACAGAACGCGCCGCTCAGCGGCTTGGCAGCAAAGCATTAAAGATCGGGAAAATATTTAGTGCAGCGTTAATATAGCAGGGCTAATACTACAGAGGTAAATGTTACAGAGTTAAATACTACAGAGTTAAATACTACAGAGTTAAATACTACAGAGTTAAATACTACAGAGTTAAATACTACAGAGTTAAATACTACAGAGTTAAAAATTTGCTGATTGAGCAGTTGGATGTAGTAATGGGCTTAAGCATTCAGATTAAATGCCTAGCTGTCGTTTTTGTCTCACAACAGTAATAAAATGTAGTCATTGGCAGTAATAATTGAGTGCGGCGCAATTAATCACAATAAATTGTACTTATGGGGGCTAAATCTATTAAACTGATGCCTCGAAGATCGAACGCATTGAACCTCAGTTTTATGATGGCGGCTATGATGACTTTTAAAAATCTTTGTCAGTTCAAATATCAAACATTTATTTCTCAGACGGCGCAGCAATCGAGTGTCAATGTTGTCCGTATTGCCAAAAAGCGCGGCGCAAACGCTATTTTGTTAGCCAGCGCTTTAAGTGCCTTGCTAATTAGCGGTTGCCAGAGTACAACGACCACGGATTTAACCGGTGGTACGCCTTATCAAACCTCGACACGGCCGAGTGACAATCGTAATTTGGATCAGCAAGAAATTGCTCGCGTTCGCACCTCACTTGCGGCACAATATATCCGCAAAAATGAGCTTGATACCGCTCAGCGTCAACTTGAAAAAGCCTTTGCTGCCGATAGCCGTTATGCGCCAGCCTATGATATGATGGGCGTTTTGTTGCAGCAAGAGGGCAGTCGCCTTAATCTTGAAAAAGCCGATCAATATTTTAAAAAAGCCATTATGCTTGATAAAGATTTTGATCAAGCCCACAACAATTATGGCGTTTATCTGTCGCAGATGAAGCGCTATAAAGAGGCGGCGGCGCAGTTTGAGATTGCAGGGGCAGCACTTGGCTACGAAGGTCGTATTGGGGCGTTAGAAAACTTAGGACGCACTTACCTTCAGCTAAATGATCATCCAGCCGCTGCCAAAGCATTTTTGCGTGCCCTAGATGGTAACCGCAATAGTGTGATTGCACACATTGAATTGGTCGATTTATTACTCGAGCAGCAGCGTGTGCAGCAAGCACAAAGGCTTTATGACGAAACTTTGATGCTGGTACAAGGGCAGGGTATTAGTCCGCGCTTACTTTTACAAGGTATCAAACTTGCGGCAGCACAAAATAACATAGCAACCCGCCAGCAATTGGCACAGCAGCTTTTATCCGCTTATCCACTAAGCGATGAAGCAAAACAACTTAAGACTTGGCTTAACAATCCAGAGGCACCATGGAAATGACCACCCCATCATCAAACACTCAATCTAACGCTCAGGGATCATTTGGTGCCATGTTGCAGCAAGCCCGCAAAACTAAGCAAGTCAGCTTGGAGGACGCGGCCGCCGAGTTATTTATTTTAAAACGACATTTGCAAGCCCTAGAAAATGAAAATTTTGCGGATTTACCGCAGGCGGCGTTTGCGCGTGGTTTTGCGATTAACTATGCAAAGTTTTTGGGTTTAGATCCAGTGAAAATAGCCAATAGCTTCGATGCTGCTTACCCAACTGAGCTAAAGTCGCGTTCAACCAACAATATTGAGTCGCCACTACGCCCAATGGGTACCCTGCAGCGCGATACTCATAACCGTATCCGTTTTAATCCATTATTAATCATCGCGGTCATTGGCGTCATTATCTTAGCGATTTTCCTATTTCGTATGGTCAGTAATGCCAGTAAAGACAATAATCAGCCGCCAGTAACCAGCAGTGAAGACATCTCAGCACTAGAACAAGCGCAAGGTGCGGCGATTGATACCGATGCTAATGGCGTTGGTGCTTCTGGTTCAGCACTTAACTTGGGCGGCGATGCAAGTATGGCACCAGCTACGCTGGATGTTAAGCTGATAGATGCCGCTGTCGTCACTATTACTGACGCTACTGGTAATAGCTTGATAGCTGGCTCGCAGACTGCTGGTAATTATCAATTATCTGGTATGCCGCCCTTTAATGTACAGATTGATAATGTTAAAAATGTCAGCTTGATGCTTAATCAAGAAGCGGTAGCTCTAGACAGTTATGCTACAGGCACGCAAGCCAGTTTTGAGCTCGCGCCTTAGTTTTTAAACAACGGGTTTATTAATTGGTTAGTTTATTAAATGACTGGTTTTAAAGTGAGCGCTAATTTTTCCAGTGATTGCTATTTTTAAAACCGTTATTGTTAGTGTTAAATAGTTATTAGTCTTAAAAAATTATTGGTGTTAAAAAGCTATTAGCGTTATAAAAGCGATGTTTGTTTCCAGTTTTTTTCGTTCCAATTTGTTCCAATGAAAGGGTTTGTCTATGTCAACGTCAGCGCCTATTAACCGTCGTCTTACTAAAAAAATATATGTCGGTGATGTCGCGATTGGTGGTGATGCACCGATTAGCGTGCAAAGTATGACCAATACCGATACTTGTGATGTGGCAGCGACCGTTGCCCAAATCGAGCGCTGCGTTGAAGCAGGGGCGGATTTGATGCGCGTATCGACGCCGACGATGGATACGGTAAGAGCCTTTGCGGAAATTCGTAAGCGTGTCAGCGTACCCTTGATAGCTGATGTGCATTTTGACCATAAAATCGCCTTGGCCGTTGCTGAAGCCGGAGCGGACTGTTTACGTATTAACCCGGGTAATATCGGCAGCGACGCCAAAGTACGTGAAGTGGTTGCTTGTGCCAAGCATTATAATATTCCCATTCGTATTGGTGTTAATGCCGGCTCATTGGAAAAAGACATTCAGCGTAAATATACCGAACCAACCGGCGCGGCGATGCTTGAATCAGCTATGCGCCATATCGATATATTAGAGCGCTTGAACTTTGATCAATATAAAGTGTCGGTGAAAGCCAGCAATGTGTTTCTGACCTTAGATGCTTATCGCCTGATTTCTGCTCAGATTGATAATCCACTACATTTAGGCGTCACCGAAGCGGGTGTTTATCGTACAGGCGCGGTTAAATCCGCAATTGCCTTAGGTGGGCTATTACTAGACGGCATCGGCGATACCATTCGTATCTCCTTAGCCGCAGAGCCGGAAGAAGAGATTAAAATCGGCTTTGATATTTTAAAATCGCTAAATATTCGCTCAAATGGCGTTAACTTTATCGCTTGCCCAAGCTGTTCGCGCCAAGAGTTTGATGTCATTAGAGTGATGACGGCGTTAGAATCACGTTTAGAAGATATCCGTGAACCGATGAACTTGTCAGTGATTGGCTGTAAAGTAAACGGTCCGGGTGAAGCGAAAGAAGCGGACATTGGTATTGTCGGCGCGGCGCCAAAATCACTGGTCTACCGTATGGGCGAAAAAAGCCATTTGATTGATACCAATAATTTGGTCGATGAGATCGAAGGCATGGTACGTGCGCATGCTGAAGATTTGGCGAAAAAACGTGAGAATGAAATCATTCGTGTAAAGTAATAAAGTAAGACGCTGAGCTCTTAAAAGCTTAATGTATAAACGTCACGACAAAAATAATTAGTAATAGAGTACTTTGTTAAAAATTTTAAGGATGCGACCGTACCATGATTAAAGCTATCAAAGGGTTTAATGATATTTTGCCTGAACAGTCTGCAAAATGGCTGCACCTAGAGTCGATATTGGCTGATGTGCTGGGCAGATACGGTTATGAGCATATTCGCCTGCCTATCGTTGAGCAAACCGACTTATTTGCCCGTGCTATCGGCGGCGCAACCGATATCGTCGAAAAAGAGATGTATAGCTTTACCGATAAGTCTGAGCCACCAACGCCATTGGCCTTACGTCCTGAAGGGACGGCAGGGGCAGTACGTGCAGTGATTGAGCACAATTTATTGCGCGGTGATACGCCGAAACTTTGGTATATCGGTCCGATGTTCCGCTATGAGCGTCCACAAAAAGGTCGCTACCGTCAGTTTCATCAATTGGGTGTCGAAAGCTTTGGTAGTGCGCTACCGGATGCCGATGCCGAGCTGATTGCCATGACGCATCTAATGTGGCAGGAATTGGGTCTAAAAGACGAGATGCGCTTAGAGCTTAATAGTTTGGGTGAGCTTGATGAGCGTCATGCTTATCGCGAAGCACTGGTTGCTTATCTGACTGATAAGCAAGAGCAGTTAGATGAAGATAGTAAGCGCCGTTTAACGACCAATCCGCTGCGTATTTTGGACAGTAAAGAGGCGAGTACCCAAGCGTTATTGGTAGATGCGCCAAAGCTTGCTGAGTTTTTGGGTGCCGAGAGTAAGGCGCATTTTGAGCAAGTGCAAGCGTATTTAACCGCACTTGGTATTGAGTTCGTGATTAACCCGCACTTAGTACGCGGTCTTGATTACTATAATAAAACCGTGTTTGAGTGGGTAACTGATAAGCTTGGTAGCCAAGCGACCGTTTGTGCGGGCGGTCGTTATGATGGTTTGATTGGGCAATTAAAATCTATCGGTAGCCCTGATGACAAAGGGCATAATAAACCAGTGAAGTCTGAGCCAGCCGTTGGTTTTGCAATGGGGCTTGAGCGTTTATTGTTGCTTATCGAGGCCGTGGCGCCGATTGCAGAGCTGCCAGCTTGTGACGTTTTTGTGGTTGCTCATCCAGAAGTTTATAGTGCGGGTATTGGCTATGCGCAAGAGCTGCGCTACAGCCGTCCTGACCTACGGGTAAAAATGGCGAGCGCAACCAGCTTAAAAGCACAAATGAAAAAAGCGGATAAGTCGGGCGCTGCATTGACGGTGATTATCGCCCAGCAAGAGCTCGATGATAATACCATTAGTATTAAAGATATGCAGACGGGTGAGCAACAAACGGTTGCGACAGATTGGCTATCGACTAAAGAAAACTTTGATCGTTAGTAAAAGAAAACTTGGTTCGCCAGTAATCGATGGTGACTTTAGCATTCGCAATTTAATAACACTTTTATCAGGTAAAAATATATGGCTCTGACACCCAATTCGCCAAATACAGACAATTCAATGCAAGCGTTAAAGCAGTATGGCAGCTATATTGTCACCGCGATTTTATTGGCGTTGGCCGCCTATTTCGGCTGGACGTATTGGCAAAATAACCATGCACGCGTCGATACGGTTGCAGCCGACCATTATGCGGATATTCAGCGTTTAAATGAAGAAGTCAGCCTAGCGTCACAGAACCCAGATTTAGAAGCAGAGGCGCAAGCGTCACTGGCGGAGAGCCGTAAACAGTTAGACAAAGATATTGATGCTTTAGTAAGCACTCATGGTAGCTCTGTCTATGCATGGCAAGCGCTGATGATTAAAGCCCGTCAACAAGTGGATAACGATGACTTTAAAGGTGCGGGTGAGACCTTTAAAAAGGCACTAGCAATTGATTTGGGCGATGCAGGCTTAGAAGCCATTACCCGTCTGCGCTATGCGAAGACGTTACTAGCGGCTGGTGATGCCGACGCCGCCTTGGCTGAAGCCAATAATGATATGCCAAGCTCGTTTGAAGCGAGTCAACAAGAGCTATTGGGTGATATTTATCTGGCACAAGATAATAAAGACTCAGCGGTTAAATCTTACAATAATGCTTGGGAATTGTTACGTAACCGTCAAGAAACACGTGCAGTATTGGCATTAAAGATGGAAAGCTTGGGTATCGTGCCTGAACCTATTGCGGCGCCAGCCAGTCTTATCCAAGAACCTGCGGTAGCTGCAGCACCTGCACAACAACCATCAATGGTTGAAGATGAAAATACGGTAGTAACTGCTGAATAGTAGAGGTTGAAAATAAATCTTAAAAATATTTTTAATAATAATCGCTGGTGCTAGATATGAGCGCTAACGCTTTGATAAGTATTTTAATAAAAATTGTCATACCTCAAATCATTCTACAAACCGTTTTAAAAAACTGTTTTAAAAACTAAGTAGCGCAGTAAGTCAGGAGGGTAGTATTAATAATGAGTGCTTATTTATGTGCTGGTTATTATTGTTCACCGTTTACTTGCTGATAGCTAATTTATTAATGATTAATTTATTGCTAGTGAGACCCTATAATGACTCAAGCTATTCGCTCTAACAGAACTATAAACGCTAAGACCATCAAAACGACGGCCATGCATGTCGCCGTCATCGCAGTGATGGCAACTGCAGTCGTTGGGTGTAATCGAGGTATCAAACCAGTCGTCAATGACCCTGTCAAATTGGTGCAAATTGCGCAGCCAATTAGTGTATTGCAGCCGGTTTTTAGTACCGATGTTGGTAGCAAAAAAGCCAGTAGTAAAGATCCGCTTGACCTGCAAGTGGGCTATGCCAACTCGCAAATCGTTACTGCATCACGCGGTGGTGATTTAATAGGCTTTGATAATGCCGGTCAACGCCTATGGTCAGTTAATGTTGGTGATCAAATTACCGGTGGCGTGGCCTTAGATGCCTTGAGCCAAACTGCTATTATCAGTACTCGCGGCGGCTTGGTGATGGCGTTTGATAGTGCCACTGGCGCTAAACGCTGGCAGACCCAGCTTAGCGGTTCGGTACTAACGCCTGCTTTAATCAGCAATAACCGGGTGGTTTTATCGGCGAACGATGGCTTCTTACATGGATTATCGTTACAGAACGGTCAGTCGGTTTGGCAGTTTGCCACCCAAGTGCCTGCTATCAGCGTACGCGGTAGTGCAGCGCCAACATTGCTAGATGCGAAAACTGCACTATTGGCTACGGCTGATGGTCGCTTGCATGCCGTTACTATCGATAATGGCTTACCGCAGTGGTCACGCCGCGTTGGTGTCGGTGCAGGCAGTAGTGAAGTTGAACGTATGAGCGATGTCGATGGCATGCCTATCGTCGATAAGAACCAATTGTTTGCCATCAGCTATAGTGGTCAGTTGTTAGGTATCGACTTAGCTTCTCGTCAAGTGCTGTTCGTTAATGAGCTTGCGAGCTTAAAATCACTGGCGGTGAACAATCAGCAAGTCATTGCAACCAGCTTAGACGGCAAAGTGGTTGCTTATAATCGCAGCAATGGTGAGGTTTTGTGGGAAAGCGAAGAGTTGGCTTATCGTCATTTAACTAACCCTGTGATGATTGGCAGTTATATTGCTGTCGGTGATTTTGATGGTGTGGTACATTTATTTGACCCTGCAAGCGGCAAAATTGTCAGCCGTGTACAGACTAAAGGCGCATTAAGTAGCTTGCAAGTACAAGGCAGCCGTTTGCTAACCCAAAGCACTTCAGGGCAAGTCGCTATTTGGCAATTGGCGCGCTAGATTTTTATAAGTCATTGCTTATTTGATTGTACTGATTAAATAAGCTTGCTTATAGTGACATCAATACAAAACGCTGCTCAGTCAGCGTTTCGTGCCTTGTGTAAATTGCTTGTTTAAGCGGTCGCTTTCGCGTACTCTATGCGACCGCTATGTAGTAGGCGTTATTCATATATAATAGCGTTATCTATATAGTCGATTCATTTTAGAATTTATATTTATAGCCCGTGGCCATTAATATCTCGATATTATTTCGCACTGACTATATTTGCTATTATCTAATTTTATCGTTTTATTTCTATAATTTATTTAAATTTGCGGTCAAGTGCAGCTATTCATCTTTATGATAAGAGTCAGCGACCTGTCCGCCATTGTGCCCTTCACTGAGAGTAACCCATGAGTATCAAGCCTGTGGTCGCCTTAATTGGTCGTCCAAACGTCGGTAAATCCACCTTATTTAACCAGTTCACTAAAAGTCGGCAGGCATTGGTTGCTGATTTATCAGGGCTGACTCGTGACCGCCAATACGGTGATGCAACCTATGAAGACAAATCTTTCATCGTTGTAGACACCGGCGGTATCGGTGAAGCGGATGATGGTAGCGGCAATATTGATGACTATATGTCTGAGCAGTCGCATACGGCCATTCATGAAGCCGATATTATTGTCTTCGTGGTCGACGCCCGTGCCGGTATGATTGGTGCCGATGCTGAGATTGGCAAGTTTTTGCATACCCTTGGTAAGCCTGTTTATGTCGTTGCGAATAAAGTTGATGGCGCGCACGATGCCGCGCCTGCAGAATTTTATGCCTTAGGATTGGGCGAGCCGTATCCGATGGCAGCCAGTCATGGCCGCGGTGTTGGTAACTTGCTAGAAGTTCTGACCGCTGATATGCCAACGCAAGAAAATGTTGTCGAGCCAAAAGGCTTAAAGCTGGCTATTATTGGTCGTCCAAACGTTGGTAAATCAACGCTGGTTAACCGCCTACTGGGTGAAGACCGGGTGGTGGTATTTGATATGCCGGGTACGACGCGTGACAGTATTTATATTCCTTATACGCGCGAGGGTAGAGACTACGTATTGATTGATACCGCCGGTGTCCGTCGCCGTGGCAGAATCGATGAAAAGGTAGAGAAATTCTCAGTCATCAAAACCTTGCAAGCAATTGACGATTCTAACGTCACGGTTATTGTGATTGATGCCCAAGAAGGTATCGTCGACCAAGATTTGCATATGATTGGTTATGCGCTTGATGCGGGTCGTGCCTTGGTGGTCGCCATCAATAAATGGGATGGTCTCACTGCAGATCAAAAGAACTATATTAAGATTGAGATGGATCGCCGTTTCAACTTTATCTCTTACGTAAAAGTCCATCAAATCTCAGCATTGCACGGTACAGGCGTGGGTAACTTATATCCTTCTATCTTGCGTGCTTATCAGTCGTCGATGTTTGAGGTGTCAACCAACCGTTTGACGCAGATTTTACAAGATGCCGTTGCTGCGAATCCGCCACCAACGGTTGCCGGTCGCCGTATCAAGCTGCGTTTTGCGCATATTGGTGGTCATAACCCGCCAGTGATTGTGATTCATGGTAACCAAACGTCTTCGCTACCGAAGAGCTATCAGCGCTATCTTGAAAACCAATTCCGTCAAGTATTTAAGCTTGAAGGCACGCCGCTGAATGTTATCTTTAAACAAAATGATAACCCATACGCCAATAAAAGCGACACGCCAACCAAAGCAAAAGCGCAACAGCTACGCCAACGTGAACGCAATCGTGCGCAGAAATTTACCACCAAAGATAAGCCAAGATTCACTAACAAAGATAAAAAACGTTAATTTTGCAAGATAGTGAGCGTCTTTATATTTTTTAGCAAATAAAGACCGTTTTATTTTATCTTTGCTATTTTTCCATCCTTGGCTTTTCTGTAATATAATTTGCCATGATGACTATACTAGCCATCATGGTATTTTTTAATTTAATAGATTCTTAAGTTACATTAAAATGTCGCATTCCGCTCATCACCCTTATAGAATACCTGTACTATAATCAAAAGTTGTCTTAACTCAGTTGAGTGATATGAACAACCGCCCACCACAAACCCTTCCTATGCTTGTTTGGCAATCTATCGTACAGACCATGATTTTGGCTGTATTGGCAGGTTTTCTATTGTCTTTTGTTTATGGTTTGGTGCAACACTATAAAGAAGAGCGTCAGCATATCCAGCAATTGGCGAACTTGCTGACGCTTAGTGCGGCGAGCATCGATGGTGACAAGGTGGTCGCGGAGCAAGTGCGCTTCTTGTTAGAGCATGAGCAGAGTGTTGAGAGCATTTTGTTTTATTCAACCTCTCAGCCTATTGCCGATAGCAATCAGTCCAGAGATGATTGGAAAAATGCCTTATTTGCCAATACGGTCAGCTTTAACTATCCGGTGGTCGGCGATTATATTAATGGCAGCAGCAGCCTATCTATGGTTAGCGATACGCTAAACCCTGCACAAAAAAGCATCGCCGCGCAGAATATCTCCCAGAATACGCTTCAGCTCAATTCAAGCCTGCAAGCTGCAAGTAGTCCGCTGAATAATAGACATGAATCAAATTCGGGCAGTGATTTAAATACTGAAAATACCTTGGTCGGCTATATTAATATTACCTTAGATGTGGCGACCCTACGTTCAAATTGGCTACAAAACAATCTATGGTTGTGGTTAATGACCACAGCATTAGCCATTATTTGGGCGCTGTATATTTTACGTAAATTAAACTGGCCGTCACAAGATATCGCCGTGCTTACGGAAGTTTGTGACATTGTCATTAAAAATCCTGAGCTTGAGCAGCTGCCCGTGATTCCACAGCGCTTTAAGTTTCAGGAGCTGGTGCAGATTAAGCAGGCCTTTACGACGTTGTTCAATCGTCTGCAAGAATCGAAACAAGATTATGAAGCGCTTGCCGCTTTTGAGCAGCAATTGCATCAAAAGGATTTATCTTTAGATGTGCAGCTGCATAATTTTCAAAGCATGATTACTCATGAGTTAAAAACCTCGCTTAATGCCATTGTCGGCGGCTTACAACTGTTAGATGATGAACACCTCAGTGATGAGCAAAAAGACGCAGTCGATATCATTCATAATGGCAGTGACAAGCTGGTTTTGGCATTGGATCAAATTATTCAGCTTAATCAGATACAAAAAGGTCAAGTCAGCCTACAGATAAGTGCGTTTAATCCGCTGCAATTAATTGCTGATTTGTTGGCAGATTTTGAGCCTATTGCCAGACAAAAAGGCTTAGCATTAATCAGTCATATCCATCATATTGATTATAGCCTTGAAGGTGATGTCGGAAAAATACAGCAAATATTATCGATACTGCTGAGCAATGCGATTAAATTTACCCCCGTGGGTGAAGTCAGTATTACCTCGCAATTGACCCATTTTGATAATAGCAATCGTTGGCAGATTCGAGTCAAAGATACGGGCATCGGTATAGATAGTGGCTTTATAGACGATATTTTTAATCCGTTTTTTCAAGTAGATTCATCGCAAACTCGTCAGTATGAAGGCACGGGCATTGGCTTGCCAGTCGTCAAACAGATGACGCAGTTGATGGGAGCCAGTATTAGTGTCGAGAGCACGCTTGGCGTCGGGACTGAGTTTGTTATTACTATTCCGACGTCCAATCAACGCCAATCGCGCCAGCAACAGCTGCTGACGGGACTGGTCGTTGTCTACTACTATGATCAAGATAGCGGCGCTTTGTTGGATGAATTGCAGCGTTTAGGCGCGCATGTCATCTGCTATCAACATGAACAGCTTGTGATTGATGAGATGCAGCATAGAAAAGTTGATATGGTGATGTTTGCGGAAGACGTATTAGCAAGCAAAGCGGAATTAGTGGCTAAGCGTATTCGCGCCTCTGAGACCGACTATCGGGCTTTATTGATATTCTGGTATCCACAGCAGCGTGCACGACATTTAGACAGCTTTGAGCATGGCTTAAAAGCGGCCGGAGTTGATTACTGTCAGGTGGCGACCTATGAAGATAAAGCGCTGAGTAATTTATTAAAGAGCTGGCTCGCTTGGTCTTAATGATGGCGGTAGGCGTGAACATAGTGATAAGGATAGACAAATAAAAAAGACGCCCATAAACAGGCGTCTTTTTTAATACTAAAATTACTGCTAACTATTATAGTTAAATGCAGACATATTTTTATACAGGTTGTTAAATACCGTGCTTAAAATAAGTTTTGTGCCCAGCGGGTAAAACGTTGCCAGATACGGCTCATAAAGCCTGATTGTTCGATATCGCTAGTGGCTACGATAGGCACTGAAGCAACTACTTTACCATCAATAACCGCCATCATTTTGCCAATTTCTTGACCTTTTTTGATAGGTGCTTCTAAGCTCTCAGGAATATCGACCACAGTAGTGATTTTATTCTTTTGCGTTTTATCGGTTAGAATTTGCAAACTGTCGCCAGTCGCAAGCTCTACTTCTGTCGCTTCGCCAAACCATACTGGTACTTTACTAACAAACTGTCCAGCAGGTGCTTTAGTTACGGTAGTAAAATGACCAAAACCCCAATTGAGTAGCTCACGTGACTGATCGGCACGGGCTTGCTGGCTTTCTGTACCCATAATAACAGAGATTAGGCGCATGCCATCACGATTACTAGAGGCGGCTAAGCAGTAACCCGCTGCATCGGTATGACCTGTTTTTAGACCGTCAACCGTAGGGTCAGTGGCTAGTAGGGCATTACGGTTACCTTGGGTAATACCGTTATAAGTGAACTCTTTTTCCGAATAAAGACCGTAATAGTCGCCACTGTTTTTGATAATTGCACGTGACAATATGGCCAAATCTAACGCTGATGCTTGATGCCCTTCGTCTGGCATACCTGTCGAGTTGACGAAATGGGTGTTTTTCATCCCAAGCTTTTCTGCCTGCTCATTCATCAAGATTGCAAATGAGGCTTCGCTACCAGCAATATGCTCAGCCATCGCTTTTGAAGCATCGTTGCCTGATTGAATAATGATACCGCGTAACATATCGATGACGCTGGCGGTTTTATTGACCGGCACATACATACAAGACTGACTGCTACTACCGCGGCACCAAGCATTTGGGCTCATCAAAACTTGTTCGTCTTCTTTGAGGTCACCTGATGCTAAGCGCTGCTCGATGATGTAACTGGTCATCATCTTGGTCAAGGACGCTGGTGGTAGTGCTTGATTGGCATTTTTTTGTGCCAATATTTCACCAGTATTATAGTCCATTAATACATAAGCCGTATTTTCCATCTCAGGTGGCTGTATGGCAGCGCTCGCCATCATTGCACTCATAGAAACACTGACACCCACTACCAGCTGTACTAACTGTTTTTTTACACGCTTTACTGTCATAGATTGTTACACCGCATCATAAAACCAAATGTATCTATCGCTTATATTTCGTGCGGATTCTCACGGTTAATCTATTGTGGCCCGCTTTAAAGCTGACTCTAAAGCTAAGATTTAAAACAGATTTTTGATGAGAGACTTAACGACTAAGCGATGGACATAAAATTAACGCCTTATCTTAGCAAAATGCCGACCGATGGGGAATCGATAAATACAATAAAATAGGACGCGACCAAAAACAGCGCATCGTTGTGATAAACCATAGCGTTTAGAAGGGCAAAAATATGGGCATATAAAGCCCTTAGCTATAGATTATATTTCGATGCACGAATGCTTTTCTAACTGCCACAAAAAAGCCTGCTGCACCACCTGCGATACGCAGACCAGATGACAGCAAGCTTGATACTTTCTATAAGGTTAATTAATAAACTTATAGCGTTTTTTAGTTGATTAACATTGATATAGTAAAAATCAGCGACCTGACGGTGATATGAGCAGTAGTTTTATTATGGTTATTTATCGCTACTTATCATGCATATAAATTATTCATAGAAATCATATGCTAGCTTCTGTTTATATCAATGCTTTTTATATCTTTATATCAGCAGTGCTTGGGCTACTACTTTATTTATACTTCTCTAAAAAACAAGCTTCACTGTTTTTTATAATAGCTTATGAAGAATACTTTTTAGGAAGATACTTTTTAATAGTAGCTTTTATGAAAGGCAGCTTTATTAAAAGCACTTTCTATGAAAATCGTTAAGAATACTCAGCATTCGCCAAATCTTCACATAAGGCTTTGTTATCTTGTCTAGAGAAACCCATCGTCCAACTGCGGATACCTTGCAATATCTGACGGTAATCTTGCTGGGTAGATAGATACTGAATAGCCGCTTTTGGGTCTTCTAACGACGGCATCAACTCATGCAACTGTACATTATAAGATTTATAAAAACGCTGTTTTTGTTTGCCCGTCAGCATCGGTGGACATATCTCTGACAGCACTTGCATCACCGCAATTTCATGCTTGGTGATGTTAATACCAGATAAATCCAGAGGAATGGTCGTCGCTGAATTAGACGCGGCATTGGTAGCTTGAGACAGCATAGCAATAGACGTTATCAGTCCTGCTAGACCTACTTTTGAGGCGGTCTTCGCTATCACAGAAGCTATAGATAATATCGATTGATTATTCATTCAGTATTACACTCGCTTATCTTTGTTTGATGGTGCTATGTTAATCGGTAAAAAAATAAAAGTCACATAAAATATTGATTTATGTGTAGATATATTGTGAGCTAAGCCACGTTTACAGCAACATATCAGTAGTATGTAGTACTAAGTTACCTCAACATAAAAATATTCATTGATAATGTTGTACCTTGTTGCCTACTGTAACTCTATCGCCATGTTTTTATACTAAAAAATGCTCATTGTTGCTACTGAAAAATCGCCTATAAAAAGTCGCCTATAAAACCGAATATCAGGAAAATTCTAGCCCAAGACTGGGTTCGTCTGGTGGCACTATTAGGGTATAATCGGCCGAAATATTTTGGGTATAGCCACTGACATAGTCTCAATAAGAGGGATTATAGCAATTTTACGATAACAAAGTAGCTAAGTGGACAGACGGTCATTAATAACGGTATTGGGCAGAATTGAGCAAAAATGAAAATTTTAATGAGTAATGATGATGGGGTGCATGCTCCAGGGTTGTTGGCATTGTATCAGGCATTGTCTACTATCGCAGAGGTGGTGGTAGTTGCGCCAAGTAATGAGCAAAGCGGCTGCGCAAGCTCCTTAAGTATCTCAACGCCGCTATATACTCATGAATTGGAGTCTGGTTTTATTGCGGTGAATGGTTCGCCTGCAGATTGTGTATATTTGGCGTTACATGAAATTTACCGTCATACCGATTTTGACTGTGTGATTACAGGTATCAATTCAGGTGCCAATCTTGGTCAGGATGTTTTATTTTCTGGTACATTTGGCGCTGCATTGACCGCGCAGCTTTTTGGCTTGCCAGCGATTGCCACCTCTTTGGTGGGCGGCGGGGTCAAAGCCTCAGGGCAGGAGCAGGTAAGTCATTATCAAATGGCGGCTAATGAGATTGTCAAATTATTGACCGAAACTCCGATATTAGATGCTTGCAAAAATTTGCCCTATCATGTATTAAACGTTAATATTCCTGATGTTGATAGTGCCGATGCGATTAAAGGTCGAAAAATCACGGCTTTAAGTCACAGTGAGATTGCACGTCCTGTGCATCATGTGGTCGACCCACGCGGCCGCGATGCCTACTGGTTATCGCTACGCAAACGTCAAAGTACATTATCAAGTGAACTATCAAGTCAACTATCAACAGAAAATGTAGACGCTCAAACATCGTCCATAGAAATGACGGATGACCAAGCGGTGGCAGCAGGGTATATTAGTCTATCGCCTGTGCGCCTGCATCATACGCCAGCTGCTACCCTTGATACGCTCTCGGCGTTGGTGCTGTAAATTGATAGGTTTATCCGTAGTGATATTTATTAGTGCTTAAAAATCGCTAAAAAACCATTGGTTATCCAATAATTAATCATGGTATCTGAGACATTAAACGTTACAACCGTTAGCAAAATGCTTGTGAGTAACACAAGGAATTTGTGAGCAACATAAAGAATAGGAAATCTTGTATGAAGAAGCTTATTGCTGGATCGCGCTTGGCAACAGTGGCATTGATGGGTACGTTGACAGCAGCCACATTAACGATGGTCGGCTGTGCCACTAAGCCCACTTATCAGGCAGCCAACCAAGCAGGACCTAAGATTATTACCAACGGACAAGGTCTTCCCAATTATCATCGCGTCCAGCGCGGTGATACGGTCAGCCAAATCGCGGCGCGCTATCGCTTAAACTATCGTCAAATCGGTGCGCTAAATGGCTTAGATAGTAAATATACGATTTATAGTGGTCAATGGCTCAAATTATGGCAAGGTGAGCCAGTACGCGCCACCAATAACAATCGCTATAACGCCTCTACACCAACGCAAGCACAGCCGACCTATACGCCACCTGTGACCAACACGCCCAATTATTCACAAAATCCTGTTTATGAAGTGACAGCCAATGCCACTTCAGGTTATGAATATCCGAGTCGCAACCAAGTGACGCGTAACTTTGATGCCGCCGCCGGTAACATGGGTATGTGGTTTGCTGGCACCATGGGCGATCCGGTACTTGCGAGCCAATCAGGAACGGTGCTTTATTCGGGTAATGGTCTACCAGAGTATGGCAACCTGATTATGATTCGTCATAGCAATAACTATATCACCGCCTACGCGCATAACAGTGCGCTGCTGGTCAAAGAAGGTGAGGCGGTACAGCGTGGTCAGCGTATTGCAAATATGGGTAGCAGCGGCCAGACCAATCAAGTAGGCTTGGAGTTCCAAGTACGCTTAAATGGTAATCCTATCGACCCACGCGCGGTATTGGGTCGTTAAAAAAGGATATTAATAAAGGCGTTAAAAAGGACGTTAACTCTGTGGCAGCTTTTATAATAACTTGGCTATGTTAATTGGCAATTATTAAAGCTGCGCCCATCAAGCTACTTTACTTATTCATACTTGAGATCTCTTATGTTATTAAAAAAACAATATCTGGCTTTGTTTCCCGCCTTAGTTATGGTTGGCTGTACCAGTCAGCAGGCGATGCAAAAGCCGAGCAAACCTGTACGCCAAGGTAATGTGCAAATTACCCAGACCCAAACCATTCAGGTGAAGCCAACGCCAGTACCTGTCGTTAAACCCACACCCGTTGCCAAACCAAGCTATAACAGTTTCTCTGATTGGAAATCTGATTTTTCTATGCGCGCGCTTGCATCGGGTCATGACGCATCAACAGTGCGTCGTTTGCTTGATACGGCTTATTTAAACCAGCAAGTTATCTCGCTTGACTCAGGACAGCCAGAGTTTTCTAAGATGCCTTGGGAGTATGTCGATTCTGCCGTATCAGATGGCCGTGTCAGCACAGGTAAGCGTAAGTTTGCCGAGCAACGGGCGTTTTTATCACAGTTAGAGTCGCAGTATGGCGTCAATGCAGAAATCATCGCCGCGATTTGGGGCATGGAGTCCTCATACGGTGTGGTAACGGGCAATAGCAGTATTCCAAGCTCGCTTGCCAGCCTTGCTTATGATGGCCGTCGTCAAGAGTTTGCTGAAACCCAGCTATTATCATTAGCAACGCTATTGCAGCGCGGCGATGTTTCATGGTCACAGCTCGATGGCTCTTGGGCAGGCGGCATGGGGCAAACGCAGTTTATCCCTGATACCTGGCTTAAGCATGGCGTTGATGGCGATGGTAATGGTCACCGCAACCCATGGTCGACGGGTGATGCTTTGGCGTCTACCGCCAATTACCTGAGTAATTCAGGTTGGGTGCGCGGTCTTGCGCCATTTTATGAAGCGACTGTTCCTGCGTCATTTGATTATTCATTGGTGGGTACCAAGCAGCCTGCTGCTAGATGGGCGTCAATGGGCGTCGATACCATAGCCGATGTCTACTTGGATGCCAATACTCAAATGGAGCTGTGGCTGCCCGCTGGTAAAGATGGTCCAGTATTGCTACTTAGCCCAAACTTTGATGTCATCAAGGTTTATAACAATTCATCAAACTACGCGCTTGGCGTGAGCTTATTGGGTAAAGCGCTTGCAGGACAAAGTGGATTACAAAAATCGTGGCCGCGCTATGAGCGTCCGTTATCAACAGCTCAAGTACGCAATTTGCAGCAGCGTTTGACCAGCTCAGGTTATGATACCAAAGGTGCGGATGGTATCGTCGGTACCAATACGCGACTGGCGTTCCAGCGCTGGCAAGCAGATAACGGTCAAACCCCAGATGGCTTTATCACTCAGCGTAGTGCGTCTTCATTAGCAGGATGGTGAGACAGAGTAAAGTCACTGTTTTTGGACAATCGTTGTTTTCAGCGATGGTTTAAACATAATGATATTGATGAATAAAAAACTCCGTTAATGACGGAGTTTTTTTTATTGGTGGATTTTTATAAAATATTGCAGCAGCAGGTTAGATAGTCATCTTAAATTCGTACATATCAAACTCAGCATTATTATTGTCTGAATTTGCATCCCAATCTTCATCTGCTGTCACCGCACCAATAACCGCACTGACTTTTGGCTGGCGTGTTTCGCTATCTAGCAAGCGCCAATCACCAAGTACGTAGCGTTTTTTATTACTCGTGGCTTGATGAATATCTGGGCGATGGGTATGCCCATGTAGTAAAGCGTCACTATCAGCCACTGCTTGTATCACCGCATCTTCATTGACATCCATGATATACGCCGCTTTATTGGCATTATTCTGCTGGCTTTTTTGGCGCATTTTATCGGCGATAGCCAAGCGTTTTTCTAGTGATTTATTGAGCAAATACCACTGGGTTAACCGATTGCGCATGATTTTGCGAAAAAACTGATATTTCTTATCATCAATGCATAACGCATCGCCGTGTTCTAAGCGATAATTCTGCTGTCCAACGCTTAAGGTATACGGCTCATAAATAAGCTCACCACCGAATAGATTGCAAAATGGCTGACCTAACAAAAAGTCACGGTTGCCATGCATGATTAAAATCTCACAGCCAGCTACCCGTAATTGTTTTAATTTAACGATAAGCGGGGTGAGCCAATGGGTTTGGCGCTCATCCTCTGATAATAATAAATAAGCATCATCGCCAATCCATACTTCAAACCAATCGCCCAAGATAAATAAGCGTTTTAGCGTAGGCAGGGCAAGGCAATCATCAAGCAGCGCCAAAAAAGCCTGCACTAAGGCAGGCTCTTCAGGCGATAAATGCAAATCGCTAATCAATACTTGCCGCACCTCATGAGGGCGGGTGGTAATTAGATGGTCAAAACTTTGCATTTATCCTTATCCTCATAACTTTAAACAGTAACGACTCATAAGCTTGCACTGATTCATCGCTACTGAGTAATAACTATTGAAGAATGATTACTGAGTGATGATGGTGGCTGAATTGATAACTACTGGCTCTTTTGGCACATCAGCATGCATGCCGAAACGACCAGTAGGTACGCCGCGCATTTTTTCGATGACGTCCATACCGCTTGTTACTTTACCAAATACCGTGTAGCCCCAACCTTGCATGTTTTTGCCAGAATGGTTTAGGAAATCGTTGTCTTTCACGTTAACAAAAAACTGGCTGGTTGCTGAATGCGGGTCTTGCGTACGTGCCATCGCAATTGTACCTTTATCATTCTTTAAGCCATTATCAGCTTCGTTTTCAACTGGCGCGTTGGTCGCTTTTTCATTCATTTCAGCGTCCATTCCGCCGCCTTGAATCATAAAGCCATCAATGATGCGATGGAAAATCGTACCGTCATAATGCCCAGATTTTACATAGTTTAAAAAGTTTTCTACGGTTTTAGGTGCTTTTTCTTCATTGAGTTCGATAACGATCGCACCCATATTGGTGTCAAGTTCTACTACTGGTGGCATGTCTACCATGTGATATTCCTCTTTGATTGCAGCGCCTAACATGACGCTGTTAAGTGGTGGATGAAAAGTTGGTGATTAAAAAGTTATGGCTAGTCTAACGGCTTTTTTATCCCGTGTCATGTATCAGGCTGTTAAAGCCTTTGCAAAAGCTGATAGAATAACGCAACTTTAACTTTTTACTATCATTTTTAATAACTTGTTTTTAATGATTTGGTTTGAATTTTCCATGCTGCGTGATGGCACGTAACATGAACTGACAATTTGCTTTAGGAGCAATGCCCGATGAGTGAGCACTCAAGCAACAATGCACAAAAAGACGAACAAAAAAACGATTTTATTCGTAATATCATTCGTGACGATGTCAATGCGCAAAAATACCCACAAATCGTGACACGCTTTCCACCTGAGCCAAATGGTTATTTGCACTTAGGGCACGTGAAATCTATTTGCCTAAACTTTGGTGTGGCTAAAGAGTTTGGCGGTGTTTGTAACTTACGTTTTGATGACACCAACCCAACCGCAGAAAAGCAAGATTACATCGATAACATTAAGAACGATGTGAAATGGTTAGGATTTGAGTGGGCAGGAGAGGCGCACCATGCGTCAGGCTACTTCGACCAGTTGTATGCATGGGCCGTGCAGTTGATTGAGCAGGGCGATGCCTATGTAGATTTGCAGTCACCTGAGCAGATTAAAGAAAACCGTGGCTCCTTTAATGAAGCTGGCACGCCATCACCACATCGTGATGCCAGTGTTGAAGAAAACTTGACCCTCTTTAATGATATGAAAGAAGGTAAGTTTGCGGAAGGTAAAGCGGTGTTGCGTGCCAAGATTGATATGGCCAGCCCAAACATGAATATGCGCGACCCTGTCATCTACCGTGTCATGCATCAAGAGCATCATCAAACGGGTGATAAATGGTGTATCTATCCCATGTATGATTTTGCCCATCCGCTCTCGGATGCACTCGAAGGCATTACCCATTCGTTATGTACGCTGGAGTTTGAAGACCATCGTCCCTTTTATGATTGGGCGGTTGAAAAAATTGGCTTTGATGTACCGCCGCATCAGTACGAATTTAGCCGCCTAAATGTCGACCATACCATGACCAGTAAGCGTAAGCTTAAGCAGCTGGTTGATGAAAATATCGTTAGCGGTTGGGATGATCCACGTATGCCAACTATCGCTGGTATGCGTCGCCGTGGTTATACGCCAGAGGGCTTACGTGACTTCTGTGAGCGTGTTGGCGTGACCAAAGTAGACAGCGTCGTTGATTTTCGCTTATTAGAGTTTAGTATTCGTCAGTCGTTAGAGACGACTACGGCTCGTGGTATGGCAGTGCTCAAGCCGTTAAAAGTGACGATTACTAACTTTAGTGATGCGGTTAGTAGTTGGGAAGCGCAAAAGGCTGATAGTGTTAATGCGCGTTGGGACGATGATGCACAGATTTTATGGCTCACGCAGCCAAATCATCCTAATGTCGATATGGGCGAGCGTGAAATTCCGTTTACCGAAACCCTTTATATTGACCAAGGCGATTACGAGATTGAGCCGCCAGCAGGTTATAAGCGTCTATCACCAGAAAAGAATGAGATTCGCTTGCGTAATACTTATGTATTGGCAGTGACTGAGCATATTCTTGATGACGCTGGCAATGTTGTTGAACTAAAAGCCACGATTGATCCTGCAACGTTAGGCAACAACCCTGAAGGTCGTAAGGTTAAAGGTGTTATTCATTGGGTATCTGCAAGCCAAGGTGTGCCAGCGACCGTACGCATGTATGAGCAGCTATTTAGTGTAGAAGACCCAAGTAGCGTCGCTGATGTGCATCAAGCATTGAATCCTAACTCGTTGACTGAGCTTAACGCCGTGGTTGAGCCGTCATTAGCAAATGCAGCAGCTGGCACGCGTTTCCAGTTTGAGCGTGAAGGTTACTTTATCGCTGATACAGCAGACCATAGCAGCGATAAGCCGGTCTTTAACCAAATCGTCAGCTTGCGCGACAGCTATAAACCTGCTTAGTGTATAACTATTGGCTTTATTAACCGTGTTTAAAACAGCACTGAACAATAGTAGTTTTCAAACTTGCCCATTTCTAGTACGTTAGAGATGGGCTTTTTTTGTATAAGCATGGGTTTTTCTTGAAGGATTCAGGAATGGTGATTTAATTACTTTGCTAACAATACATTCATTCAGTTAGTGATAAATGGAATAAGCGCATTACAATCCGTCACAAGACATTCATAATCAGTTTGTTAATATAAAGTGAGTTTTTACTGATGTGCTTAGCGTTGTTTTGATACCTGAGCATATCGATGATAATAATAGAGCGCATGGATACTTTATAGCATTAGATACTTTGTGGTATTAATGGGTATTAACGCTCATCACAAACATAAATAAGGAATTAAGTATGGCAAATTTACGTCTGGGTGATACTGCACCAAATTTTGACGCCACAACCACTGACGGTGATATCAATTTCCACGAATGGGCAGGGGACAGTTGGGTGGTTTTCTTCTCACATCCTGCAGATTATACGCCAGTATGTACTACTGAGCTTGGTCGTACCGCAGCACTAGGCGGTGAGTTCCAAAAGCGCAATGTTAAACCAATCGCGCTATCGGTTGATGGTTTAGAAGATCATAAAGGTTGGGTAAGTGACATTGAAGAAACCCAAGGTACTGCTGTCAATTTCCCTATCATTGCTGACCCTGAGCGCAAAGTCGCTGATCTTTATGACATGATTCATCCAAATGCTGATAGTACGGCGACGGTCAGAAGCGTGTTTATTATTGATCCTAAGAAAAAAGTACGCTTAACGCTGACTTATCCAGCCAGCTGTGGCCGTAACTTTGATGAGATTATTCGCGTGATTGATGCGATGCAATTGTCTGATGAATATAACGTAGCAACGCCTGTTGATTGGAAAGATGGCGACGACGTTATCATTCCACCAAGTGTGAAAAACGAAGACATTGCTGCTAATTATCCTAAAGGTTATACCGAAATTAAGCCTTATTTACGTACTACACCTGCGCCTAACAAATAAGTTAAGCATATCTGATAGTTGTAATAGATGAAAAGTGAAAAGCCCTCTGACTTAATGTTATGGGGCTTTTTTTATGTTTCAGCTTTTTATTGGCGTTAAGGTTTTGCTATGATGAGCAGAGTAGGCTATAACTGTTATATAGCGCATTGATAACTTTATCCAAACGCTATCTGCGATAATCATAATAAAGCCTAGCAGCGCTGAGTCGCTTTTGAGACCATCTTACAAGGAGTTTGCCATGAAAAAACTATACGTTACCCGTACTGCGCCCAATCCACGTAAAGCCCTTATTTTATTAGCGTCAAAAGGTATCGACGTTGACGATATGGATGATGTCGATGTGGTCGATATAGATTTTGCTACTAATGAGCAGATGTCTGATGAGTTTACCAAGATGAATCCGATGCAGACAGTGCCAGTATTAAAATTGGATGATGGCACCATACTCAATGATTCGCAGGCCGTGTGCGAATATCTCGACCGTGTCTATGGCGAGCGTTCAGTGATGGGTAATGATGTGGTACAGCGGGCGCAAGTATGTTCTATGCGCCGTATTGCTGAGTTTGAGGTGCTGTATAACTTTATGCTGGCGTTTCAGCACAGTCATCCCTCCAAAGCGCAGCGGGTTGAACAAGTGCCAGAATTTGTAGCACCGTCTATCGCGCGCGCTGTTAAAGCATTGCCCTATTTTGAAAATATGCTAGATGGTCACGATTACTTAGTCGGCGACCAGTTAAGTTTTGCTGATATTGTGCTGTATTTAGGTTTGGACTTTGGCAAAATACTCAAGGTTAACCCGAATGAACAGGGCGAAAATCTGGCGCGGTTTTATCAAATGATGAATGAGCGTTTTAGTATTAAAAATATGGCAAAAGCCAAGCCTGCTCATGAAAGTGAGTAAAAACGGTATGGCATTATAAATTTAACAGCAAATTTAGCAATAAATAACGCCGATAGCCTTGGGTCGCTAATATCATTGTTAGCGACCCGAGGCTTTTTTAATCCACAGCTTAAATGAGAAAATTAACGATGATAGTTACCATTGATATATAAAATTACACACTTCGTTACAAAACCTACCATCATCGGCGCTATAGTGGTCAAATTATGAACACTTTACAAAAATAGATATAATCACTCCTTGTATAGGCAACAGTGAATTATGAAAAAGTTTAATCACAAGGTATGACGCTCATGACATCATCTTTTACCACGCTATCTTTTATCCGCTCATTTTCTAGGTTTGCCTTAGTGCCAAGTATTTTAGCAGCAAGTTTGGCCTTGGGTGCTTGTCAAAAAGACGCTGCGCCTACCAGCGGTGATGCACCAGAGAACACTGAAGCTGGCACAGTAACTGATGCCACATTAAACACCGATACGGCATCTGATACAGCTAATGATACGAAACTGACTGCAGAGCAAGAGATGATTAAAGATTTAGCGCGTTATCGCTGGACATTATTGGATATCGACGACAAAAGTGGTGGACCTGTCATAACGACGCTTGTGGATATTAAGGAGCAAGTCACGCTGCTGTTTAATCAAAATCAAGGTCAAAACACGCTGAACTATAGTGTGGGCTGCAACACAATAAGTGCCGTGTATCAGTTGCAAGGTCAGACGCTAACGACCGAAGAGAGCATGAGCACTAAAATGCTCTGCGAAGATCTCAATAAAGCAGAAAATCGTTTAAATACCTTGATGCAAGGTAGCAGTCAGCTGAGTTTGACTGAAGGTGAAAACCCAGTGCTTACACAAGTGACCAGTAATGCGATTACGTTGACTTGGGAAGGTAAGCTTACTTCACAAGCCAAATATAACAGTAAGGGTGAAACCGTATTTTGGGCGGTAAATGCTAAGAAAGTAGCGTGTGCTGATGATAGCTCAGAGATGTGTTTACAAGTGAAGCCCATCACTTATGATGACCAAGGTATTAAAGTGAGTGAAGGAGAATGGGCAGCATTTACTGGTGAAATTGATGGCTATCAGCATGACGGCATGCATGACGAAGTATTGCGTCTCCAGCGTTATGAGTTAGATAGTAACGAAAGCACAGAAGGCGAAGAATATGCTTATGTGTTGGATGCGGTGATTGAGAGTGCGGTAGCAGAGTAACTTGGTTAGTTGCTTTTATTATATAGTCAGTTCAATATAAAAGAGATACGTTCAAAATAACGTTCTGCTGAGATAAATTTTCCTAGCTTGCTGTGCGCTTCGCACTCCAGAGGCTTCGAAAAATTTATCTCAGCAGTACTGCATTCTTTTTAAATCGAATCGGCCATAGTAAAAACATAGCATAAATAAATAGTCAGATAGTTTAAATAAAAACACGCGCGGTTTGGACGCGTGTTTTTTTATGGTGGTTTTATTTCTTACTTTAACGCAAATTGCCTAAGTCTTCTTCTGTCAAACGCCAGCGCCCTTTTTTCTTAGAAGCACCGCGTCCACGCATGGCGCTGTTTAAAATTAACTTATTCATTGAATGGCTTGAGTGCGCATGACAAATGGCGCAGGCAAGACCATCAGCGGCGTCTTGTTGCGGAACCACGTCTAAAGACAGGATGCGGCAGACCATCTCTTGTACTTGCTCTTTTGCCGCTGCACCATAACCGCAAACCGCTTGTTTAATTTGGCGTGCGGTATATTCGGATACTTCTAAATCAAGAGCGACCATGGCAGCAATAGCAGCACCGCGTGCTTGCCCTAGTTTCAGCGCTGAGTCTGGGTTTTCTGCCATAAACACTTGCTCGATAGCGGTGTAAATAGGCTCATCGGCATATTTTAGATGATGCTGGGTGATACGGGTCAAGCCATTAAAAATACGCTTCAAGCGCTCAGGCATCTCTTTGGTATCCGTACGAATGGTGCCGGCGTCTATATATGTCAGCTTATCGCCCGTTTGTTGAACAATGCCATAACCGGTCATGCGCGAACCCGGATCAATCCCGATAATAATTGCCATAGTATTCCGTCTTGCTTACATTTTGTTTTATGGCTTAAAAATCAGCCTTAAGTTTGATAGTATAGCAATCAATCCCCATATACATCATATGTTAGCCATTTTAATTTTCATGGCGCTCAATTTTTTAGATTTTATCTTATAGGACGACACTTTATGGGTCAGATAGTTGGTATTGCCATCGTTTGGTTTATTATCGAGATGCTACTGTGGTATTTGCTTGCTCAATTTATGAGCGGTTGGTGGGTGTTTATGTGGTTTATCATCGCCGCCGTCATCGGTATCTCACTGATGCGTAAAGGGATGGCAGCACTCAATCCAATGGCACAGCAGATGAAAGCGGGCGGTATGATGAATCCTGCGATGCGTCCACAAGAATCAACCATGATTAAAAGTGTCGCCATGGCAGCTGCCGGTATTTTGCTACTGATTCCGGGTGTGCTGAGTGATTTATTGGCGTTATTGGTGATATTGCCGCCAGTGCAGAAAAAGTTGAAAGACTTTGCTAATAACTACGTCATGAACAATCAGCAAAAAATGATGGAGATGATGGCGAAACAGATGGGTGGACAAATGGGCGGCGGACAAAATCCGTTCGGTGGTGCTGGCGGCATGGGTGGTCAAAACCCATTTGGCGGTGCAGGTGGTATGAATAACCAAAACCCATTTGGTCAGCAACAGCAAAACCCATTCGGCGATGTGTTTAAACAGCATACCACCGTTGATGGTACGGCAAAAACCATTCCGAAAGATGTGAAAAAAATCACCAAATCTGCCAATGATGAATAGTTCATTTATTAATAAGTAGGTAGATAAGCAGACATAAAAAAAGCCCCTTTTCGTCAATGACAAAAGGGGCTTTTTGAACGTTAAAACTATTTTTTATAAAGGTAATATTTATAAATAAAATAGTTAATAACTGAATGAAACAACCGAAGTGCCGCCGCAAGATGGTGACCCATGAACCGTGAAGTTCAGGGCGGATGCGTCACTGCCTCTGCAGGTTTCCTGAGACACCGCAAGCGGTGCAGGCGTACACAATGAAGCAATAGGTACCACATCCTGGTAAAGCATTATCGGCTCAGGGAATAAACATCTACTAGCCAACACTTCAGAATATAATTATCTTAACCAATGGTTTGAGTGATTGCAAGTACGATTTACAGATTGCTACGTAGGTTAAGGTCTTAGCATTATTGTTGTCGAGTTTTAAGCGTGTTTTCTAGCCAATGAAAGCGCTCAAAACCTTTAATTACGGGCTTAAAGGGGCGATTTTTCAGCTATTTGGAGATGTGTGGTAATATAGAGGGCTTTAAACATCCTAATATAGCATTATAGGCGTTCATTCACTTGAGGAGCGGTAATCCATGACCCATAACCAGCAACAATCAGAATTTATCGACGATAGTCAGGCCCAGCTCAATAATAAGCAGGATAGCGAGCAAAATAAAAAAGTGCCGCATGTCTTAATGATATTAGATGGTTTTGGGCATCGTGAAGACGACAAGGATAATGCGATTGCTGCCGCCGATATGCCAAACTTGGATAAGATTTATCAGCAATATCCGCATGGATTGATATCTGCTTCCGGAGAAGATGTCGGTCTGCCAGACGGACAGTTTGGTAACTCAGAAGTTGGCCATATGAATTTGGGCGCGGGCCGTGTGCTGTATCAAGACTCAACCCGTATCTCAAGTGAAGTGGCAAATCGTGAGTTTTATAAAAATGAAGCCTTGGTCAATGCGGTGAAAGCAGCAAACGAGCTTGGCGGAAACGTGCATATTATGGGATTGTTGTCCGATGGTGGCGTCCACTCGCATCAAGACCATATCGAAGCAATGTGCCATTCAGCGTTGGTACACGGTGCCAAAAATGTCTTTGTCCATTGCTTCTTAGACGGCCGTGATACGCCGCCAAAATCTGCTGATAAGTATATCAATCGCTTACGGGAGCATATCGGGAAACTCAACGCCCATTATGAAGGCGGGCGCGTACAGATTGCCAGTATCATCGGGCGCTACTATGCGATGGATCGTGACAATCGTTGGGATCGCGTGCAAAAAGCCTATGAGCTTATCACCGAAGGTAAAGCCGATCGCTTAGCGACGCGTGCAGATGGCGCGGTACAAGCCGCATATAAAGCACGTGAAACTGATGAGTTTATCAATCCAACGATTGTCATTGGTCGCGATGAAGTGCCATATACTGTAGATGATAATGATGCGCTTATCTTTATGAACTTCCGCGCTGACCGTGCCCGTGAGCTTGCGCAAGCGTTTGTGCTACCAGACCATGAGTTCTCAGGCTTTGCCCGTCATAAACAGCCAAGGCTTGCCGCTTTTGTGATGTTGACGAAATATTCTGATGTTTTAGCAGCCAATCCAAAAACCAGCATTGCTTATTATCCAACCTCATTGACCAATACGCTTGGCGAGTATTTGCAGAATAAAGGTAAAACCCAGTTGCGTATCGCCGAAACTGAAAAGTATGCGCATGTGACATTTTTCTTTAGTGGCGGCCGTGAAGAAGAGTATAAAGGCGAGACGCGTATTTTAGTGCCATCTCCTGATGTTGCCACTTATGATTTAAAGCCAGAAATGAGCGCCCCTGAAGTGACGGATGAGCTGGTTGCTGCCATTGAGTCTGGTAAATATGATGTATTAGTAGTCAACTATGCCAATGGCGATATGGTCGGGCATACAGGTATCTTTGACGCGGCAGTTAAAGCGGTAGAGGCGTTAGATGTCTGTATTGGTCGCGTAGAGACCGCGGTACGAGCAGCTGGCGGTAATATGCTTATCACGGCTGACCATGGTAACTGTGAGCAGATGCAAGATTATGAAAGCGGGCAGGTACATACGCAGCATACCACTGAGCACGTGCCATTGATTTATATTGGCGAGCAATCAGTAACAGTACGTAGTGGCGGTAAGCTGAGTGATATTGCGCCAACTATTTTGGCGTTAATGGATATTGAGCAGCCAGATGAGATGACCGGTGAAAATTTATTGGTTCCAGCATCATAATATGATCACGTAGTATTAATGTTTAAGGCTAATGCTTAATCGCTAATGCTTTAACAGCTTACAGCTAAGCATTTTAAAAGAGGGAAGGATATTTATTATCCTTCTCTTTTTTTATGTACTTTTTTAGATATTTTCTGCTGCCTTATTCTTCATGCATTTTGCCCGATACATTTTGCCTAAGTTATTTGCAATACTATCCTAGTTTAAGGTAGCCGCTTGGTGTTATTTTAACATCTTAGCGCAGAATTCTCCCACCTCTAAGGTGGTGAGATGAATGCGTTGTCGGTGATAATAACCTCTACCTGTAGTATAATTAATAATAAATATAACACCAACTAACAATAAGTATTTCATGCCAAAGCAAATCCTAAAAGCCCATAAAGTCAGGCTGTACCCTAATGAAGAACAGCAAATATTCTTCGCTAAATCATTCGGCTGCACACGCTTTATTTGGAATAGGATGCTTAGTGACAAGATTGATCATTACAACGAACATAAGGCCGAGCTTAAAAACACCCCTGCTCAGTATAAGAAAGAATTTGAATGGCTAAAAGAAGTCGATAGCTTGGCATTGGCTAATGTGCAGCAAAACCTAAGAGCTGCTTATAATAAGTTTTTCAAGCAAAGTGCCCGATTCCCTACGTTCAAGAAAAAAGGCCAACACGACAGTTACACCACCAACAATCAAAAGGGTACAGTGACGATCACAGATAGCACCGTTAAACTGCCAAAAATAGGCCATATCAACGCCAAGTTCCCAAGTGAAATAAACGGCTTAATTAAGAGCGCCACCATCAGCCATACACCGTCAGGTAGGTATTACGTCAGCCTGTTGGTTGAAACCATCGTTGATGAATTACCAAAAACCCACTCTAACATCGGCATTGATTTAGGATTGACGGACTTTATCGTCTTATCAGACGGCAGCAAAGTTGCTAATCCTAAGTTTCTATCGAAGCTGCAAGACAAGCTTGCGCGTGAACAGAAAATACTAGCCAAACGCAGAGCCGTTGCCAAAGCGGATCAACGCAAGTTGTCAGAGAGCCGCAACTATCAAAAGCAAAAAATAAAAGTCGCCAAGGTCTATGAGAAAATAACCAATACTCGCAAAGACTTTCTACATAAACTCTCATTCAATCTCATCAAAAACCACGATGTTATTGCTATTGAGGACTTGAACGTCAAGGGTATGGTTAAGAATCACAAACTTGCAAAAGCAATCAGTGACAGCTCATGGTCGTCATTTACCACCATGCTTGCCTATAAAGCAGACTGGTACGGCAAAACGCTTGTCAAAATAGACCGATGGTTTCCATCGTCTAAGACTTGCTCAAACTGCAACCATCTACTGACTAAAGCTGAATTACCGCTGTCGGTTAGAATGTGGAATTGTCCAAGTTGCTTGCAGCAAAATGATCGCGATATCAATGCCAGTATCAATATCTTAAATCAAGGGTTGTTACTGGCTAAACAATCAAAAACTGTCGGTGCGACAGGGTTAGCTTAGTTAATTCGCTTAACCGCTGATACAGAATATCGTGTCAAGTAAGAGCGTTACCTAAGAAACCCCTACCTCTAAGGTAGTGGGTAGTTCATCGGACATTGTTGATTAATAACTCTATAATTTATTCATCACCCTATAATCATAAATAACCATATAATGATTTGATTCGTCTAACAAAGTTATAAAAATAATAACCAAACCAAAATAACCAAGCCAACTTTTTTAAGGGGTTTCTTTTATGCGTCCTATTAGTTCTTTATCCTTATTGATGTTTAAGAGATTGGAAAACC
The DNA here is from genome assembly GCF_027919975.1 of Psychrobacter sp. ANT_H3. Taxonomy (NCBI): domain Bacteria; kingdom Pseudomonadati; phylum Pseudomonadota; class Gammaproteobacteria; order Moraxellales; family Moraxellaceae; genus Psychrobacter; species Psychrobacter sp. ANT_H3. The sequence continues at coordinate 53,478 of NZ_JAQISM010000015.1, read as the reverse complement.
CAATGCTGACACTATTTATGAGCGCTCGGTTTATGAATTCTCAATCTTTTGGCTTTAAATCTATTAGCTCGCAGGTATTAAAGCCAGCTATTCTTACAAGCTTACTGGGTTTAAGCGTTGTGATAATGCCTGCCCAAGCGGCTATCAACAATAACGGTAAAATCAATAATAATAAAAACCCTACTTCAAGTTTGCAATTAATCAGTCTTAATGCCGATGATGTGCCATTGGACAACGGTGCGGACGATTTTTCAGATATTGCAGATATGCTCGAATCAGCCGATCAAGTCGATGACTCAATAGATGCTGTCGCTGATGAGAGTGCATTGGATAATGGCTCAGATGCGATTAATACTGATATTCCCGATGAAGTGGCGCAGGTGTCATTAAATGCCATTTCGCCTGAAACCCTAAAAACCTTTGTTGCTGTCGTTGATTTGGTACGCCGTGAATATGTTGACGCGGTGAAGGATGAAGAGTTATTTAACAATGCTATGAGTGGTATGTTGACCAAGCTTGATAGTCATGCTGAATTTTTGGATGCAGAGGCGTATGAGAATTTGCGCGCTTTTACCGAAGGGGATGTCGGTGATATCGGTATCAAAGTGCAATATCAGCCAAAAGAAGGTTATTGGGTGATTACGGAGGTGATTGATGGTTCACCTGCTGATAAAAAGGGCATTGCTGTTGGCGATTATTTGCATCAAGTCGATGAGTTTAAGCTTGGTGAAGAGGAAGAAAGCAATGATATCGAGCAACTCTTGACAGGGATTGCTGGTACGCAAGTAGATGTGGTGACGTCAAAGGCAGGTCGCCGTAAACATACCACGACTTTACAGCGTAATAACAATCATCCGCAGATTATTGAAACTCGATTTGTTGATGGTATGGCGATTATTAGATTGCCCGCCTTTCAAAACAACAGCCGTGAGAAATTACTGCAAAGTTTGATTGATTTAGATGCACCTGTCACCGGAGTATTATTGGATATGCGCGACAATCCAGGCGGTGTACTGGCGTCAGCCGTAAGCGTTGCTAGCTTGTTTATGACCGATACTGATGTGGTACAAGTAAAAGGTCGTCAAAGTGACTCGCGCACGCTATCCACACAAGGTGCCGCGTTATTAGAAGCGTTGCCCGTCGTGGTTTTGCAAAATCGTTATTCAGCATCTGCCGCCGAGGTATTAGCTAGCAGTTTGCAAGCGCAGAAGCGCGCCACTATTTTGGGCGAGGTCAGTTATGGCAAAGGCTCAGTACAGTCCGTTATCCCGCTCAATGATGAGCAGGCGGTCAAGCTGACGGTTGCCAACTATATGACCGCATTGGGTAAAAAGATAGATGGGGTTGGGGTAGAGCCTGATGTGACGTTGTTGGGTAATGAGAGCACATGGGAGCAACAGGCGCTTGATTTACTCAGACAGCAAGCACTGCCTTCGGGGATTCGCTTTGTACGTAAGGCACAGGCAGACAGCGGTGCTAAGCAAGATAAGTCTATTAAAGACGAAGCGATTAAAAAGAAAGTCACTCAAAACAATACTGTCATCGACCATGTGATTGATAAACCGACTGCTAAAGACAAACGTTAATTTAAGTAGAGTTTAAATCAAGGCATCGCTTTAACAGTCGCTAGTATTTACGATTCAGATTGATCTTCGGCAATCTCTAGCTTGGTCATGCGATAGCGTAAAGAGCGGAAGGTCGTACCCAATAGTTCGGCAGCTTGGGTCTTATTCCAGTTGGTTTGCTTAAGCGCTGTAATAATAAGCCGTCTTTCTTGTTCTTGCAGATAATGCTCTAAGCCTTGGGCAGGTAATTGACCAGCGGTAATATCTTCTTTATGCACTGACTTACTTAGACTGTCTTGCTCATCAACTTGATTGTTTATTGACGCATCTAAGTTGCTACCTACCGATTTATCAGCAAGTTTTTCGGTATTTTCAGCTGAGCGCGTACTCGCTGGGCTTGTATTCATTGAAGGATAATGCTGAGTGGTGGTTCGATAAGGATGTATATTCGCTTTCGCTTGTTGCGTGCTGTCTGTTTCTACCTTACTTCTTATGGCATTATCTTGTATTGAGTCAGTTACCGAGCTTTCACTTTTATTTGAAACAGAAGCGTTCGAGATTGTCGCTTTATTGGTACTGATATTTTGACTGGCAGATGTAACTACTTCTTGGTGGCTATCAACATCAGGTAGACCTAAATGACTGGCCTCGATAGTCGACGTTTCTGCCAACGTTACCGCGCGCTCAAGGACGTTACGCAACTCACGAACGTTACCAGCAAAGTCATGATCTTGCAGGCGCGCGCAAGCAGCGTCAGTCAGTGTTGGCGGCGATTCTAATTGCCATTCATCGGCGATGAGTGCCAAAAAGTGCTTAGCCAATACAGGGATATCATCACGCCGCGCGTTGAGCGTTGGCAGTTTAAGCTCAATCACATTAATACGATAATATAAATCTTGGCGAAAATTGCCCACTTGCACCAGCTGATTTAAATCCTTATGGGTCGCCGATAAAATACGAATATCGACCGGTACTTCTTTGGTATCACCGATTGCGCGCACGGTTTTCTCTTGAATAGCCCGCAGTAATTTAACTTGCATCGCTAGTGGCAAGTCGGCGACCTCATCTAAAAATAGCGTGCCGCCATTGGCTTGTTGAAACAGTCCTTGTTTATCGGCGACAGCACCGGTAAAGCTGCCTTTTTTATGACCAAAAAATTCCGACTCCATCAGCTCTGACGGTATTGCGCCGCAGTTGACCGGCACAAAGCTACCATCGCGGCGCGGGCTTAAGTCATGAATCAAGCGCGCCACCACTTCTTTACCTGTACCTGAAGCCCCTGATAAAAAAACCGGTGCTTGTGAGCGCGCTAATTTTAAAATGGTATTTTTTAGCGGATGCATGACAGCAGAATCGCCAATCAAACGGCTATCGAGCATTTGCTGCTCAGGTGAACGCTCAGGCGTTGACTTGGACACATTGTCTTGATGAATCACCTTGAGGGCGCTTTCAACCAATTGACGCAGGCGGGGCAGCTCAAGCGGTTTATTCACGAAATCAAAAGCGCCTAACTTTAACGCTTCAATCGCCAAATCCATACTGCCGTGTGCCGTAATCACTGCAATGGGCGTCGTTGAGCTGCCGCTAATATGCTTAACCAACTCTAATCCTGAACCGTCAGGTAATTTTAAATCGGTTAGACAAAAATCATAGTCATTTTCTTGCCAATAGGATTTGGCTTGCGACAAAGTATAGGCCACATCACTTTTGATGCCCATCTTGGTCAACGTGATTTGCATCAAGCGGCATAAATCTACTTCGTCATCAACGACTAGCGCGGTTGTGGTCATACATCATCTCATTGTTTTCAAGTACTTCATTGTCTTCAAGTACTACAAGGGTGTTAAAAAGGTATTAAAAAATCATCGTATCAAGGTTTATAGTGCATAAGTAGTAGCGTTTATAAAACATTTATAGGTTTTCAATTATTAGGCAAACGCTCCCTATATGCTTTCATCTGTACTTTCATTGACGTCATGCTGGATGGCAGGGGCAATCAAACGGAAGCAGGTTTTTTTATGTTCCGGAATATAAAGCAGGCGCGCATGATTGGCCTCACAAAATGCTTGCGATAAGTATAATCCCAAACCTGTGCCAGCTTTATCGGTGGTAAAAAACGGATTAAACAAATGGGTTAAATCTACATCACTAACGCCCGTACCATCATCCAACACATCAATTATAACATCGTTATCGGCACAATAAATCTCGATTTCCACAATGGCATGAGGGTTAGCGTAGCTGCTATGACGTAAACCATTGTTAATTAAATTGATAAGAATTTGCTCTAACTGGTGCGTGTCAAATGAGATTGTCGGCTGCGTATGGCTGCGTAAAAAAACATCATGACCTTGAAAGTAATTGTCTAAAAATGTTGCCATCCAATCCGCAAGGACAATCATTTGCTGGTTGGCAATCTGCTGACGAGACAGCTTTAAGACATCTTCAATAATGCGATTGACGCGCTTGGTCTGCGTAAATATCATTTTATAAAGCTCATGGTTGCCAGCCATCTTGTCATTGGTACTTGTGTCGTTATCTGCTGTCTGACTTTCTTCGATATCTTCTATTAATAATTGGCTGGCTTGGGAAATCGCTGCTAAAGGATTTCTTATTTCATGGGCAATACTAGCGGTAAGCTGTCCTAAAGAGGCCAATTTTAATTGCTGCGCACTGGCTTGTTCACGGCGTAAATCTTCTAATATGATTAGCTTGCTGTCATCTTTTAAAGGGATAATCTCGACACGCAGCTTACCGACGACTGAAGCATTAGCCACGGCTGGTAACTCATAAATAAAAGTGCGAGATTGCCCAGCCTCTACCGATAAGCAGGCTTCGAGTAATTGCAGATGTTGTGCGCGCAGCTGCTGCTGAAAATCAGATACAGGTTGATTTTCATTATAGTGTGACGTTTCTTTCTCCGTCTCGCTTGGCGTTTTTAGCATCTGAATGATATCGATCGCTTCTGTTATCACTAGCGGGGAAGGGTTTGGAATACTGAGCAGCTGATGGGCGGCAAGGTTTGCCAGCACAACATGCTTAGAGTCAATGACAATAACGCCATTGACCATTTGCGTGATGACTTCTTGATTAATGACGTTTAAGCGTTCGACTTCTTTTGCGTGGCTTGCTGCTACTTTTTCAAGCTGGACCAAACGCTGTGAGATTGACCAACTTAAACCACCCACTGCCAAAAAACTAGCTGACATTAATAGCGCGTCACCCAAATTTGCCAAACTCATACTGTTGGCAATGGCATAAAAAAACTGCTGGTAGATAACAAAAATAATCGCAAGCAAAGTAATAATAAGCGCTTGCGAGCTATGTAAAAGCATAAAGCTGGCGGCGACCACCACCATATATAGCATGGTCAACTGCAAATCGGGCGCGCCAGCGGTATAAAGTAATAAGCTTAAAATGATGACATCTACTACTAAGCCAAAAGCCAGCTGTCGCCGCAGATGCTTGGTCACCACATAAAATAAGCCAAGTAAAATCAGGCTTAGCAGGACATAAAAGCTGAGCGCGGTTTGCTGCAAAAAGCTTGGTAATGATGAGCCATCGCTAGAGCGAGCCGTGATATAAACCATCAGCATAGAAAACAGGCTGAGAATAAAGCGATAGCTGCTATAGATCAAACCCAACCTGCGCAGCTGTGGCAACGGCAAGGTATCATCGCGCTGCAAATAATCCGTGATAGCGGTTATAACGCTAGGAGCAGATTTCTTATGCTGCTCATGTTGCCCATGTTGCTTAGACTTTGACAATGGCACAGGCTTGGAAGGTTTTTTCATAGGCTTTAAAGTTTTCACTGGCTCTAAAGCCTTTTAAGTTGAGCGTAATAGAAGGGGAGGTGCTTACTATACTTAGTAACTTATGCTTAGTAATTTACGGTTGAATAAGACCATGACGAATGGCTAGATGGGTTAATTTCACATCGCTATCGACGCCGACTTTTTCATAAATGCGATAGCGATAAGTGTTGATGGTTTTTACACTGACAAACAACTGATCAGCGATTTGCTGCGGACTTTGGCAGTTGACTACCATCATAGCGACTTGTTTTTCACGGTCACTTAATAAGTCAAAAGGCGAGCTGGCGTTATCTGATAGGAGTACGTCTGCCAATTGCTCGGCGACGTCTTGACTAAAATAACGCCCACCTTGATAGATTTTTTTGACCGCGCGTATCATCTCATCAAGCGGCGTACCTTTGGTAATATAACCATTAACGCCGGCTTTGATGAGCATCGAAGGATAAGGCTGCGCTGACATACTGCTGACGGCCAATATTTTGATGCCCATATCTAACTGAACCAAGCGTTTGGTTGCTTCAAGACCGCCAATGTTGGGCATATTGACATCCAGCAATATCACATCAGGGCGTAGCTGTTTTGCCATTTTAATCGCCATATCGCCGCTATCTGCCTCGCCGACGACTTCGATATCGGCACTATCTGCCAACATACGGCTAATGCCCATCCGCACCAAATCATGATCATCTACTACTAATACTCGAATCATAGTTATACTCTTTTCTATCTGTCAGAATAAAGGGCGCACTGCTAATGTTAAGCTGCTTAGCGTGTCTTACTTTGGGTGCTTTATTGAATTAATTTATTGTATTGATTTATTGAAATACTCTAAAATTCGCTACTATAAGTATATCAATTAACAAAGACACTGATATTATGCGTCATAGTTTAATATTAACTTTGCAATTAAGAGGTTATAAGCTTAAATGTAAGGCTATATTGCGCCAGTGTTAATAAATATTGCTGTAATATAAAGTAAATGTAGTAAAGTTTGAATGTGGCTAAAAAATGACATCTAATTGATTTAGTAGATTAAACTTAAATGCAAACCATGATACACTAAAAATACAAAAACTCTATGTGAGTATCTACAAACACATCCATAAACGCTACGTACGTGGTTGCTGTTAGTGAGTATGTAACTGACTCTCTAACTAATGGCAACGCGGCAGCAGGAGGCATAATGAAGCAACTACCATTAACCAAACAGCAATTAATCGCTGCTCTGATTTCATTGAGTTTGGGCAGTGTTGCACAAGCCGCACTTACAATTAATGGTGGTTCTAGCTCAGAGTCTAGCGCTCGTGTGAGCTGGGGCGGTGCCGATAGCCTGTCTGAAGCTCGCAGTATCATGTATAAAGCCAATAATAGTAATAGCGGCTCGGCGATTAAAAAAGTAGATAACGGTCACGGTACCACCAACATTACCAATACCCGCACGTTTGGTAATAGTAATAACAGCTTTAACAATACGACTAACGCCAATAGCTATAACACCACCTATCGTGGCAGTTTTGGCAGCAGTAGTATGATTCCAATCAGTACCGATTCGCGCAGTGTTGCGGTCATCGATGCTGAAACGGGCGAATCTATCTACGAAAAAGACGCTGATATTGCCCGTCCAATGGCGAGTATCACCAAAGTCATGACGGCGATGGTGGTTTTAGATGCCGGTCTCGACATGCGTGAAGAGCTTACCCTTGACCCAGAAGATTTCGTCGGTCCTAAACGCGCCAGCTCAAACCTTAAGTCAGGTGACCGTCTAAACCGTGCTGAGATGTTACTGATGGCATTAATGAAATCAGAAAATCCTGCGGCAAAAAGTCTAGCGCGTAATTATCCAGGTGGTTATAGCGCCTTTATCCGTGCGATGAACCGTAAAGCGCAAGACTTGGGTATGACTACTGCTTTCTTCGGTGATCCAACGGGTCTTGATAAGCGTAACGTAGCCTCATCAAATGATTTGGTAAAAATGGTGCGTGCTGCAGGTAATTACGATGTCATTCGTCGTTTTTCGACCACCAAAAGTTACGACTTTTATGTCTCTAACTTTTCAAGCGGCAACCGTACTTATAAAGCCAATAACACCAGCAGCTTAGTGCGTGATGGTAGCTATCCGATTGGTATCTCAAAAACAGGCTTTATCAATGAAGCCGGTCGTTGTGTAGTGATGGAAACTCGCGTTAATAATCGCCCTGCAATTATTGTGATTTTAGGCGCAAACAGCTCAGCGACACGTTGGGGTGATGCTAAAAATATTCTAAACAGCTTGGCGACTCGCCGTACGGTGTAAGCTTGCTGTTTTAGTATCTATAAAAAAGGCTGTTATGCGATATAACAGCCTTTTTATTGTGTTGAATTTAGGGCGTCTTTTAGGAAAAACCATATGAATCAAGCATCGGCTGTTATGCGAGCTCCCAAACTATACTTACTCACCAATGACGATGAGTTTGCGGTTTTATATGCCAAATTAGAAGCAGCATTCGCGACAGGGTTGATAGCGCTATTGCAAATTCGCCGTAAAAAGACTTTACAGCTGCCTGATGGCGCCACAAAACTCTATGATGAAGCGCTGCAAATAGTCCGTTTGGCAAAAACCTATGATGTTCCAGTGGTCATCAATGATGATATAACACTTGCCGAAAAACTTGGTGTTGGGGTGCATTTAGGTCAGCAAGATGGCGATATTAACGATGCCAAAAGTCAACTTGCACCCAAACAGATTATCGGTCGTACTTGTCATGGTGATGTGGAACTGGTCAAAGAAGCCAAAAAAGAGGGCGCAAGCTATGCGGCGATGGGGGTGGTTTTTGCCTCAAACACCAAGCCTAATGCCAATATTATCTCACGCCAAGAGCTTATTGATGGCTGTCAGCAAGGGGTTGATATATGTGTGATTGGAGGCTTAAACGCAGAAAATATCGTTGAGCTGGCAGGTTTGCCGATTGCTTATGTGGCGGTTGTTGGGGATATTATGGACTTGCCTGTGCAGCAAATCGCTGCGCGTTGTCAGCAATGGCAGCAGGCGCTCGATACTTGGCGTGCGCCTGCGGTATAAACGATAAAGTTAACATAACAGTGAAGTTAAAATAACGCTGAAGTGTTACTCAGCGTGTTCCATACAAAGAGTCGCGTAAGGTAATGCTTTTAAGCGTTGTTCTTCAATTTTCTCGCCGCATACTTCACATTCACCATAAGTGCCGTTTTCAATGCGGCTTAGGGCGTTTTCAACATAGACTAAACTTTGACGTGCCTCGCCCATTAAGTTTGTGCGCATGTCGTTTTGACGATAAGAGATGGCTTGATCTTCCCAATGTTCATTGAGGTCGTCTTGTGGGTTTTGGATATGATCCTCGATTTTATTGATACGAGTCTCATACTCTTCTTTGAGTTTCAATAGTTCTTGTTTGGACGTTTTAAGGTCGATACTCATTGGGTTCTCCTAATGGGTTATTTTTATTGTTGGGGTCATTAATTATTACTAGCAGTTTATTATCACTAACTGCTTTATCATAAACAGCCTAACGATTGAGTACCACCACGAAATGTTACTGATTTTTATTGAAATTTCGCCCATTTTTTATCGTCTAAGCTTACTGGGTGAAATTTATGCAGGTTCTTTATGAGCATCTGCTAGAAAACTGCTAGAATACACCGCCGCAAATTCTTGTTGGGTTGTCTTTATAAAACCACAAGTAACAACAGCCAAAGAGCAACCCATTAGATAATTTGAATAATATTATTTAGACATTAATAAAAAGCCACACGGCAGATTAACCATAGATGATGCATAGGAGCAGGTAATGAATTTTTTGCGTATGAGTGAGCTGAGCTTAACCGATAAAGTGGTATTGATTCGTGAAGACTTAAATGTGCCTATTAAAGACGGTAAAGTCAGCAGTGATGCTCGCCTGCAAGCCAGTTTGCCTACCATTAAAATGGCGCTAGAAAAAGGCGCGGCGGTGATTGTCTGCTCACACCTTGGTCGTCCGACTGAAGGCAACCCTGAAGCCATATATTCGCTAGCACCGGTCGCTGATTATCTAAGCGATAAATTAGCCACACAACTATCAAAGCCAGTAAGCTTAAATACTGACTATTTGACTGCAGGCGTGACAATCAACGCCGGCGAAGTCGTATTGCTAGAAAACGTGCGCTTTAATAAAGGCGAGAAGAAAAACGATGCAGATTTGGCGCAGAAATACGCTGAGTTGTGCGACGTATTTGTGATGGATGCCTTTGGCACTGCCCACCGTGCGCAAGCATCGACAGAAGGCGTGACCCAAGCCATGCACCAAGCAGGCAAAGTAGCTTGTGCCGGACCTTTATTGGCAGCAGAGCTTGATGCATTGAGTTTAGCGCTTGAAACGCCTGCACAGCCGATGCTCGCAATCGTTGGTGGCTCGAAAGTGTCGACCAAACTTGAAGTACTACATAGCTTGGCTGAAGTATGCTCACAGATTATCGTCGGTGGCGGTATTGCCAACACTTTCCTAGCAGCACAAGGTCACAGCGTTGGCGCTTCCTTATATGAGGCGGACTTGGTGGACACTGCTCGTGATATCATGAGTAAAACTGAAATTTTATTACCTGAGTATGTAGTCGTTGCTGATAAAAACGACATCAACTTTGATGACTTTACTGGCTCATTACAACAAGCTACTGCAACTATCAAGTCTGTCGATGCCATTGGCGATAATGACATGATCTTAGACATTGCGCCAGCAAGTGCTAAGCAATTGGCTGATGCTATCATCAAGGCAAAAACCATCTTATGGAATGGTCCGGTCGGCGTTTTTGAAGTCGATGCTTTCGGTCAGGGCACCCAAATCGTAGCAAATGCTGTTAAAGACAGCCAGGGTTTCTCGATTGCTGGCGGCGGCGATACCTTAGCGGCGATTGATAAATATCAGGTGGCTGATGGTGTCAGCTATATGTCAACAGGCGGCGGCGCATTCTTAGAGTTTGTAGAAGGTAAGGTGTTACCTGCTGTCGCTGCCTTACAAATTCAGGAATAGCGCTTAACGATACTTCAGCAGTTGAGTAACAGTAGACGTACAACTTATCGTGAGCATCTAGGTTAGGCTATAAAAAGTTAGGCCATATAAATAATAAAGTATAAGGTGACCGCTATGGTTGGCTTTCAATTGATGCTTAACCTGTCAATATGAAAGCAAGAAGTAAGAGTGGTCACTGATTATTATTAAGTGGTAATTATTTGTTTCTATACTGAAAATTGTTATTGCATGTCTAATTTGCACTCTATAAAATAGCGCAAATCATGTATTTGGCATGCTTTATTTACGAGAGGTTTATTATGTTAAAACGTCATTTATTACTTGCTAGCGTACTTGCTGGTACTTTTGCAATCACTGCATGTAGCCAAGAAACACAAGATAAAACGGCAGCTGCTGCTGATTCTGCTGCTGAAGATACTGCTGCTAACACTGATGCTGCCGCTGCTGAAACAGAAGCCGCTGCTGCTGACGCTGAAGTTGCTGCCCAAAACGCCGGTACTGAAGTTGCCGAAGGCGCTGAAACTGCCGGTGCTGCTGCTACTGATGCACTAGCAAATACTGGCGAAGCGGTCGTGGTAGGCGCCAATGAAGCCGTGTCCGCTACTGCTGGCGTGGTTGCCGATGGCGCAGCTGCTGTTGAAGATAAAGCCAGTGAAAATGCAGTAGAAGCAGAGCAACAGTACTAAAAAGCAACAGTACTAATTAGTAGTTTTAGTTTTAATTTTAAGCATTGGTTATCAATACTAATTGCTTTATAAGCCTCAAAATATTTAAAAAGCTTTGGTAATAGCCAAGGCTTTTTTGTATTTAAAACATTCATCTAGCACAGCCAAATCAAAGACATAAGGTATTTGGTTTATGGATATTTATAATAAACCTGTATAGGCGATAAGTCCTATCAAATAGATTGATAAAAACCGACTGTATTTTTTATAAATTGAGCAAAGAAATAAATAGTCGGCTAAGCGCTACGAAGCGGTGACAATTTTTGCTATAATCACGGCGTAATAATTACGATAAAAAAACACCAGTTTTTCGCTGGTCTGGCTATATAAGGCTAGGATTTTAGGGCAATTGTTGCAACATCGTATTTTTAAGAATGATTTCTTAATATCATATTCAAAATTTAATCAGAGAGCGTCTTATGGCTTTAATATCGTTACGTCAACTTCTAGATCATGCCGCCGAGCACAGCTACGGTGTTCCTGCCTTTAACGTCAATAACTTAGAGCAGATGCGTGCAATCATGATGGCGGCCGACGCCTGTGACTCGCCTGTCATTGTTCAAGCCAGTGCCGGCGCCCGTAGTTATGCAGGTTCTGCGTTTTTACGTCATCTGATTATTGCGGCGATTGAAGAGTGGCCACATATTCCTGTAGTGATGCATCAAGATCATGGTATGTCACCTGCTATTTGCCAGCGCTCAATTCAGATGGGCTTTTCATCAGTGATGATGGATGGCTCGCTTGGTGAAGACGGCAAAACGCCAATGGACTATGATTATAACGCTAGCGTGACTCGCGAAGTGGTCAAAATGGCGCACGCGTGCGGTGTTTCAGTAGAAGGTGAAATTGGTTGCTTGGGCAGTCTTGAGACAGGAATGGCAGGCGAAGAAGATGGCTCTGGTGCAGAAGGCATCTTAGATCACGAGCAACTGTTGACCAGCGCTGATGAAGCCGAGCAGTTTGTCAAAGACACCAATGTGGATGCGTTAGCCATTGCTATCGGTACCAGCCATGGTGCGTATAAATTCACCCGTCCACCTACAGGCGATATCTTATCCATTGAGCGCGTAAAAGAGATTCATGCCCGTATCCCGCATACCCATTTGGTCATGCATGGCTCGTCGTCAGTACCGCAAGAGTGGCTAAAAGTTATCAATGAAAACGGCGGTAACATCGGTGAGACTTATGGTGTACCGGTTGAGCAAATTGTTGAAGCGATTAAGCATGGTGTGCGTAAGGTAAATATCGATACTGATTTGCGTTTGGCATCAACGGGCGCTATCCGTAAATTCCTTGCGGAAAATCCAAGTGAATTTGATCCACGTAAATACTTTAAAGCCTCTATGGTTGCGATGTCAGATATCTGTACCAATCGCTTTGAAGCTTTTGGTTCTGCTGGTCAAGCACATAAGATTCGCCCAATCAGCCTTGAAGGTATGGTCGATTTTTATAAATAAGCGTTGCCAACAAGATATGCTCATTTAATCATAGCAGCATGGCTTATTTTTAGCGCAGCTTCTATATTTAAGCTTGGTACTTATGTACTGTACGTCGGTTCTATAAAAGGTGGTAGATGATGATTGGATTGATTAGCGGACAGGTGCAGTATTTGATGGCGCCGACTGCCTGTGTCATGACCACCTCTGGCGTAGGCTACGATATAGAGCTGCCGCTACCGTCGTTTTGCCAGTTGCGTCTCAACGAGCAGGCGAGCATTTGGACGCATTTTCATGTGCGTGAAGATGCGCAGCTGCTTTATGGCTTTATCGATCGTAAGGAGCGTGATGTCTTTCGCCAGTTGATTAAAATCAATGGTGTTGGGGCAAAGATGGCATTGGCTATGCTGTCTGCGATGTCAGCTGCTGAGCTAAAAATGCATGTCGAGCAAGAGTCAGAGACGGCATTGACGCGGATTCCAGGTATCGGTAAAAAGACAGCACAGCGTTTATTGATTGAGCTAAAAGACAAGCTAAAAAATATTGAGGTTGATAACAGTAATTTAGAGTTTGCGATTCAGCCTGCGCCCATTTCTGCTGAAGGCAGTATCATCGCTGAGGTGGAAGGCGCCTTAATTAGCTTGGGTTATAAAGAAAGAGAAGCGCAGCAAGCGATTAAAGCCGCTAAGAGTAATGGCGCTACCTTTGCAGATACGCAAAGCTTGCTAAAAGCCACCTTGCAACAGCTATCTGGCTTTTAAGTAATGTGAGCGTGTTATTCTATAGTATCAATAAGTCTTCAACAGATAAGCGACATTCATTGTCGCTTATTTTCGTTTTAGGCTGTGTTTTTTTGACTAGCTGCTTTATGATGTTTTGCATGACTTATACGCAGCGTTTGGTTATGCTGTTTATTACCTAGCCTTTTAAAAATAATTATTTTAATAAAATGATAAAACCTATGATGCAAGATCGTTTGATTAATCCGTTAGAAGGGGCAGGTGATGCGCCTGATTCCAATATTCGACCGGCATTATTGGCTGAATATATCGGTCAGCCGGTGGTGCGTGAGCAGATGGAAGTGTTCATTAGCGCTGCCAGAGGCCGTAACGAGCCGTTGGATCATACCCTTATCTTTGGTCCACCGGGCTTAGGGAAGACAACCCTTGCCAATATCATTGCTCGTGAGATGGGCGGCAATCTGCGCTCAACGTCAGGGCCAGTGCTTGAGCGTCCAGGTGATTTAGCCGCCATGCTGACCAATTTAGAAGAAGGTGATGTACTCTTTATCGATGAAATCCATCGCTTGAGCTCTGTTATTGAAGAAATCCTTTATCCAGCGATGGAAGATTTTCAGCTCGATATTATGATTGGTGAAGGGCCGGCAGCGCGTTCTATCAAGCTTGATTTACCGCCGTTTACCTTAGTTGCGGCAACCACACGAGCAGGGCTGTTGACCTCGCCATTACGTGATCGTTTTGGGATTGTGCAGCGCTTAGAGTTTTATAATATCGCTGATTTGACGACGATTGTTAGCCGTGCCGCGCGTTTAATGCGCGTGCCAATGAGTGAAGATGGTGCGGTAGAGATTGCTCGCCGTGCGCGTGGTACGCCAAGGATTGCCAATCGATTATTACGCCGTGTCCGTGATTATGCGCAGGTGAGAGGCGATGGTAGTATCAATGGCGCGATAGCCGGTAGTGCGCTCGATATGCTGGCCGTAGATAGACGTGGGCTTGATCATTTAGACAGACGTTATATTGAGATATTGCAAGAGCGTTTTGATGGTGGTCCTGCAGGCGTTGAAGCAGTAGCAGCAGCCATGGCTGAGGATCGCGGTACGTTAGAGGATGTGATTGAGCCGTATTTGATTCAGCAAGGCTATGTACTGCGAACCGCTCGTGGTCGTGTATTGACGCAAATGGCGATTGATCAGATGTTATAGAATAGTCAATTCAAAACGCACGAGGTATATCTTTAATAGCCTTGTGCAGGTATAAATTTTTCTCGCTTGCTGTGTGCTTTGCACTCCAGAGGCTTTGAAAAATTCATACCTGCAGCCTCGCATTTGCTTCAAAACAAATGAACCATATTAAAACCAAAAATGCGTCTGCGTCTAATTTTTTAATTAAACGCAGACGCACTTTTTTACTTTGATTTTAATAAGCTTATTAAATAGTAGGTAACGTTTCAGGCCATATCTTGCCGGGATTTAAAATATTTTTAGGGTCAAGCGCTGACTTAATGGCTTGCATCAACACTAAAGCATTACCGTGCTCTTGTTGCATATATTTCTGTTTGCCTTGTCCAATACCGTGCTCACCGGTACAGGTGCCATCCATCTCAATCGCACGGCTGGCAAGGCGGCTGATGATACCGTCAGCGGTAGCGACTTCTTCAGGGTTGTTGGTATCGACCAATAATAAAACATGAAAATTACCATCGCCTACGTGACCGACAATAGGTCCAATCATGCCAGACGCTTCGATATCTTTTGCTGTCTCACTGACGCATTCTGCCAAGCGTGAAATGGGCACGCAGGCATCAGTCGATAAGGCGCTTGCCTCAGGTCGTAGGGCACAGCTAGCATGATAGGCATTATGCCGCGCTTGCCACAAACGTTTACGTTCGGCTTCATTGGTATCCCAAGCAAAATCCGTACCGCCGAATTCTTCGATGATATCGGTAAAGATTTGCGCTTGTTCAGCGACGCTGGCTTCTGTGCCATGAAACTCTACAAATAGCGTAGGTGTCTCAGTTAAATCAAGATTAGCATATTGATTACAGGCTTTGATTTGCATGGCATCGAGCAGCTCGATACGGGCAATGGGCAAGCACATTTGAATGGTCAACATCACCGCCTGACAAGCATCTTCAATCGTTGGGAAGTGGCAGATACCACTGCCAATACATTCGCTGATACCAAATAACTTGAGCGTGACTTCGGTGACGATACCAAGCGTACCTTCTGAACCGATCATCAATCGCGTCAAATCATAACCAGCAGCAGACTTTTTGGCACGGGTGCCGGTGCGGACAATCTCTCCGCTTGCGGTAACGACTTCAAGTGCAAGTACCACATCTTTCATGGTGCCATAGCGTACGGCATTGGTGCCTGAGGCGCGAGTAGCGACCATACCGCCGATACTGGCATTGGCACCGGGGTCTATGGGGAAAAATAGTCCGGTATCACGTAAATAATGGTTAAGTTGCTCACGTGTGACGCCAGGTTGTACGGTAACGGTCAGGTCTTCATTATTAACCTGCAATATCGCATCCATGGCATGCATATCAATACATAGCCCGCCATAGGGTGCGTTTAATTGACCTTCTAAGGATGAGCCAATACCAAAGGCAATCACTGGCATCTGATACTGATTGCAAATCTCAACCGCAGCAGCAACCTCGTGTTTATCCTGTACTGTTAATACCGCGTCGGGTGGCTGATTGGCAAGCCACGTCATGGTATGACCATGCTGCTCACGTATTGTGGTATTGGTGCTCAGTTGTTTGCCAAAGCGTGTTTGCAAAGCGGCAATAGCGTCACTATGATTTGGTTTGACTGAATCATGAGGCTTGGAAGGTGATGTAGATGATATGGTCGACATAGGTAAATTCTCCATATAAGACGTACTTTAACTGACCAAACAAGCTGTCAGATAAGATAAAAGTTTAAGCTCTAATTCCTTTTGATTGTCGTTAAAGGACAATCAAAAGGAATTAGAGCTTATTAGATTAAAATTTAACTTTTATAACTATTAATGAGTATTCACAGCCATTAAAAAATCAGCAATCTAAGCTAGAACCCGCCAAATAACGACAATCATAGCCAATAAATAAAAGATAGGCGCAAACCAACCGACTTGTGTGGCGATGGCAATAAACACGGCAAAACCTGACAGCGCTAGCCAATCACGGCGACGATCATTAAGCATGTCTGCGCGAATCTGCTGTATTTCTCGCAGCTGACTGTCTTGGCGCGACCCTTGTGAGGCAAGGCTTTGCAATCCTTGATCTAGCAGCTTAGGAATATCAGTGGTTGATAATAAAATCTCTGGCAACTGCTGACGCAGATGTTGCAAGTTACGCATCGGATCGAGCTGCTCTTTAATCCAGCCGCTTAAAATGGGCTTAGCAAGTGACCAGATATCAAGGTCAGGATATAAGTCGCGACCAAGTCCTTCGACATGCACTAAGGTTTTAAGTAGCAGCATCAATTGCGGCGGAATACTCATATGGTGGCGACGGGCGATATCTAAAATCTGCATCAACACACCAGCAAAGTCGATATCATTAATGGATTTTTGTAGCATCGGACCGACAGTGCGTTTCATATCACGCATTAAAGCATGCTTATCGGTATTGGGCGGTATCCAACCAGCACGGCTGACGATATCAACCATCGCCGTAAAGTTATTATTCATCACCGCCAAAAGCATGCGCGCGACAATAAGCTGGTCGTCTTTTGATAGCGTACCCATAATGGCGCAATCAAGGCCGATATAGCGCGGCTCATGACCCAAGTCAACCGCTGCCATATTTGCAGTGAGCGTTTTAACCGGCGGCGTTTCTACAAAGACATTACCCGGATGCATATCAGCATGAAAGAAATTATCGCGAAATACTTGGGTGAAAAATATCGTTAAGCCTTTTTCTGCCAGTGCTGCACGGTCATAACCAAGCTTATCAAATACCTCAACTTGCGAGATAGGAACGCCTTGAATACGCTCCATGACCATGACGTTTTTGGCCGCATCATAGACTTCAGGCACATACATCAATGCAGAACCCAAGAAGTTATTACGCATCTGCGTGGTATTGTCTGCCTCTAAGGTTAAATCCAATTCATTAAGCATGACTTGGCGATAGTCTTCGACAATATCAACGATATGGATGGCACGCGCCGCTTCGATACGCGCCGATGCCCAACTGGCAAGCTCACGTAATAGTTCAAAGTCAGCAACGATAGTGGTGCGAATATCAGGGCGAACGACCTTTACCACCACTTCACGACCATCATGTAGAGCCGCCGTATGTACTTGGGCGATAGAGGCTGCTGCTAACGGCTTAACGTCAAAACGGGCAAATAGCGTGGCGATAGATTGACCGAGACCATGTTTCGAATCTTGGATTTGGGCAATAGCAACGTCAGAGTCGAAAGGCTTGACCTTATCTTGCAGCTGCACCAATTGCTCGATAATCTCAGGCGGCACCAAATCGCGGCGCGTCGAAAGCAATTGACCCAGTTTCAAAAATAACGTACCCATATCTTCAAGCGCATATTTTATGGCATTGGGCTGATGTTTTTTACCCCAAGCAGCTGGATGCAAGCGAATTAAACGCGCTAAAGGTTGCAGCTGCGGCGCTTCTTCGACAGACAGATGGGTATCAATGCGATAAGCGGCGGCAATACGCCAAAGTTCAAATAAACGGGCGCGATGGGATAGTAGCATGGGATATAGGTACTCTAAAAATTCGAAAATAGGCTAGATATTGTATTTTTCATAACAGTAGATGTTTATAGAGAGCATTTAAACAATCTTAGCATCTACGTATTATTATCTATTATTGCTTAAACGTGCTTGCTCATCTTTGATAGCAGCAAGCTTAGCTTCTTCTCGCTCAATATCAGCACGCAGTTTTAATAACTGCTGTTTTAAATCATTGACTTCGGCGGCTTCCATCGGGTCAGGAGCAACATTACCGGCTACATCATTTGCCCAGTCGCTGACATCATTAAAGGCGCGTTTGGCGCTATGACGCCAGCTGCCTTTTAGCTGTGAGATGAGAAGATGCAGTTGGCTGGCCATCGGTTTACCAATAAAGGGCTCAAGCTGTCCAGCGACATCAGGATCAAAACCTGCGACCAGTTGTTTAAGTTGCATGAGCACTTTGTAATCACCAGCGATAGGCAAGTTGCCCTCAGTGCCGCGCATCAGGTTGAGCAGCTGCGCAGGATTATCAACGGTAATAATGCAGTCTGGACGACTATGGCCAAGACGCGCACGCTCTAGACTGGCTTTTTGGCGCTCATTCATATTGCCGCTTGGCTCAAAGACACTCTCCGTCATGACCGGCTCAAAGCGCAAACGCTCATCGGTAAATAAGACGTCCAAATTCACTTCAGGCGTGCCCATATTTAAACGCAGCACTTTACCCGCAAGCGGTGCCAGACCAGCTTTGGTAATCTCATCGCTGGCAATGGCGATATTAATCAGCTTTTCGGCACCCGCCAAAAGTAATACAGTCAGCATAAGGCTCTCGCATGTTTGGTTGAGCGCCATAAGCGTGGCGCATATTTCAATATTGGCTGTTATGACGATCATTAAACGCCTGCCTAATGACAGACGTTTTTACATTATGAATAAGCTTGTATAGCCAGCTTTTATCACTAGATATTAAGCATAAATAACGTGTTTATGCTTTAAAGCCGCGATGGACCGCGACGATACCAGCAGTCAAGTTATGATAATCGCAATTTTCAAAGCCTGCTTGCTGCATCATCTGTTTAAGCGTTTGCTGATCAGGATGCATACGAATCGATTCTGCCAAGTATTGATAGCTTTCAGCATCATTAGCAATCAGCTTGCCCATAATTGGCAAAGCAGTAAATGAATATAAATCATAAGCTTTTGATAATGGCTCAAAGACAGGTTTTGAGAATTCTAAAATCAGTAAACGCCCGCCTGGCTTTAGCACACGATACATAGATTTTAGAGCAGCATCTTTGTCTGTGACATTACGCAGACCAAAGCTGATAGTCACTAAATCAAAGCTTTCATCATCGAATGGCGCTAAAGTTTCAGCGTTTGCTAAGACAAAATCAACGTTATTACAGCCAGCATTAATCAAGCGCTCACGACCCACTTCTAACATCGCCGCATTGATGTCTGATAACACCACATGACCGTTGCGACCAACTTCACGGCTGAATACTTTAGCCAAATCGCCCGTACCGCCAGCGATATCAAGCACATGCTGACCGGCACGTACACCTGATAAGCTAATCGCATAACGCTTCCATAAACGATGAATACCAAATGACATTAAGTCATTCATAATATCGTATTTTTTGGCAACTGAGGTAAAGACATCAGCAACGCGCGCTTGCTTTTCTGCTTTATTAACCGTCTTATAACCAAAATGCGTTTGCTCATTACCATCAGTATCAGGCGTATGTGGGTTATTGATGTCATCACGCTGGTTAAATAGCGTTTGTTTGGCGGTTTGTGCTTGCGGAGAAGTAGGGTTGGCGCTGTTGTTTAATGTGGCGTTAGGGTTAGCGTTGGTGGTATGGTTTGGCATAGTCGTTTGTTGACCTTGTGGGGTTCCGGTTGGTAAGTCTTGCACTTGGGTGAAGTCATTATTATTGTTATCGACTGCGGCATTTTCATTAAGCGTCGTATTAGAAACATGGTTTTGACGCGCTTTTACTTGCGCGGTGATATTTTGATTGTTGGCGATACTGTCTTTGACCAATTTATCTTGCAGGTGACCATGAGAAGTCGCATCAGTTGCAGCATTGTTATTTGAGTTGTCAATCATACGATTATCCTATTATTCGTTTTTATGATGGCGTATTTGAGCATTGTTGACTCATTATTTAAGTATAGTTTAATCAGTAACAGCGCCGTGAGCCACGTGCATTATTTGACCCTATCATACACCAAACGTTGCTGGCTTACCGCCATTATCCGTGTTGTGAACTTCGTCAATAATCTCAAGCTCACGCTCACAAAATGGTTCGATAAAGCTGCTGACGCTTTTTAGCGGTTTCATGGCTTTAAAGCCTGCATCAATAAAGTCGTAAAGCGGTTGGAAGTTATAGCGATACGCAGCGCCTTTTGCCATTGCAAAGGCTTTTTTGAGCATAAAGGAATTCAGGTCTTTATCGGTACGATAGCAGACTTCTTTTAGGTTGTTAATTTGCACGCGACGCTCATCTGCCTCATCAACAGCGCGGTAGGCGGCAAGCATATTCTCTTCATTAACCGCTAAATCTTGAGCAACCAACCACTCGGCCAAATGCAAATCAAGCTCAATCGCCAAGATAGATGCTTGAATGCCCATGCTACCAGCTTCTAAAGAAGACTCTTTGGCTAGGCGCTCAAGTTTTTTGGCTTTAGGAAGGATACGTCCTAATTGCTCTGCCAATACTTTAAATTCATCACCACCATATAGCTGGGTTAAGAAATAATCTGCCATTAATTGGTTTTTTGGTTGTTCAAATAGCGCGCTGTGCGTACGCTTAATACGCGCTTGTTGCCATGCTTGCACTTCTTTAAGTTTAGTATTTAAGGCAGCATCTTCATGGTGTGGCAGCGCCCAAAAACGGTTTAAGTGCTGTTGTAAATTGGCTAAAGCAGTCATGGCAGGTAATCCTATAAAAAGTAAAAATAACAATCAATCAAATTGATGGTAAAAGGGCTGAGAGGGTACTAAATTTTATACTTATAGGCAGCTATTAAAGCATGCTCGCAAGATTTTGTTCACCTTAAAAGAAAATACCGCAGAATACAAATGCCAAACTGTTACATAGCAGGGTTATTTACTAAATTTACGCAATGCTATGATTAACTAAAATGGTGATTTTAAGCACTGTGATAAGTGTTGTAATCAGTATTGTAAGCAATGTTATAAAAACAAAGCACTTATAACATAGCTATGTAAATATGAAATGGCTAGGCAAAAAAATCATTCATACAGAACATCCATAAAAATAGTATAACGCCGCATAACAAAGCATAAAATATTATCTAATAATAATAGAGGGAGCATGGGCATGAACAAAAAAAATGATACGACTGAGGACCAAGCGCCACAAGCCGTGAGTGACCAATTTAGTAAGCAAGTCATCGAGCAGCGCTTAACACCCAATCCGTTAAATCTCTTTTCTATGGACAAAGATACCCTGCGATTGGCATTGGTCACCGCACAGTTTGCTCTGCGTGCCACGCGGCAACAAACACCGCCAACTATGAATAAACCAACAGGGTTATTAGTGCTGGTCAACGGTATGGAGCAAGCAGGCAAGGGCACAGCGGTCACCCAGCTGCGGCAATGGGTCGACCCACGTTTACTGAAAGTCGAGGCAACCATTGGTGATTGTCCCTTAGAGCATCAGCCGATTTGGCAGGCACATACCAAGGCGCTGCCGCGTCATGGCGATGTCATGGTATATTTTGGCAACTGGTATGCTGATTTGCTCTATAACGTCATGCGTATGGCAACGCTAGATAATGAAGGTAAGGAACATAAAGAAAGTAAGGATAAGAATAATAACCAGCTGAAAGATAAAGCCTTGCCTATTGGCCAATGGCAAGACTATTTAAAACAAGCGCTGACTAAGTTACAAGCCTTTGAACAAGACCTTGCTGCTAATCAAACCAAGCTGCTCAAATGCTGGTTTCATGTCGATATCGAAACCTTGCAGGCGCGGCTAAATGACGACAAGGCTGATCCAGAATTTTTATATCAAATTGATTGGAAAAACAAAAAGGTCGTCGAAACTTTTAATGAGGTGGCAACGGCGCTATTACGCCAGCAGGGAGATTGGATTATTATCGATGGTGATGACAAATCACAAGCAGCCATGCATTTTTGTCATCAAGTGTTGCAAGCGATGCAAACAGCGTTAGCAAGCAGTCGTATAGAGGAAAGCGAACAGCTAGAAAATGTTAAAAAATTCGAGCCAGTAAAAGTCCCTAAAGCTTTGATAAATATCGATGATATCGAGATAGATAAGTCTGAGTACCATGAAGCGCTTGCCGATAAACAAGCGCGCCTTGCTGAGCTGCTACGTGCGCGTAAGGGTCGGCATGTGATCTTTGCCTTTGAAGGTATGGATGCGGCTGGCAAGGGTGGCGCTATTAAAAGACTGGTTGCGCCGCTCGACCCACGCGAGTATCAGATTTATAATATTGGCGCACCGATGCTGTATGAATTACAACACCCTTATCTATGGCGATTTTGGACCAAACTGCCCAATGAGCAGATCGATCGTATCAGCCGTATCGCTATCTTTGACCGTACTTGGTATGGGCGCGTATTGGTCGAACGTATTGAGGGTTTTGCGACCGATGAAGAATGGCAGCGCGCTTATGATGAAATCAATCGCTTTGAGGCGGATTTGGTAGCGGCTGGCACGATAGTTATCAAATACTGGCTTGCCATCGATAAGAAAGAGCAGCTTAAGCGCTTTGAGGCGCGCGAAGAGACCCCGCATAAGCAATTTAAATTGACCGATGATGATTGGCGTAATCGTGATAACTGGGCAGATTATGTGCAATCGGCAGCTGATATGCTGGCACGTACAAATACAGAGGACGCCCCTTGGTGTGTCATCGCCACCAATGAAAAGCGGCAAGCGCGCCTAGATGTATTAGACCATGCCATTGAGCAGCTATCTTTAGCACTGCCTGATAACTGATTAAAAGGTTTGAGAATTGATTATATTTTGGCTCAGCCAAATTATAAAATATAACAACAAATTTTCACTAAATTGACAAGTTTTATCGCGCTTACATTCACAGTTACAAATCTCGCAATATCATCATGCATTCTGTGTCTATATTTAATATAATAGGCACATTATAAACTCTGCTTTCTACAAAATAGCTCAGCAGTCGGATACTGTATTTATCATATAAATGCTTTAATCATTACTCATATATTTGTCATAACCAACGCTATCACTATAAAAACCTAAGCCGCAAGCTGCTGTAATCGGATGATTTGGCAATACTACTTGCGGCTTTATGGCATTTTGTGTGATGGTTTTTTTACCTGATATTTTTATCATAGGCAAACTAAGCTAGATATTAGTGCTAGGTATGAGTAGAAAATAATGGTAAACAGACGAGATCGTCTGAGTGATGGATCAATAAGGTATTGCAGGCTAGTTATTCAAACCAATTTTCAAAGCGGTGGTTTAAAGCCGTGGTTTAAAACAGTATTTCAACAAACAAGTTCAAAAAACAGTATTTCAAAAAACAGTATTTCAAAAACACGTTGCGCACACGCTATCATAATATTGGGTGGTGAAAACAACACCGTTCATAGCGCCGCAATGTCATCAATCACATATAATTTCAATCAGCTTACGCAGGACGTATCAACGTATGGGTATTAGCAGCAGTTCTACAGGACCAACCAAAGCAGTCGGTTCTATGAGAATCAATCTATTTTTTGCCATTTTACTGATTGCGATGACCGCTTACTTTTTATGGTGGGGTCTAGATTACACCATGCATCAGCAGACGACGCTATTTATCGTAGCGACGGCTTTTGGTGTGTTTATGGCATTCAATATCGGTGGTAATGACGTCGCCAACTCCTTTGGTACCTCAGTGGGTGCGGGGACGTTGACCATTCCGCAAGCCTTGGGTATCGCAGCGATATTTGAAGTGTCGGGCGCGGTGTTGGCAGGCGGTGAAGTTACCGATACCATCCGAAGCGGTATTGTCGATCTCGATGGTCTATCGGTCACGCCCAACCAGTTTATTTATGTCATGCTCTCAGCGCTTATCGCTGCTGCATTTTGGTTGTTATTTGCGACCAAAAAAGGTCTGCCCGTTTCAACCACTCACGCCATTATCGGCGGCGTGGTTGGTAGCTCCATTGTATTAGGTATCTCGTTAGGTGGCACCGAAATGGCGTTATCTACGGTGAATTGGGGCACGATTGGAACGATTGCTATCTCTTGGGTCATATCACCATTACTCGGCGGCGTCTTCTCCTACCTGTTATATGGCCAGATTAAGAAAAATATCATTGAGTATAATGATAGAACAGAAGCGCACATTGCGACGCTAAAGGGCGATAAAAAAACCTTAAAGC
Organism: Psychrobacter sp. ANT_H3; assembly: GCF_027919975.1. Taxonomy (NCBI): domain Bacteria; kingdom Pseudomonadati; phylum Pseudomonadota; class Gammaproteobacteria; order Moraxellales; family Moraxellaceae; genus Psychrobacter; species Psychrobacter sp. ANT_H3. Next base: position 29,081 of record NZ_JAQISM010000015.1, on the reverse strand, counting down.
AAAATCACAAAGAGTATCTGGATGGTCTGACCGAATCAGAACAACTGGCTTATACCTCAGCGATGTTACGTGATCAGGAAATCTATAAAGATGATGATTGCGACGTTGAAGATTTAGAAACCGATTATTACAAACAGCTTTATGAAATTGAAAACGAGCGCAGCAACCTCGATACGCTAAAAGCATTAAAGCAATGGGTACCTATTATTGCGGCTGCTGGCGGCGCGGTCATGGCCTCTTTGGTCATCTTTAAAGGCTTAAAGAATGTCAATAATGGCATGACAACGCTGCAAGGCTTTTTAATCATGGGCATGATTGCAGCGCTAGTTTGGCTTGCGACCTATATCTATACCAAGAGTATCCGCGGTAAGCATAAGGAAGATTTGACCAAAGCGACGTTTATTATGTTTAGCTGGATGCAAGTCTTTACCGCATCAGCCTTTGCCTTTAGTCACGGCTCAAACGATATCGCCAACGCCGTCGGTCCTTTTGCCGCGATTATGGACGTTATCCGTACCAATAGCATAGCGACCGAAGCGGCAGTACCACCTGCAGTTATGTTAACCTTTGGTGTGGCGCTAATCGTTGGTCTTTGGTTTATCGGTAAAGAAGTGATTCAAACCGTTGGTACCAATCTGGCAAAAATGCATCCGGCTTCTGGCTTCTCAGCGGAATTGGCTGCTGCTGCTGTGGTAATGGGCGCTTCGACCATGGGGCTGCCGGTATCGAGTACGCATACCTTAGTTGGTGCGGTACTTGGCATCGGTATCGTCAATAGAGACACCAACTGGGCGCTGATGAAGCCTATCGGTTTGGCATGGATAATTACCCTTCCTGCCGCCGCTTCAATGTCAGCTATCAGCTATATTTTCTTAAGTAATATTTTTTAAGACAAAGTTTTTTAAATGACACTTTTAAAGCCATGTTTTTAGAGTATTGTTCTTAAAGAAGTATTCTTAAGGTGGTTTTTTAGATTAAAGCCGTATGAGTTTTTAACAAGATTTTAACGGTGAGATTTTACTACTTTATCTAACAGCATAAAAAACGCTTATCAGCATCGTGCCGATAAGCGTTTTTTTATATTAAAATGAGAATTAATTTAATAAAATTAAGTTCTATTCGGTGCCAAACTGTTTACGTTTTTTGGCAAAGAAGCGGTCTAAGCGATCCATGGCATCTTCTAAATCGTGCAGGTTGGGCAAAAACACCAAGCGGAAATGGTCGGGTGCATCCCAGTTAAAGCCAGTGCCTTGTACCAGTAAGACGTTTTCTTCCACCAATAAATCCATCATAAACGCCATATCATCTTCGATAGGGTAGACGGCAGGATCCATCTTTGGAAAGCAATAAAACGCCCCTTGCGGCATGGTACAAGAAATACCTTTAATGGCGTTTAAGCGCGAAACCGCCATTTCGCGCTGCTTATAGAGACGGCCTTTTTTAGAGGTCAAATCCTTCATGCTTTGATAACCGCCCATCGCGGTTTGAATGGCATATTGCCCTTGAACGTTTGAACATAGGCGCATAGACGCCAGCATATCCAAACCTTCAATAAAGTCAGCAGCGTGGTGTTTTTTACCAGAAACCATCATCCAACCAGCGCGGAAACCTGCGATACGATGCGACTTTGATAAACCGTTGTAAGACAGCACAAGCACATCATCGGTCAAGGTGCTCATCGGTGTATGTTCCATATCATCATAGAGAATACGGTCATAAATCTCATCGGCCATGATGATTAAATCGTGCTCTTTTGCCACCTCGATAATCTGCAGCAGCAATTCATCGCTATACAGTGCACCCGTTGGGTTATTGGGGTTAATAACCACGATGCCTTTGGTTTTAGAAGTGATTTTAGATTTGATGTCTTCGATATCAGGATGCCAATTGTCGTCTTCATTACAGCGATAATGCACGGCTGTACCGCCTGCTAAGTTGGCGGCTGCCGTCCAAAGCGGGTAATCAGGCATTGGCACCAGGACTTCATCGCCATCGTTCATGAGCGCCTGCATGGTCATGACAATCAGCTCAGAGACGCCATTACCCAAATACACATCACGCACATCGACAGCAGATAGCAGGCCTTTTGATTGATAATATTGCAAGACCGCTTTACGGGCCGCAAAAATCCCTTGCGAGTCTGAATATCCCGTCGCTTCTGGCAGATTCATCGCCACATCACGCAAAATCTCATGCGGTGCTTCAAGACCGAACGGGGCAGGGTTACCAATATTAAGCTTTAAAATGCGCTTACCTTCGGCTTCCATTTTATTAGCCGTCTGCAGCAGAGGACCGCGAATATCGTAACAAACGTTTTGTAATTTATCGGATTTTTTTATTGTGTTCATAGAGTGCCCACTCATAGGGTTGTTTTGTGAATGTGGTGCTGCTTGATTTGTCATTGGTTGAGCGTTGCTAACTTGCTTGCTAGAGGCTGCATTTTTATTATGAGCATTTATGCTTTGAGTTAAATCTGCGTCGCTAGCAATATTACTATCGATGTCTATATCGCTATTAGCTGCACTTTGCAGTTCACCACGCAAAAGGTACCCTTCGCTACAGCCTAAGATACGCGCTAAGGTCGGCAGCTTCGATGATACGATGCCATTGGTGCCGCGCTCCCAGTTAGAGATAGCACCGCGACTGACCTTTGCGCCTGCTGCGGTCATCGCTTGCGCCAATTGCTCGGCAGTCATGCCTTTATCGCGGCGCAGTTGTACCAATCGTTCGGCTTGCGTACTTTGAGGAGCTTGAGAAAATTCGCTATCAGCCATTGTTATGTGACCCTTTTATTAAAGACAATCAAACCTAATGCAAGATATTATTGCAAATGAACTTTGAATGCAAGTATCAAGGTGAATATCCGTAAAATTAATTTCGAAGTTATAAGGTAATGCAAGAATAACTTGCATTTATAAGTTAAATGACTCTTCAAATCCTTTTTTTAAACAAATTTGGTGCTAAATGGTGAGTGAAATAAGAAGTTATTAAACCAGTGCTTATTAAGCCAACACTAATGAAGCGAAAATAATCAAGCGTACGACATACGGGCTCAATAAAATTACAACTTTACTCATTTAGGCGGCAAGATAATTTGTTATATTTTACTTCTCTATCTAAATAATTTTCCCAAGACTTTAAGCTCTCAGCTGGCAAGTTGCGCACCTTTATAATAACTACCTTGAATAGTCAGCTGGTAAGCAGCAGATAAAGGCTATCGTTTTTATAAAAAGAGCGATAACGTTTTGCGAGAAAATGACAAACAACAAACGAGATAGCCACTCATTTCATCCAAATATTCCATAAGGATAAACGATGCAAGACAATCAATTAAGCAAAGAAGAAATCAGCCAGTTGACCGAAGCGGACTGGAAAGAGCGCCTGAGTGCCGATGAGTATCATGTGATGCGTGAGAAGGGCACAGAGCGTCCATTTACTGGCGTTTATAACGACGTCAATGATAAAGGTATCTACCGCTGTAAAGGCTGCGGTGCCAGCTTGTTTGAGTCGGATAGTAAGTTTGATGCCGGTTGCGGCTGGCCAAGCTTCGATCAAGGTATCGATAATGGCGCCATTGATGAACACGTCGATGATTCGCTAGGCATGCGCCGTACGGAAGTCACGTGCAGCAATTGCGGCGCGCATTTGGGTCACGTATTCCCTGATGGACCTCGTGAGACCACTGGCATGCGCTACTGTATCAACTCGTTATCTATCGATTTGGATAAAACTGAAGAATAAATGTCAATATAGCTCGTAGTTTGGCTAAAATTAGTATTTTAGCCAAAGTTAGACTGATAAGAAGGAAGTACGTGGTGCTTCCTTTTTTCTTATAAGCCTGCAAATTTCTTATCAACCTGAAAACAATAAGACAATCAATTTAAGGATGAATGATGAGCACTATTTACGATTTTACCGCTGAGCGCATGGACGGCACCTCGCAAGCCTTTGCTGATTATAAAGGTAAGGTGCTATTAATCGTCAATACCGCCAGTAAATGTGGCTTTACCCCGCAATTTGAAGGGTTAGAGGCGTTGTATCAACAATATAAAGACCAAGGCTTGGTCGTGATTGGTTTCCCTTGTAACCAGTTCGGCGCTCAAGACCCCGGCACTAACGATGAGATTGGTGCGTTTTGCCAAAAGAACTATGGTGTCAGCTTTCCGATGATGGCTAAGGTTGATGTCAATGGCGATGAGGCCCATCCGATTTTTGCATGGCTAAAAAATCAAAAGGGCGGGCTGCTGACAGACGGTATCAAATGGAACTTTACTAAGTTCTTAATTGGGTTAGATGGGCAAGTCATTGACCGTTATGCGCCAACCACCAAGCCTGAAGCGCTTAAATCCGATATTGAGCAAGCGCTAGCAGGGAAATAGCCGATAAGCTGAAAAAATCATTGGTTTTGTATAAAATATAAAACCAATGAAAACAGAGGCTTGCCTGTAAAATTAATAAATTCAGCAAAAATAGTTAAGAAAAGGGCAAATACTGTTTGACAGCCATGTGTAAATCTATATAATACACACCCACAGCAAGGGGCTTTATTGATAAAGCAAGTTGCTGTCGGAAACGCTCATTAAGACGTTTCAAAATTAACCATAGCGTGACAACTATAGTTAATAAAAGCTTTAGAAAATCTTATTTAAATGATTTTCTTTTGCGAAGCTAAAAAGCACTGCTTTTTGATATGCTTCTCAGGGTGATTAGCTCAGTTGGTAGAGCGTCTGCCTTACACGCAGAATGTCGGCGGTTCGAATCCGTCATCACCCACCACTCTTTTAGCGAGTGCGTCCTATTGATAAGGACAAGATGCTAAAAACGACCTAAGCAGCGGTAGTTCAGTTGGTTAGAATACCGGCCTGTCACGCCGGGGGTCGCGGGTTCGAGTCCCGTCCGCTGCGCCATATTTAAAACGAATTTAAACTGTTAAGTTTAAGCAAGTTTCGCCTCAAACATTAGATTGTTTGGGGTTTTTTGTGTCTGGATTTCTCCTTAAAGCCTTTATCCGTAAGGGTTGGTTATTCTGTCTTTATTAATCCCTAAGAAGTAATCTACTCTTTAATAATGTATTCTCTATAAGTCTGCGTGCATGTACTTTACATTTTGAAAATCGGTGACCAAGTGCTCGGTGACCAAACGGTGACCATTTTGTGACCAAAGTTGAGAAATACAGGAGCTTCTATCACTCCAATGATAGAAACTATAATTCGATAAAACAACTCATATAACTTTTGCTTAAAAAAAGGTCTTCAACTCATTTAATTCAGTATTATGTGGATACCTCTCTAGCATGATATCAATTAAAGTAAGTACGCCTCCTTCTATGTTACCTTTTTTTGCTTTTTTAATCGCTTTAGTCCATTGTTTGCCAAGGTTTCCATTGGAGTTTAAATCTTTGAGTTTGCCACCTGCTTTCTCCCACAGCAATTCTAATTCTTCTGAACCATATAAGGAACTGGCTTCGTCAACTAATCTACTGATAAGATAATCATCTGGCAATTCATCAAGTTTCATCTTAGACTTAAATAAATAGGCCCACTTTTGTTTTTTTGGTAACAGACTGTAGCAATATTTCAGAGCATTATTAACAATTTGCTTATTTCCATATAATGTATACAAAGCTTTAGTTATTAATATCCATTTATTTGAGTTTATAAACTCTCCTAAATTTTTACCATACTGTCTCCAGTTGTTGTCAGTATATTGACCTAAAATATTAATTACTTCAGACTCATTCACATGAAAACTCCATCCTATTAATAAATCCATTACCTTGGGCGCTATTTCTGATTTTAGGAACTTCTCCTTTATATTTTCTTGAATGGTTTTATCAGTTACGCTACTGATGCCATTTTCAATGACGTAATGACTTATCGTGTTTATCAGTACCTCTGTATCGGATTTACTTAATTTATCCCAAATAAAACTTTCGTTTAACTGCAATAGTGCTCGCTTAGCAAGATCTTCTTCGAAGCCTTTCTCTGCTAGTAGTCCAATCAGTCCGTATGTCTCATTACCACTGGTAGCATTACGTAAAATAAAGTCTATTCCAGTATTATTGATGATTTTAGAAGGCACTAGTAACTCATTGCGATAACCTTGTGAAAGCAGATATCTATCAAACTCTTTATCTAGTTCTAAATAAGGTAATAATTTTTCTACAAATGCATTTGTATTTTCAATATTCGAAATCAACCTCGTGTCATTGATGACTCTAAAAGTATTTAATAATTCATTTTCACTATATAACTCAGCCAAGTAATCAAAGCCAACTACCTCAGGATGCTCAAAATCTAAGACTTTATTCAGAGCCATTATAGGTTGCTCTAATTTAAATAAGCACCAAGCATATAGTTTTGACCAGTTTTTTGACCTAGCAAACTCTTTCAGTCTCTTGATACCTTTATCGTTAGGCTCATTTTCAAGAGTTAATTCTAAAATACCTTTTTCAATATCTTTTGAGTCTGAAATAACGTCATTCGCTATAGAAGACAAATCTTTACTTAATATGAGTTGTTTAGCCTGTTGAAGCCAGTTAGGTGATAATGTATCAATCCCCTTAGCAACACCTTTTTTTAATGCTTTATACCACCATTTATCCGCTTTATTTATAGCATCGACTATCAACCTATTCTTATCTTCATCTTTCAATAAAGTAAATTTATTTTCGATATAACTCTCTAACGAAAGACATAGTAAGTTATAGTTGTGATTCTTTTTAAATACTATATTTTGTATTTTTTCTACTTCCGTAAAGCTTAAACTTGCTAGATTCTCTGCAAGGTATATGAGTGCTTTGTTTACATATATATCTAACTCACCTTCGGTATCTTCATATGATAAGCTATTTCTAATAAGATTAATTGCAAGAGATACTGAAGGTTCTATGTTAAAATTTTCTATCAACTCCACAGTTCTTGATAACTTTCTTAGCCTTTGTAATGGAGGTTTTTCTATGGCTAATAAGGTGTTCTCTAAGAAATTTTCAAGAATAGTATCCTGATGGTCTAAAAGAAATTTTACCGCTCTATTACTCATAACCTCATTGTTATTGTCGTCAGCACTAATAGCAGTATAGGATTCATTCCATCGAAGCTTATTGGATGCTATAGATGCGACAACATTGAATTCATTATCGCCAGCCATGGTCTGAGAAGGACCCCATTTAACGTTACACACTAGTCTTTTTCTTGCTTCTGGCCATAAACCTTTCCAAAGCTCATTAATAATAGTAGCGAAAGAAGCTAAATCTTCTAGGATTAGGACAGGGTGAGTTGCTAATACTAATGAGTTAAATACATTTTTTAACTGTTCATCCGTCATTTCTGGTAATTTGTCAGAACTCATTATTGATATCAAAATATCTGTCAAATCATTTACTTTTATCGCTTGATTGACAGGTAATAAAGCAACCTTACTGATCACCATTCCCCCTCTGGAAGCTTCATAATCAGAATAAGTACACCATAAGCACCAATAGTTATCATAGACTGCGCATCCGAAAACTGGATACCAGACTACATTTGCTGGCAAATAACCCGCTGGTTTGTCCGTAATGGATAGCAGTTGACTTGGAAGCTGTACTTCGGGATTAGTAGTATGGATAAGTTGATGCCTATTATCTTTAGCACCGTAGGTAGCATAAATGAGAGAGTTTAGATTAAGGTCAGTCATTAAGTAACCATTTGATGGGTAAAGTTAGGTCAGAATTCTTATGATCAATAGTTTCATCTGGCGATATAATCCAGCCTTGAGTCTCTGGACCCTCATTAATGAAACCTTCATCTTTTGATATTTTTGTTAATTCCTTTCCTAATGCCGAAAGCCCCCATATACTTAATTTATCTTTGTCCCAGTTAGAGACCAAATACGAGGCTAACATTGGTAGTCGTTGCTCTAAAATATCATTCGGAGTAGCATTTTCAGTATTTACCTCATCGTAACAAGAAAGCAAAACGGCCACCTTAGGGCTTTCTATTTTATTAGCAATTGGTATTTTCGATAATTGCAATAGAATTTGTAACTTTTCTACCCAGTAAGCATTTGCGTCCCAACCTATAGAGTTAGGTGATTCATGATTTTTTTCTGGTTTTTCGTTATTAGATAATTTTTCAAGAAAATCTGGGAATGTAGGTTCGTTTTCCACCCTAATTATGATAAGCCATTTATTACTATCATCTAATTTATTTCTCCATCTTTCATTCAATGAACGTGTAGAAAAAATAGTATCCCACTGTTCACCCGCGTATTCAGGCCAATTTATATCAAACTCTTTACTATTTTCATCTATCAATGGTAATTTTAGGCTATCCCAAGTCTCAGTTACAGTATGAGCAGAAGCTTTACCTTCGCTCAGTGCTTCAAAAACTTCGCCAAGCATCTCTAGGTTTTCCGGCGTTCCATTTATTTTTAGTGAGCTTTCAGGCTCTCTAAGACGACCATAAAGTTGTCCTGCAAAGTGTGTTTTACCACTGCTTGCTCGACCAATAACCAGTATATTTTTCTTAGGCATAACTTCCTCGGTAGCACATAAATGATGAGTTGTTCACAAGAGGTTCGGAAACAATCATTGGTTGTCTAGATGACTCATAGTCTAATAATAAATCATTTAAAAGATTGGTAACTGAATCTGGATTTTTTATAGTTACTTCATATTGTCTAGCATGAGGAATATTTCTACTAAGTTTAGCGACGATGGCTGATTTGATTGGTTCTGGTATAGGTTTCTCTTCTAACTCATCGGACTTAGTCCAAATTAAGAATGTAGGTTTGTCTGTGGTAAACGGAGCGAGTCGCTCAAGTAACATAAGTAACTCTTTTCGCGCCTTGCCTCTATTTTCTCCTGCCAGTTTATTGCAATCAGCTGTTATGATAAACATGTCTGAGTTCGTAGCCATCCATGGAGCGCCGCCTGCATTCGGATCTTTTGAGTTTAATGACCATGTAGTAAACCATTCGCCAGGCGCATCAGTAAGCAACAAGTCGATTAAATTGCTTTCACTATCTCTTAATGACAAATGTAGTAATCCTGGAACTCTGTCTGACTGTCGAGAAGTGTGAGGCGGGAAAGTAGATTTAGTTGTGTCCAATCTTAAGTAAGACGATAGATTCTCCCATGCTACCAAGCTTTTAGAACCGGCAAATTTATATGTTAATTCCAGTCCTCTACGTATATTATTTAAATAAGCAATCAGTAGCAATGTAGTTTTTCCAGTGTCATGTGAACCGAAAACACCAATAAGACGACTTTCACCTCGTGCTTGAATTCTACTTAAGTCTTGTATTCCTAAGTTATTACCTGACCACCAGATGCCATATTGTTTTAACTCAGAACTTTTCGTATTTTCTTCCAATTCAACTTTAAAGCAGTCACATTCAGTAGGATGATCTTTACCTTCAGCACAAGTTCCTCCGTCGCCGACATAGCAATCTTCTCCCTCTCTAGAACAAACACCACTTACGACTATCTCACTATCGCTCATGTTTATGTCCTTACCTGACGTTCAGCAGATTGTTCTCGAAAAATAGCTTGAGCCAATTTAGGAAGACTAATTTCCGTATCTTTGGAGATATTCAGTTTAGATATAGCGGTATTTGTATCGAAAGAATCATCAGAAAAAGCGTAACTAACGAAGTCCTTCAGTGACCAATTGTCTTTATAACCAATTGTTAGTTGCCCGATAACCTCTTTCGGGACACTATCTTTATTTTGTGAATAAAACTCCCATATTTCTTCTAAAGAAAATTTTTCTTCAATATCTATATTAGGCAAGTCTGCAATCGTTTCAAAGAGTAAATAAGATACGCTTGCTGGTGGCGCATTTTCTATGAGAGACAATAAGTCAATGATCATAAAGATTAAGGCAATTTTAACTTCAAACTCTCTATAGCTTTGATTCAAGGAAGGAGAGTATAAAGCCTTACTCCACCAAATAGTGTCTAACTTTAAATTTTCATTAGACCTAATGTTTTCATTTATAGCTTCTCTATACTGTTCAAATTTTTGATACTGGCTTTGATACTGGCTCTCTCGGGTTATAAAATCTTCAGATAATTTGGTGTACATGGTTTTAACGTCATGGATGTCTTCAAGCTCAGTGCTTAGTTCAAATGTAGGAAGCTTTCTTGGAAATGGTATTTTATGCCCTTTTCCATTCTCTAGAAGATTTAAACTTGAATATTCTTCGCTTTCTTTAGACCATTGTGAAAATACACTTTCAAAGACTTCCTTTTCTTCTGCGAGCTTTTTAAAAGGTAGCATATCAGCAATTGTATTCCACAGTATATAAGCGTACCTTTGATTATCTAATGCTACTTGTTGACAAGCATCTAAAAGCATAGAGCGATAAAGTAAGAACGGGGTGTCTATGTAGATTGATCTTGCTGACTTCCATACTTCTGTAAAATATTCATCTGCAATTTTTATTGCTATATCATCGCTATTAGGCGTTTGGTTTATACTGGTTAATACAAATGCGATAAGCAATGGCTCATCTTCTTTCAATCTTTTTACTAATAAGGTAGTTGCCTCAACCATATTCTCAAAACGCCTATCATCGCCATCTAGCTTTTCAATTAAACCTAAACTATTGACTCCATCCAATACTTTTGACATTTACTTTACTCCAAATTTTATGAGTGATAAGCGTTTAATAAAGATTTTATAGCTATGTGTTGAGGGTTATCTTTTTGAATGATTTGTAAAAGCGCTTTCGGTGTTACCTCTGAGCCTTGGTTTACTTTTTTCCATATGGTATGCCAGCGGGTATATGGGCGTGACTTATTTTCTAAATCACTCAGCTTACCTCCTGCTCTTTCCCATAAGACTTGAGTTTCGTCAAAGTCTGGATACAACTCTGCAAGCAGACGCACTATGTCATCACTGTCCATATTATCGCTTTCAATTTCTGGTAACTTATCTTCTTTACGATTAAATAAAGACTCACTATTCCTTAATAAGAGAATAAGCAACTCAGCTGAAGCACGTGCTGCAAAAGTACGGTAACGATCATCTTTATAAGGATCTGCAAAATCTGACACTCCTTTTGCAAATATAAATGGTATATCGTAGCTATCAGCTGATGCAGCTAACCCACTTCCTTCCATGTCTAGTCCTAGCACTTTTCTCATATAACTTGATAAATTATTAAATATTTGTTCATCTTCAGTAACAGTTGCTCCTGTTGCGATAGGAGCAACATGGACAGAAAAATCTGGTTCTGCTGGTAGTCCTTTCGGGTTGAGTAATAATAAATCTTGAATATGCTCTATACCCGCTTCGGTTAACTTAACTGGTTTCTCGATATAACCTCTTTTTCTAAGTCTCAAGATAACATCGCTCCAATCTGGACACTTTTCATCAAAATCATCTTGTTCAGTTGGTTTCTTATTATCTATTAATTGACTCAATACCCAGCTTTCTTGCGTTTCTAAAGAATACTGAGGCTTTAGTTCCATCCATGCCATACCCTGATTTTTATACAACGTACTTGTACGTTGCATATTTTGAACTATTGTTTCACTTAGTTTGTATTGCAACATATCGCCTTGAAAGACTTCGATACCATTCTCGACAACCCGCTTGCCAGCATCATAAGACCATAGACGATCTGCAAAAATAACATCTCCAAGTTGAGTTTTACCTCTTCTGCCAGCACATATGCCACTCATAGCAAGACATTTAGGGTTTAACTCACTTATTAAGTGTCCAACAACAGCTTGTACACTCTCTCTTCCCATAGATGCTACCCATGTTGCAACTATAGTAATAGTAGTGCCCGAATCGGTTACAAATTCAGCTTTAGAAGCGTTTCTATCACTGACATTAAATTCTTGCCAGTTTTTAGATATTTCATTATTTACTTCAATGAGTTGGTCATATTCATCTTTTAATGCACACATTATCAAAATATCGGTACTAGAGGGGGTTGAGTACATTTTTTATCCTAATTCTAATTTTTAAATCTTTGTAGTTTAACACTACTTTAAAATACTATAGTGTGTTTGTCCGCATTAACATGAGAAGGCGATTTGACAGCAATTGTCATAACAATCAAATATTAATATTTATGAAATATACCAACACCCCACAAAAATTGATAGGTACAGAGCATTTGCATACGACAAACAATGTCGCAACGACTCAAATCAGCCCTGAAAAATATCCAACAATAGCTTAAAGTAGCTCTGCCTAAGATATCATATTACAGGTCGATATCTGGTGAGAGCAAACGGGTTATATGATAAATTACCACTCAGAATATTAAGCACTAAACATGCCAGCCATTTACAGCTGAAAATAAAGAAGGAAGTGAGGCGATATGCCTATATTGAATTGGTTGAATAAAGAGCAAGCGTTGACTACAGCGCGTGACTGTCCGTATCGTTTGGTAGAGCTAGTGCCAGAATTATCGTATGGCGAGTCAGATACTGACAATATGCTAATTCAAGGCGATAACCTTGATGCATTGAAAGCACTCATTCCTACGCATTCAGGAAAGGTAAAGTGCATCTTTATTGACCCACCATATAACACCAAAAGTGCCTTTGAACACTATGACGATAATTTAGAGCACAGCAAATGGCTGTCGATGATCTATCCACGCTTAGAGCTTTTGCATCAACTGTTATCTGAAGATGGCTCAATTTGGATTACACTTGATGATAATGAATCACATTATGCCAAAGTTATTCTAGATGAAATATTTGGACGCAAAAACTTCATATCAAATTGTATTTGGCAGAAAGTATACACAATCAAAAACTCAGCAAAATATTTTTCTGAAATGCATGATCATTGTCTCGTGTATGCTAAATCTAAAGATAAATGGCTTATTAACTCTTTACCAAGAACTGAGAAACAGAATAAAGCTTATAAAAACTATGATAACGACCCTAGAGGTCCTTGGAAAGCTACACCAATCCAAGCTAGAAATTTTTATAGTAGAGGTCTGTATGAAATTAAGTCTCCTTCTGGAAGAGTTATCGATGGCCCACCAAAAGGATCGTACTGGCGCATTTCTGAGGAATCATTTAAAGCTTTGGAACAAGACAATAGAATTTGGTGGGGAAAGAAAGGCGATAATGTTCCAGCACAAAAACGCTTCTTGTCAGAAATTGAAGGAGGTGTGGTGCCATCTACTATTTGGTTCTATGACGAAGCAGGTCACAATGCTGAGTCTAAAAATGAAGTTAGAGCCGTCTTTGAAGGTCTAGAAGATGAGCTATTTATTACACCCAAGCCAGAAAGACTAATACAAAGAATTCTTCATCTAGCTACAAAAGAAGGAGATCTAGTATTAGATTCGTTTTTAGGGTCTGGAACAACGGCTGCTGTAGCTTTGAAGATGAATCGTAAGTTTATAGGTGTAGAACTTGGAGAGCACGCAGAAAACCAATGTGTATACAGACTAAAAAAAGTAGTTGATGGTGAGCAAGGTGGTATTTCAGAAGACGTCAACTGGATAGGTGGTAGTGGCTTTAAGTTTTATCGCTTAGGTGAAGTCATCTTTAATGAAAATGGCTCTTTAAGAGAAGGTATCAGCTTTGATGCGCTGGCTTCCCACATTTGGTATGGCGACACCAGACAAGCGCTACAACAGTCAGCTAAATCACCACTACTTGGCGTGCACAATGGCGTCGCTTACTACCTACTTTATAACGGTATTTTAGGTGATAAACGTCCTGACGGCGGCAACGTACTCACATCGAAAGTGCTGTCAATACTGCCGCCTCACCCTGAAGATCCAGAAAATGGTAAAAAAGTCATCTATGGTGAGAGGAGATGTATGGGAGAAGCTCGATTGAAGAGTGAAAATATTATATTTAAGCAAATACCATACGATGTGAAAGGAAGATAAGCGATGTTTGAATTAAAGAGCTATCAGCAAGGCGCACTTGATGCGCTTACGATTTTTTTTCAGCGTTGCCGTATGGATGGCGATATTGACACAGCATTTCAGCAGACACTACAAGACAACAATTTTGTAGAAACCCCTTATCGTGCTTACTCTTTCGATGATACACCTTATGTCTGTATTCGTATTCCGACAGGTGGCGGCAAGACTGTACTAGGTGCTTATGCGGTCTCTACAGCAGCGACCCATTATCTATCGCAAGATTTCCCCATTGTATTATGGCTAGTACCGACTACTACCATTCAGCAGCAGACCGTTTCAGCGCTCAAGAGCAACCCAGACTATACTGATCATCTAAACCGCGCCTTTGCCAATCAAGTCAGTGTCTACGATATCGCTGATGTCAATCAAATCCGTGCACAGGATATTGGCAACAAAACAATCATAGTCGTCTCTACGATTGCCAATTTGCGAGTAGCTAAGACCTCTGATCGCAAGGTCTATCAGTATCATGAAGATTTTGAACCGCATTTTGCCAAACTGAGTCGTCAACATCCTTTTTATGACAAGCTTGAGACCGTCAGTGAAGATGATGTCTCTGAAAACGGTTTGACCGTCAATGATATTGGTAAGATAAAGTACTCTTTTGCCAACCTATTGGCGCTGTACAACCCTCTAGTCATCGTTGATGAAGCCCATAATGCTAGGACTTCATTAACCTTTGACACTCTGAAGCGTGTGCATCCTGCAGCTATTATCGAATTTACTGCTACTCCTAATACATCAACGACCAATGGTAGCAATATTTTATATCATGTCTCAGCGGCGCAGCTCAAAGCTGAAGAGATGATCAAGCTACCTATCATTTTAACCGAGCATATTAATGGTTGGGAAGAAGCGGTACGTGATGCGATTTTAACACGCGCTAGATTAGCGCTTAAAGCACAAAAAGATATCGACTATATACGTCCTATCGTCCTACTTCAGGCAGAGAATAAGAACGGCAAGGTAACGGTTGAGGTACTCAAAAAGTGTCTAATTGAAGATCATGGCATTACTGAGGATAAAATTGCGGTAGCCACAGGGACACAGCGAGAGCTAGATGGTATTGATCTTTTTGACCCTAACTGTCCTATCGAGTACATCATTACTATAGAAGCTTTAAAAGAAGGCTGGGATTGCTCATTTGCCTACGTATTTTGTTCAGTCAAACAGGTGTCTTCTAGTAAAGATGCTGAGCAGCTATTGGGGCGTGTATTGCGGATGCCTTATGCAAAGCGCCGTGTGATAGAAGACCTAAATAGGGCTTATGCCCATTTGGCCACCACAAGTTTGGCACAGGCAGCAAAGGAGCTAACAGATAAACTTATCTCAATGGGTTTCGAGGAATTGGAGGTAGCCACGTTCCTTCGACAGCAAGATGTCAATCAAGGTGATTTATTTGGTCAGGTAGATAAAGATGACGCTGTAAACTCGAATCCTAAGTTGACACCACCTTCTCTGATGGTTGAGGTGCAGGATACGATAGACACTACCGAGTTATCAGAAGAAGAACGCAGTAGCATTAAAATATCTGAGGTAGATGGTCGCCAAGTAGTTACGGTTAAGGGTAAAGTCTCAGAGCCGTTGAAAAAAGCCATTACCAAAGTGGCCGTTGAAGATAAAAAAGAGATTGAGACTTCAGTTGATAGGCATAACCTCAGTGTACATGCCGCTTTGTCACCAGCAGAGAACGGAGTGAAGTTTGCCCCATTACCAAGATTGTGTGTCATGGTTCAGGGTGAGCTTGAACTGGTTGAGAAAGAGGTATTCTTAGATATATCAGGTTGGAATCTATTAGATTATCCAGCTAAGCTCGACTACCAGCCCACTGAAGAGACGACAAGCTTTCTAGTCGATGTAGAAGGCAAAAAAGTTAAATACAACCTTGCTCATGAGTCACAAACTTTAAATCTAAACCTGGCTAATACCGAAGCAACCCAAGATGAGCTTATAGGCTGGCTAGACCATGAATGTCGTCAAAGTGATGTCACTCAGCGTGAAATGACGAGTTTCTTAACTAAGGTCATCAACCAATTATTGCAAATACCGTCACTGACACTCACTACTCTCATACGTAATAAGTATCCACTTGCTCGTTCTATACAGGAGCTAGTATCTGCATATAGACAGCAAGCAATGACTAAAGGATATCAGCAAACTTTATTCGCAAATGATGCTGACGTGCTTACGACTTACGATTTTAGTTACGAATTTAAAGCAGATAATTATCCAACACGACCACCTTACTATTCAGGTAGTTATGCATTTAACAAACATTATTATC
This sequence comes from Psychrobacter sp. ANT_H3, assembly GCF_027919975.1. Taxonomy (NCBI): domain Bacteria; kingdom Pseudomonadati; phylum Pseudomonadota; class Gammaproteobacteria; order Moraxellales; family Moraxellaceae; genus Psychrobacter; species Psychrobacter sp. ANT_H3. The sequence goes on along the minus strand of NZ_JAQISM010000015.1, from coordinate 12,896 downwards.
CGCAAATCGAAGACATGAAATCTTCAGGTGAAGAGTTTGATTGTGCTCAGACTATCGATTTATTACCTCAAGTAAAGCATTGGGTGAGAAATCTAGTTAGACGAGGAGAAGCATCGTTTAGCTTGCCACTGGCGCATACCAACTTTTATCCTGACTTTATCGTTGAACTGCAGGATGGTCGTATCTTGGTGGTGGAGTATAAAGGCAAGCCTTACGAAACCAATGATGATTCAGCAGAGAAACGCATGGTAGGCGAACTTTGGGCAAGTCATAGCCAGGGCCAATGCTTATTCTTAATGGCGGTTAAAAAAGATGATAAAGGTCAAGACGTGCGACAACAGATACTTAACGTTATAGGGTAAAGTAGCTTGTAATGCGTTATTGAAGTCAATTGATACTTGAGTTTATAGCTCTTAATATATAGACAGCAATAGGTTAAAAGAGAAGTTTGTCTTAATTGATTTGAAGTTCTGGAGAAACGATGAGTGCGCACAGCCTTAAAATCATGCTTTCAAGTATTAAGAATGGCAAATCGATAAATTTATTGCGATTTAAGAAACTAGTAGACTCATTAAATTTAGGAGTACGCTTTGAGCTAAGCGATATCAAAGCCACTAAGTCTTCAGGAAATAATTATCGTGTTATTGGTTTGCCAACAGAACTAGATCAAGTACTAAAGCACTACGTCAATCAGATTGGTGATGACCGTATAAGCAGTGCTCGTCAAAACTTAAGTCATAATCACAAAGTAATGGGGTCCTATTTATTATTGATACATGATGCTCATCTTTCAGGCTTATTACAGTCTTCTAATATATCTCACCCTATGGTTATTACAATAGACGCTCAGGGAATGCCCAGCTATCCGCCATCTTTTTTAGAAGAACAGCCTTTAGATATGCAAGCCAGTGCAGAGGTAGAGCGAAGAAAAGTGAAAGACGCCGTCATTATTGAGAATAGACAGCTATTTTTAAACTGGACTCAAACTAAAGCATTCTTACAGACGCGTTGCCAATTCAGCAGCTCAAACTATGATGTGATTTTCGGAGCCGGTAATGATATCAGCAACTCCTTACATCGTAAGTTTCTATCAGATTATCAGAAACTTTATGTATGCGGTGATATCGACTTAGGTGGCATGACTATTGCTAGTAATCTTATTAAATTACTGCCCGATAGTCTGATTGAGCTTGTCATCCCAGATGACCTTGAACAACGATTGAATCAGGTGGCTAGCTTTACTAAGCCTAAAACCGTATCTGACATTCGTCATATTTGCTCGCACCATGTTGAGCTGTATGCAGTAAGCGATGTAATTACCAAGACTCATAAAACCTTAGAACAAGAGAGTTACTTATATGACTGATATGTTAGCAAATGAAACCTTAAATTATACCCTGAAGCGCATCGTATTCGTCAACTCTGCAAATCATGCTTATTCAGAGATTCGCTTAGACAGTCATCTGGCCTTATTTGGCGCCAATAATGCAGGCAAAACAGCAAGCCTCGCCGCCACTAAGTTAATGCTTTATCCCGAGACCGACTTTAGTAATTGTCATAAGAAATTCCAATTTAAAGGTAAAACTGGCGTTTATTCAAAAGAAGACTCTTATGAGTTCTACTTTCCCTCACCCCAATCTTTTTTGATAATGGAGACCAAAAATGACGCTGGTGTGGCCTGTATGGTGCTATATCGTGATAAAGGTTTTTGCTACTACCGTATTTTTTTACCGTTATCTTATGACGAAATCAGACACTTATTTTGGGATGAGCATAGCAAAAATTTTGCTAATGATTTAAGTGTGACTACTATTTTGGCATTTCAAAAGAAACATGGTGGTTTACATGTAAGCGATGATAGGCAACTGACTGAGCTGATGTATAGCAACTTTACAGGTGCTCATAGTCGTTACAGTATTGTGCCCCTATCTGAAAACACCAATAAAGCGGTATACGCATTTCGCAGTATCTATCAAATGGCATTTGATGCAGGTACAGGTGGTACTGAAGCTTTAGCAGATGCTATTGCCACCTTGATTGAGATGAAGCGTGGACGACCCCAAGAGCGCATGAATGCTGACTTAGCAAGCCTTGAAGAAGACTACCAAAAGCTATTACAAAAGAATGAAGAACTACAGTGCCTAAAAAATAACAAAGAGAATTATAAAAACTTAAAGTCGAAATTTGAGAGCTTGCAAGCAAGGCGCAAAACACTCACTGAGCAACATGCCATGTTGTCAAAAGCGTTATCAAATAGCAAAACTAGCTATGCTAGCAGCTTTGGCGACTTATCCAAAAAAATTACCGATGCTCAAAGTTTACATAAAGATTTAGAGTCCAAGTTTAAAGATATTGAAACAAAGCTTGATAAGCTAGAGGGAGCCACAAGCGAGCTAAATAAAGCTATAGATAGACAGCAAGAAAATATACATTTATCTGAGCAAGTGCTATCTCAGCATAATCATACTGACGCTATTGAACTGGCATCGATACTCACTGAACGTAGAAAGCAGCTTGAAAATCAACAATCAGCACTCCTTGATGCCGTTAGCATAACCGAACAATTAGAAAAACTGACTAAGAGTATCCATCACAACACAGAAAACCTTAAGCGTAAGCAGAATACTTTAAGCGATTTGAATAATCTGATGTTAACGCAGCTACCAGCTGAATCAGCAGATGTACTATTTAGTCTAAATAACGACTTTGCTGAGCTCGCCTTAGAATTGACATCAGAGCAAATTGACTCTATAAAATCTTTTACAAACCAGTTCGATACCACAGATCAGCAGCTGCTCTTTAACCAAGTTCAGATGCCAAATACGATAACTCACAGGTTTCAGATTGAAGAACAGAAACAATCTTTAATGCACTCTATTACCAAGCTTGAGCAGCAAATTAAAGACGATAATAGCAATAGAACGACGCTACTTAATGCCACCAATGATACAAGTGGTGCTTCACGCCAGCAAAGTCTAAATAAAATCAAAGAAGAAATGGCTACTCTTAATAAGCAAATTGATGCTTTAGAGCGCTATAAAATTAGCCTAAAAGATATTGAGATTAATAAGCAACAACTCGCAGAAAAAGCAGATTCAAAGTTAGCGCTATCTGAACAATTTGAAACGCTTGGGAAAGAAAAAGATCAAGCATCTCAAGCCTTGCAAACTATATTGAATCAAAGGGATAAACTCGAAAGTCAGCAGAGTAATTTTGATCATTATACTGATAGCTTAAATCAGGTAACGACAATTGTAGGAGTAATTCATTATAGTGACTCTGAGGTTTCAGAGATTATAGAAGCCTACATCCAGCAGCACGGCGAGTCACTCAAATTATATATGAGCACGATTAACAATCTAGCCCAGCAAGCCAATACCTATAGCCGTGAATATAGTGATATTAAATATCAAGTTGAAGCTTTTGTACAACAGGTCCCCAATGAGAGTGTTGATACATTCGCTCATATTCAAACATTGACACAATTAAGCGACATTATCGCTACTTATAACACCAGTTTTAGCTCGCTTGATTATCAAATAAAAACACAAGCCAACAATATTAGCCGACATAACCAAATTATCAGTAGTCAACTTCGTGAAATCAGTGACGCCAGCCATATGCTGACCGACTATGTTGCCAAGATTAACACCGAGCTAAATACTCATCAGATATCCAATCTTAAACAAGTTCGTATCAAGCTCCACTGCCACGCAGACTTTGAGCATGTCCGCAAGCTACAGCAAAATCATGATCTTACTCAGACTGAGCTTATGAGCGATGAGTTTTATCGCACCTTAATGGCATTTATGGAAAAACATGCCAACAAGAAAACCAAGCTGATAAAGATGCGCGATATTATTAGAAAAATCAATTTTGAGTATATTGATGTCAACGGTGTTCTGACGGATAAATCGCAATCTGGCGGTACTACCAGTACTATTACCGCTTCTATCATTGCTATCTTACTCGGTCAAATCTTTATGCAAGGCGCTTCTTTTAAGATGCCTATCGTTATTGATGAAGTTGGTGATTTGGACGACGATAACACCAGTACGATTATTGATTGTATTGATAGACATGGTTTTTCAGCTTTTTGTGCCACGCCGACCCAACGCGCCTCAGTATGCCAGTCTGTTAAGCGCTGGATACGTGTGGATTATAACGTGTTTCAGCATCCGCCTACAGTAGCAAGCTGCGTGCTCAATATCCTACCTGAGTCGGTTGAAGTCTGGGGCAAAGTCGATGGTGAGCAAGCATTGCCTACTGAGGTTATGGCATGATTAACCGTGATGTACTAATCAACAATGTACTAGAGTTTAAGTACGACTTTTTTCAATTTATTGATTATATCAACGCCCATGACGGTGCTATGGAGTTCCCTTTTACCGCTTATGTGAAATTTTATAATAAGAAAGTTTTATCGCAGGATAGTGAGTCCTTAAAAAATATCTTGAGTCTAGATAGTCTGCTTGCCGGCGGCGTTTTTACTCATCATGACAAGATCAGTGGCATGCTAGTCATGTCAAAAGTGATCTATGATTTACTGGTGTTTTTAGATGTATCTCGAAACAAAGAGCTTAGTCACGCCAAGTTTGAATCTTTAAGACAGCAGACTGAACAAGTAACCATCCAGATTATGAGCACTGAAACTGGCTCTCAAGAGTACCGCGATCAGCTCAACCTATTCTGGGATTTAATTAGCGAGATTCTGACCACAGTTAAAGAAAACATTCGGGTCTTACATCATAAAGTAGACGATGTTGCCAATCAGTACGGCCAGTTTGAAACTGGTCAGCAACAGCATTCTATCAATGAGTTATACGAGAAGGCTCAGCAGCTACATGATCGTCATATCAAGCCCTGCTTAGAGTTTATTAATCCTGATATACAGCTCGTTAATCGTAAAAACTTTGTAGAATCTATTGATGCTTTGATGGACTATTATCGTCAAAGTGGTCACGAGTCCATCGCAATTGCTATCCGCTATAAACTAACAGCGGTTACTTCGTATTACAAAGATATTGAGGATCTGTCTAATAGACTTTTGACTTACTTATACAGCTTAGCGGAACAGCGTCGCTATTTTATGGCTATTGAACAAAGGTATAATAGCTTGATGCAAACCTTTGATAAGCTCTATCGCCATGGCGGACAAAAGAATTTGTACCTTACAGCGGATCTTGAAGATATTAGTGATATGCGCTGTTTTGATGGTCTATCCTCTCACAAGCGAACCTTCTCTGCTAAGTTTGATCGCCACCCTGAAAAAAGCATACAGCAGTTTAAACACTACTTTGAAGAGATTCAGCAACGTCCTATTCAGCAGAAAGTTGATATCGCTCATGCGCCAAAGCTTCCTGATAAAACGGTACAAAATCGTAAAAATGCTATTTTACAACTTATTGCTTCTTTGCCAAAAACATCATGTGTCAAAGACGTCCATCACTACTTAGATGCTTATCTGAAAGCGTCCATGGATGAGTATACACTCATCGATGTACTCTATGGCCTTGAGTTTTACTTATCGCTTATTCCAAAGTCGAGCGTAAGACAAATTAGCGCGCGCCAACGCATAGAGGATGAGCATTATTATTGGGAATATAGAATACTGACTGCAAACAGTGCACCGACTGATGAAAATATAGCTGATGTGCCGCCGAAGGAACAAGTAAATGATTGATATGCATAATAGTGTTGAGATATATGACCATTTGATGAACGGTCGCATCATAAACAAAAGACACTTGGGTTCGCATGGTGACTTTGAAGTAAATCCTATGTTTGAGGAGGTTATCAAAAACTTAGAGGTCTATAGAAACCAGTATGAAATGTGTGGCTTTAGTTTGATTGCTAATGCAGACTTCATTTATATAGTTAAAGGTAACGCTTATGAACTGAGCAAAACTGATATTGCAATGAAAGCATACTGCTTATTATTGATAATAGGAAAATACATCACCTCGCATAACTATAAGCTTGATAAGCTTAGCGCCGCTTCTGGCGGATTAACCTCCTCGGATATCGATAAAATTAGCTTACTATCAGATACTATAGAGATATTACAACGAGCCAACATGAACGAAAATCTCTTTAAAAGTATTAAATCAACTCTGGTTGAACGCCAAATTATGTTTGAAAATCCTATCACTCAGAACTTTGTGTTATCTGATTCAGGTATGGCGTTTTATGAAGAGCTTACAGCAGATTTTATTGCTGGGTGAAAAGTAGGATTGATAGTTATATCAAATAGAATATATTGCGGCTCAATCAACCTGATATTTAGCCGATAGTTAAACTTTAGATCGTGAAAACCAGAGAGCATAAGCAATCTGGTTATCAAGTACTCTTTAAATTGTCATCTGCCAACGGTAAGCTGCCCACCAGAAAAGCTAATACATGGTTCGCAGAACCAAGATAATTGTTTTCTGATATAAGGTATATCCGCTGGTACATCAAGTTGATATGGGCGCCCACAGTACTCACAGTGAATATCATCTAAGTAAGCCTGACACTCCGTTAACACACCAAACAGAACATGATAATCGACCTGGTATTGTCTACAAAGTACCTCTATATGCTCTACATACCGTCCATTATGCCCGTATGTCCAATAGTCTTCACATAACGATATGTCGGACTGTGTTAACTTCGGGCTAAAAATAAGTTTTAAGCTCATGGTTATCTCCAAACCAAATAATTAACGTTAATCACAACGAATAAGGAATCTCGTAATGATTCATAATGGTCAAAAATTTGGTCTCAAGATTTGTTAAGGTATAACGATTCAGCGCTAATCCTTCACTTAACTCACGTTGCACCCATATCCTAACCGCTTCATCATTATAGAAAATAGGGTTAACGCCTAGCATCCTTGCTAACTGTGAACCCTGTTGTATTTGCAGGTTTACCATAAGCTTGGTAGATATCGATATTGCTTCGGTGCTTAACCAGATTGAAGCATGCGGCGGTTTAATAAATGTGTTCATGTATAATCTCCTGTAGATTAATATTTCTTTCTGCTGGTCGTAATGACTTCCTACAGTTGAAATTATACATACATTTTGAGCTATTGCAAATTAAAATAATCTTCTATAGAACTTTTTATTACTTAATAGAACATTCAGCCTATTTGAGAAACTATAGTTTGCTGCATATTATTTGGTGTAATAACTGATAAGCGCAGCGTTATCTTGGGTTCTAAAAGAAGAGAGGTTTATTCTTCTTCCTTAACTATCTCATAAAGGTCGCCCACTTCAATATCCAAATATAAACATAGCTTTTCTACAACTTCTAGATCCACTCTAGTGGCTTCTTCGTTATACATGCGTGTGATTGTGCCTCTATTAACATCCGTGTCCCTAGACACATCAGCAATCTTAAGTCTTTTCTCACCCATAATTCTAGATAAATTGCACTTCACCATAACCTCCTCCATATTAAAATAATCTACTGTAGATAAAAATGTCTTGCAAAAGATTATTTTTAGTGTAAATTATGTTCTATAGCAGGTCATAAAGCTATTAGACAATAACACTTTAATCTTTAGTAAGGATTTTACTATGAGTTATACCTATTTAACAACCGAAGAGCTGTCACAACGCATTAAATATGACAGCAAAACTATACGCAATCAACTTAAGGATGCAGTATTCATTGAGGGCGTTCATTACATCAAACCATTTGGTGGCCGCAAGATTCTTTTTATATGGCAAAAGATTGAGGAGCTGATGCTGACAGGCTACGACGACACTATTCCATTTGCAGCGGGAGCGTAATCATGGCGAGTATCAATAGCCGTAATGGCAACCTTTATGTAGATTTTCGATACATAGGTCAACGTTGTAGAGAGCAAACCTTACTGGCAGACACTAAGCCTAATCGAAAGCGTCTAGAAAATTTCGTTAGTAAAATGGAAGCTGACATTCAATTAGGTAGTTTTCGATATGAAAACTATTTTCCGCAAAGTAAAAAGCTTGAGCAGTTTCAAAGCTTAGAGCTGATGAGGTTAACGAATAGTCATAAGGACTCAAGCTCAGGCTTTGATAGTTTTAGCAAAGTTTGGTTAGAGGAGAAAAAGCCGGAATGGCGGGACTCTCAAATAAGTAATGTGGAAGATATATTTAGAATTTACCTCATTCCTCATTTTAGTAATTTACCGCTAAATACCATTAGCAAAGCCAAAATCATGACTTTTCGGGGCAAGTTAGTCAAAGATGGTAATAACGGACGAACTTTATCAGCGTCTCGCATTAATCATATCATGACGCCATTACGTATGGTGCTGACCGAAGCCTCTGAGCGTTTTGATTTTGACAGCCCTTGGAAGAATATAAAACCACTCAGTGAGCCTAAAAGTAATGTCAGTCCTTTTACTCTAGAAGAGGTCATGCTCATTATCAATAATGTGAGAGCAGATTATAAGCCTTACTATATCGTACGCTTCTTTACAGGTATGCGAACAGGTGAGATTGATGGCTTGCCTTGGAAAAATATAGATTTTGAGCGCCGACAAATCATCGTTGATCAGGCAGTTGTTAATGGTGTCATAGGCGAAACTAAAACCTCAGGGTCGAATCGTATCATTCAAATGAATCAACTGGTTTATGATGCGTTGATTGAGCAGCAGAGCCTGACTAAACGTCAAAGTGAGTTCGTGTTCTGTACAAGAGCGGGTACTCCTTTGAATCATCGCAATGTCACTCGCCGCGTTTGGTATCCGCTACTGCGCTATTTAAAGCTTGATAAGCGAAATCCTTACCAAAGTAGGCATACGGCCGCGACGCTTTGGCTTGCTGCTGGTGAGTCGCCTGAGTGGATTGCTGCACAAATGGGTCATAGCAACACAAAAATGCTATTCACAGTGTATTCTCGATATGTGCCAAACCTAACTCGTCAAGACGGAAGTGCTTTAGATAAGTTACTGATAGCACGAGGAATACTACAAAACGTATGAAAAAGCCTATACTTAACAAAAAGACATCCAAACAGGTGTCTTTTTTCATTTTTATAGCTGGATGCTTTATATAAACGGAGCTACAGTTAAGGAAATAGTTTGCAATGGTGACAGAACAATGGCTGATGAAGATAGTCGCTCTAAAAATATCGAAGAATGGCTACAAAAAAACATTGTTGATTTTTCTGATCCTAACAGCGATGAAGCTTCATCCTTAATAATTGAGCTAAGGTTCTTGAAAAACACCTTGCCTGCACAATTTAGATCTGTCTTTAACAGTCAGTATAGTGCTTTAACTGAATGGATAAAAACAAAGGATATAGTTTCTACTTTAACTGAATCAGAGAAAATACAGATATACGAAAACGGTATTGACCAGAAAAACTTCCTAAAAAGCTTAAAAACACATCATAAGTATCTCAAAAATCTCTACCTCATTACTTTTTTAGCCAGTCGTTCAGACTCACCAAAAATAAATAACATTCGTTCTCTCTACTTTTTTCTCTGTCTTAAAATGGTTGAGTTGACTGATTATAATAGTAGGATTGAAACCACACTTGATGAATGCCGGTTTTTAACCAGTAATATTCGTGAATTCTTAGTTCCATTTTTGCCAGACATAACACAGTTTGAGAGTCTGCGACATATTCAGGATAATCTCATCCAAGCCCAAAATAACGACAATTACACCAGATGGCTTAATAATTCCCCTGATACCTTTGAGTCGGAAATAAAAAGGTATGGAAGCAAGTTACTGGATAAAAATACATTATTTCCTTCTAGCGATGCTAGAAATGATATTAATGAGCGTATAGCCCAATATCTTTACGAGTATGTTCTACCGATTGAAAACTACTTCAAAAATGTTTCTGGTATTACTCGAATAACCAGCACTACTTATCAAGTTGTTAGTGGTCCCTCATATTATGACGATACGACAGGAAATACGTTCAGTGACTTAGTAAATATCTTTGAATCTACAAGTAATACAGATGCTTTTGAAGCTGGTGAACGCCAAGATAATGAGCAGGAATCCTTCGAGCAAGTAACTATAGATAATCCAAGCAACTATTATTTAGATCTGGTAAAAGCAGAAGGCCAATCAAACAGTCGTCGAAAAAATGCGATGAATCAGGTCACTGATGTTAATACAGCACATGAAGATGAAATAAAAAGATTGGTCGAATATATAGCTAGCAAACTAAGCAGACTTGATTTTTTATCTATTGGTAAAGAGTACGAATACGAGCATGAGTATGAAGAGGGAAAGTTTAAATTCGATATATCTGATCAATCCGCATTGTATCTATACATGCTTTTACTGACAGGTATTCATGACATATATACTTCTGAGCAGTTAAAGCTTGGGTCTAACGGTTATCGCTACCAACTCACGTTTTGTCCAGCACGTAGCCATATTGATGATGACTGGGACAAATCGTTATGTGCCTATAAACTAAATAAATTTAATAAGCCAGACAAGCTATATGTTTTCATGCCGTATCCGTTAGGTGCGATGCATATTGAAATGATTGAAAGTACTGATGATAAAATAAGAGACTCTATTCATGAAGAAGCAAAAGAGGATCTCCGTAAACTCAATAAAGAGTTTGGGATAAGATTGAGCATAAATAAGGTTAGAAACTATTTACCTCACTATTTAGCTCAAACAAATATAGATAAAGCGCTTATAGAAGTATTGACTAACTGTGCTGTTCATCACCTCTCAGCACTACCTTATTATAATGTCAGTCAATATGATTTATTTCGATGCCAACGGGACTATATGGATCACTTGATAGGGCTGCTTGAAAATAAGTATGAGCCAAATCCAACTAAACTATATATGCTTTTTGAACTACCCGATGAAACATTAACAGATTATTGGGATAAGACTATAGGGAGTGCATTAGCTGTTAATGAATTTAGACTAGAAGAGATTGTAGTTAAACTAAGACAAAAAGTAGAAGCCGCTACTGCAGGTTTAAAATTAAGTAGTTTGAATTCATTGGTTTACCTTCATAACAGCTTTATGGACTATCTATATGTTTTGATGTCTGTTGCAAGTGGTTATCGACCTGTTACTGAGCCATTTGGTAGATTGTCAAACATAGATACCAGAACTGGAGTCTACTTTATCAGCGATAAGGAAATGCAAGATGATACTATTGGCAGATTAATCTATCTACCACATACCGTATGTCAGCAAATCAATGAGTATGAAAAATTTATTAAAAGTAATGGCATTCTCTTTAATAAATTAGGAAGTAATATTGGTCAAATATACATGGATATTTTAGACAGCCGTATTGGACTGATAAATTATCTAAAATTAGATGAGATAACCAATACAGTTATTCAGTTAAAGTTAAACAAAGCACTCATAAAAGAGCGCATGTCACAATATATATCGCTACCTCTTAATTGGCATCGACATTTTATACGCTCGCTAAAAAATATATATATCGGCAAATATTCATACAACTCAGACTTCAATGAAAGACCCATTGGATATGACGTTATTAGTGCTTGGATGGGACATTCTGATGAACTGGGATTCAGCTTTTACGACCCTTTTAGCGGTTTGAAACAATCTGAACTTAGAGAGTTTGCAAATACACTAGATGAGCTTATCAAAGGTATTGGCTTTACAGTCATTCAATTGGAGCGCTAAGGATGGCACGTCAAAAAAAATCTGGTATTAAGATACGAGAAGAAAAACGAGATAAACTAGAAGAAAAGCGCTTTTCGTTAGCTTGCGAACTAATAGACAAACACATCGACCTGACAAAAATTGCAGCTTCTGAAGATAAACAGCGAGCGTTTGACCTGATGTGGCTAAAATTTGATACTAATTTATCTACTAATAAATATTTTAAAGATGTTAAGAGATATTCTACCTCATACAATCACGCCGTAAAATACTGTCAAAGTCGAATAGAAGATAAAAATATTGATATAGGTTTTCCTAAACTTATCATTCAATCATCTCGTGCCAAATCTTTTCGTACACAAGAATGGTTCAATGATGGTAAGCGTGTACTAGATTTTTATCTAAACTGGGCTAAAGGTTTAGAAAATAAAAAAACTGTTGATATAACTGTAAGTGATATCTTATTCACTCTAATCTTTCATAGTGCAATCCTAAAGGCTCCTGTACTACAGGAGATATTAGATCAAATAATTAGGAAACGTTTAAAACTTGAACAAATTTCAGGTTTGCCAACCATCACTGTGATCGTCAAGGACAAGGCCTATCATACAAATACTTATAAAGCGTCAGAAGCGGTTCACCAAGCACAGGTTTTTATCTCTCCATTATCAGCTCATATTATTCAGTCCTATAATAAAGAGCAGAAAAACACCGTTATGGAACGTGATAGAAATCTCACAATATACAAACGGTATCAAAGCATACAACTGATACAAGCAAATCAGGGTAATGAGATAGAACTTGGTTTGAAACGTTTTTTAATGGGTGCGGTATATGTGCTAGAGAATCATTTTTACTTCGATCTCCCTGAATATACTTGGTACATTATGACGGGTAAAGAGAATACCTATAGCCTGGCAACTTCTAATTGGCAGTCTCTGATCTATAATATTCAACACAATGAGAATCAGAAACAAGAAGAATTTAATAGCATTTTGACTAACATTGACAGTAATAGCCATGTAGAAAGTAGTCCTTGCTTAGTAGTGGAGATAGCGAAGTTACTTAGGAAAGACGTTAAAGACAATAATGCTAAATTATCTGAAAAGAAATTAATTAAAGAGCTAGATGAAATTTATAATCGATTAAAAAGTGGTCAAAGCACTTTGCAAGAAAAAGCAATAGTTGGCTGGCTATTATTAAAAGCACGTACCTGTAAAGTAAGCAGTGTTCAAACATATAGTAATACGATCACTAGTCGCTGGCTAGCACTTACTCAAGACACAA
>NZ_JAQISM010000007.1:0-247347 GCF_027919975.1 Psychrobacter sp. ANT_H3 | reverse complement strand
GTGGAGTCCTCTTTCGCTTCTAGATAGTTTGCATGGCATGAGAATTTAGAGAGCATGCATGAATATTAAACAGACAGGCACGAAAAAATGCCAGTAATGGCAAATAGAGTTATTTTAATATTTTTTGAATGTAGTGAGGAAAGTAATGCAGAATAAAATATGGGGCGACTGATGGGACTCGAACCCACGACAACCGAGATCACAACCCGGGGCTCTACCAACTGAGCTACAACCGCCATAACTGTTGCCAAAAAGGCAAGATTGACAGGCTAAATGGTGCGCCTGGCAGGATTCGAACCTGCGGCCACCTCCTTAGAAGGGAGATGCTCTATCCAACTGAGCTACAGGCGCTCTTAGAGGACTTTTATATATCTTGGTAAGTTTAGCATAGCAGAAACTAAACCATTATACATAAAAAAAAGCCTGTAAGGCTCTTTAAATAGATGGTCGGAGTGATAGGATTCGAACCTACGACCCTCTGGTCCCAAACCAGATGCGCTACCAAACTGCGCCACACTCCGAAATTTTCTATTATCACGATAGTTTGTTGTTTAACACGTTATCGGTAATGCCGCTAACTTGTTAGTGTTACTTGCTATCGAGGTGCACATATTAAGGGTTAAAGCCGGTTGTGTCAACACTTATTTTTGATTATTTTCAAAGAATCGTTAAACTCTTTTAAAAACCTTAAATCTTCGTGCAAATAGCGCTGACGCAACGTTGATTTTATCAACCATAATACATACTGTCGTTTTCGACAGCGCTCATTATACTACATTTACGTCTGGAAGCAAGCCACCATTTATCTTTCCAGTAATAACATTAAAAGGTATCAGCCATAATCGGGCGGGATTTGACTGCCGGTCAGCTGTTTTATGACAGTCTGTACTCTCATTATAAGCTTGTTGTCTAAGCTCAACGGGTTGCCTGATATCATCTTGCACCGGATAAACCAACCATACTTGCTCGGCGTGGTAAGCCTGCGCATAACTGGTCAACTGATAGGCGTCATTGGCGCTAATCGCACCGGCATGCGCTAGGTGCTTCCATTTCATATCAATCACGTGACTATAATGACCTAAGCTATAATCACCTGCGCTCTCACTCTCACTGACTTCTATATCATCCTGATTTTGCTTCTGACCTAAACCGAGATAATCACCATTGTCAGCAACTGACTTATATATTAATAAATCGGGACGAATAGACAGACACGCCTGCCCTTCTGCGTCGTTTAGCCAGACGCTTTGCGTTTGAAATAAGGGCTTATAAGCCAAATTGACTTGCTGAAACATTGTCGCTATACGCAAGCTTGCCCATTGCTCAAACGCTTGATTCATATCAATCAATAAACATAAGCTTGGCTGAGAGGGATTGAGACTGACTGATGGATTCGGATCAATCCCATTACCAGTATGAGCGTCAGATTGTTGCAAGAGCCAATAAGCCAAATCTAATAACTGCTGCGCCGCTTGTAATTGCTGCCGAGATAAAGGCTGCAGCGCTAACTGGAGTTTTGCTTGCTGATATAACAGCTCGAGCCGCTTCAGCTCATAGCGACTTAATACTGCTACTTGTTGCCACTGCTGTAATGATGGCGGTGATACTGAAAATAGCGGCGCAAGTAAAACCAGCGCGCTTTTAATCAAACGATTACTAAGCATCTCTTGGCTCAGCACACTGCTCTCACAGACGAACTTATGCGGCTGCATACTATTGTGGCGCAGCTGTTCTTTGATAAGCAAGCGACCTTGTAGCGCTGCTTGGTTATGAACTTGCGCCTGATAGTGCTTGGTCGGTCGATAGTGAGACAAACGCTGTAAAAACTGCGCAATCAGCCAGTCTGACAATGGCAGTGCTTTGAGTGGTAGCGCGGCTAACCGATTGCTAAATTGACCTAGGTTTTTTGTATTAGGGAGCTTATTTTTAGAAGGGCTACTATTGGTTAAATCTGCCAACATACCCTGCACCCATTGGCGCGTCCGATTGATAGCGCTAGATTTGGCTGGCTCGTATGGTTGCTGCTGATTGTGCTTAGTAGACGTTTTTGCCATCAACTTGGGCAATATCTCAAGTGTCATACCACTTGGCAATAAAATAATACCAATATAATGGCCAACCTTTAGCTGCCATTGTCCTTGCTGGCGTTTAATGCTAAAAACGGCATATTCTTGCGCCATTAACCAGTGAAAATCCGCTACGTGTACAAAATCATGCGCCGTTAAACGTTGGTGTTCAAACACCGTGATGATATGAGTATCAGTTATAGTTGTATTGACGCTATTAGTACTATTAGCGCTATTAGCACCATTAATACTGCTACCTATCGCTGTATCCTCAGACTGTAATACTCTACTCATCACTAGCTAGCAACCTTGTTAATATAAACGCTGATAGACAAACGGCTTTGTAAACTCAGCGCTGTTATCTAGTAAATCAGTATTAATTTTATAACTGCCCGTACTCATAGACTGACCGAGAAAGGATTGATGTCCTGCAAACAGTTGACTTGGACTATTTGGATTAACCGAATTATTTGCATCATTATTGATGAGCGCTTGGCTATCTTGTATAAGCTGCGCGCTCAGCGGCTGCTGCTCATCTTGAAAGATATACTGCAAAATAGTGACTTGTCCACCCGCGGCTTGCGCCAATTGCGGAATGATTTGTTCAATCAGTGCCGTTTGTAATTGCTCGAGACTATCTACTGACCATAAAAATGCATGACCTAATTGCGCCTCTGCCCCTAGCGTTTGCGCGATGCGATTATTTAAACCCGTTAAGAGTTTCGCTAAATCAATGGCTTCTGTTGGATAACTATTTTCTGTTGGATAACGGCTTTCTGCTGGATTAGCTGTTTTAGAATTAAACGTTTCTGAATTAACTGCTTCTAAGTCTTGATTGAGATAAAGAATAGGCAATAATTCAGGCTGCGGCGGACAGTCAATAAAGCGAAAGCGCCTTCGTAATGCCATATCAAGCGGCGCTAATGAATGGTCTTGGGTGTTCATAGTGGCATAAATATCGACGTTGGCAGGAACGCTAAAGGTTCTCCCTGAATAAGCCAAATTAACCGTCATCGCGTTTGTCATGCCAGCACGTTTGTCTGGCTCAATCAAACTTAATAGCTCGCCAAAGACGCGTGACACGTTAGCCCGATTGATCTCATCAATCAGCATCGCATAACGTTGATCAGGGTCATTGGCAGCGCGTTGGCACAATTTTAAGAATGCGCCGTCTTGAATGGCGTAACTCATTTGGGACGAACTATTCGTTGCAGGACTGGTCGCCGCCATCACCGGGCGGATACCTTCGACAAATTCTTCATAACCATAAGCCTGATGGAAGCTGACCATACTAAAGCGCTGTTGGAGAAACTCTTGATTTTGGCTATTATTCTCGCGCTGTGCTTGTTGAAATTCGGCTAATTGCTGCGCTAAATCGCTTAACAAATCCATGCTTTCTGGGAGCAGATACCATGCGCCGCTATTATCTTTATCAAAATAGGCTTGGCTGGCTCGATTTTTATAACTCACCGTTTGTGAGCTAGCAGGTGTATGCATTTGCAGCACAGACCAAGCGGTATTGCTTAAGTTTTTATCACGCGCATTTTGCGCCGCTTTGCTAACAAAAAACTCATGATTGACAATTTCCGGCACCTTGACTAAGTCCTGTCTTTTGGACTTAAAATCTAAAAATATCAAACAAACGACATCACGCCAGCTTAATTCCTGCAGCAGTTGTCCCAATAAATCCTTGTCATTTATCCTTGGCAGATAATCGGTATATTGCCGCGCGATTTGTAGCAAGCGATAGGTTTTACCCGTACCAGCAACGCCGGTATAAATGATATTGGTCGGTTTTTGAGGAGACATATCCGGCATAGCCTTATCCAGTATTAAAAAATCACGGCAACGATACCTCGGCATTTCAGCCACGTGAAAGTCTAGCTATTATAACGTAGCTCTTTTGCATTAGATTACCTAACATTCAGTGATGCTGTTTTTCAGTCGTACCATTTTTAGCAACCTTACTTTTAGCGACGTTATTACTAATATTTATTGCGAACATTTAAGGTATCGTTACGTTAGTCATATTTTATAAGCTCAGCAGTTCATGTTAATAATAGTAGCGATACGGCACTTAATGTACCATAGTTAGAAATTTACTAAGTTAGAAATGCGCCAGCGTTAAAATAGCTGCTAGGATAAAGCTGGTTACTTTTCTCATTTAGCGCTTATTTTCTAACCATCCGTTAATTAACCCAGTTGGCTAGCCTAATGAACCAACTTCGTTAATTAATATGATTCAACCACTCCAAATTGAGGAATGTTGTATGTCAGGATTATTAAAAAAACTCCCTACCAAGCTGACCAATAAACGAGCAGCCAAAGTAGCTGACAACACAAGATTGCCAGTCGAAAAACCAAATAGCACCTTAAAACCCATCAGCAACCAATTTACCAAGCTGCTATCAGTCACCAAATATTTACCTGCGGGTGCGCGCGCCAGCATTTTATCGAAAGCCTTTGGTAAAGTGGTGCCGTATGTGGGCACAACGGGTATCTATTATGAGACCGTCGACCCCAATCAAGTGGTGGTCAGCTTAAATAATACCAAAGCGGTACAAAACCATATTGGCTCAGTCCATGCCGTTGCCATCACCTTGCTTGCTGAAACCGCAACAGGGTTTATTTTGGGTTTAAACCTACCGTCTGACCGCGTATTATTGATTAAGTCTTATTCGGTGAATTTTTATCGTCCGATTAAAAAAGGTCAAATTGCTGCCGTGGCGTCATTATCAGACGAGCAGCGCTTGGATATTTTGAACACGCCAAAGGGTGAAATGGTAATTCCCTGCGTGATTCATGACCGTGAGTCGGATAGCGACCGTGACCCTATCGTCGTTGAGATGACGTGGGCTTGGATACCCAAATCTGAATTAGAAGCACGTCGTCAAGGTAAAGCCGCTAAAGCGCTAGAGAATAAGCAAGTTGACAATAAAAAAACTGAAGATGAGCCGTCTGAAGACCAACCATCTGAAGACAAACAACCTAAAACAGAGCAACCTGAGAGTGAAGAAAGCAGTAAGCACTCGACGCCAGAACTCGAGAGCAATTAATTTCAATTTGTTAGAGAAGCAAATAGCTACCAAAAAATGGATTTAAGAAATACCACTATAATAAGGAGACAAGCATGTCTATATATATTGATAAACTGACTACTCAATTATCTAAAGCGGTGCTGATTAGCGCCTGTTCATTAGGCTTGGGTTTTGCGGTTACTGCCAATGCCGCGCCAACGACTAATAATGCAACCGTCACCAAATCTAGCCCAGTCTTTCTCGGTGATGGTGGCAATTATCCATTTTCAGAAGCGGTACGTGTCGGCGATACGCTCTATATGTCAGGACAGATTGGTTTTAAAGACGGCAAATTGGTCAAAGGCGGCGTAAAAGCGGAAGCCAAACAAGCGCTCGATAATATCCATGAAACCTTGTTAAAGTACGGCTATCAAAAATCAGACATCGTCAAATGTATGGCGATGCTGACCGATATGGATGATTTTGATGACTTTAATAAAGTCTATAAAGCAGAGTTGGCTAAGCCATACCCTGTACGCTCAGCCTTTGGCGTTTCAGAGCTGGCAGCGGGCGCAAGCGTTGAAGTTGAATGTATGGCCGCGAAATAGCAGCGTTATTACAAATAAACCAAACTAACTTTTTGATTACGCGGTTATTGAGCCAATTGCACTGACTTTTGACTCAATAACCGTTTTGCTCTATACAATCGTTTTTTTATACAATAATAGCATCATCGGTTAGGGCGCTTTCTTTGGTTACCCGCAGTACCTCTTCTAATGTCGTCCGTCCCTCTATGACTTTGCGTAGTCCATCAGCTCGTATCGATGGCGTCTGCTGACGGGCGTATTCTTCTAGCTCGTACTCGGCAGTATTACTATGAATCATCCGGCGCAAGGTATCGTCAATCGGCACCACTTCATAAATTGCCGTCCGCCCTTTAAAGCCTGAATTATTACATTTATCACAGCCAATGGGTTTCGGTAAATTAATAGTATTCTCTACTAATTTTTCAGTAGCCGTACTTTTAGCATTCGACGCTATACCAATTTCAGTAAATAATTTGGCCTGCTCGTTATCAGCAGCTTGCCAGCCATGACAATGTGTACATAATGTCCGTACCAAGCGCTGGGCGACAACACCAATCAGCGATGATGATAATAAGAAAGGCTCAACGCCCATATCCTGCAAACGTGTGACCGCACCGATAGCGGTATTGGTATGCAGCGTTGATAATACCAAATGCCCTGTCAAAGACGCTTGCACGGCAATTTCCGCGGTCTCTAAATCGCGAATCTCACCAACCATCACCACGTCTGGATCTTGTCGCAACATGGCGCGTAAGCTTTTAGCAAAGGTCATATCGACTTTATTATTAACCTGCGTCTGTCCAATGCCATCGAGCTGAAACTCAATTGGATCTTCAGCGGTCAAAATATTACGGGTTTGGTCATTCAAATCAGTTAATGCAGAATATAGCGTCGTGGTTTTCCCCGAACCCGTCGGTCCAGTTACCAAGATAATGCCATGCGGACGATGGATTAAGCGCTTAAGCTCGCTATAGTCATTATCAGATAGACCGAGATACGTCATATTCAGGCGACCTGCTTGCTTATCGAGCAGGCGCATTACTACCCGCTCACCAAAACTTGACGGCAATGTCGATACGCGCACATCGACCTCACGCCCTGCCAGTCTTAAGCTAATACGCCCATCTTGCGGCACGCGCTTTTCAGCGATATCTAATTTGGCCATGACCTTGATACGCGAGACCAGTAACGGCGCCAATTGGCGTTTTGGCGTAATGATTTCTTTGAGCTCACCATCGACACGGAAGCGTACCACTAGCCGCTTCTCAAAGGTTTCAATATGAATATCTGAGGCATTTAAACGTATCGCTTCAGACAACAACGCATTAATCAGACGAATAATCGGCGCATCGTCTTGTTGGTCCATCAAATCTTCCGTTTCGGGGACGCTATCTGCCAAGCTATCAAGGTCAGGATGGTCTTCAAGCCCAGCGGCGATATGCTGCGACTCACCCGTATTACCGGCATAAGCGGCATTCATGCGTTTTTCAAAATCATCAGCGCTAATACTTTCGTAATCTGGTACGCCGCGCACGCCTTGCTGCTGTAAAAACCGTACCGCTTCATTAATGGCGGACAGTGGCGTGGTTTTGGTCAACACCAGTGTCGGCGGCAACTCAGAATCAATGGCAAGAATGGCCAAAATTTGATGGCGTTTTGCAAAACTGTACGGCAGCTGCAGCATAAAGACGACCTAGTGAGTGGCTAATTTAAAAAAGGACTTATAAAACAGCTTTGAAAACAGCTTTGAAAATGGCTTTGAAAACAGCCTTGAAAACACAATCTAATACATGCTAAAAAACACTACTGACCTGACTATTTAAAGCCGCCTGCCTAAATCGTTAAACTGGGTAAAGATTGTCAGTAAGCGCGCATGAGTTTGTTATAATAACATTTTGTTTTATACAAGTAGCAAGGCTTTCATGTGATTTATCGCTTTATCGCTTTATCGCTTTGTCGCTTTGTCGCTTAAGCATCAGTATGATGAGGCTCAAGACAGCACAAGCCTCTGTTTATCCTATGATGACTAGCTATATTTAATTATTGTGTGTTTAATTATTCTGTGTTAATCATTGCTAGTATTGATGCCAGTCTTTGTTCATCACTTTTTGTCACCTTATTCACTACGTCATTAGTCACCTTTGTTCGCCCGCTATTAGGATTATCCTTATGTCACAAGCCGCAAACTCTCCTGCCAATCCAATGTCACTGACGTCACTTTCGCCAGACGCCCTCTTGCAAGACACCTTTACTGTCGGCAGTCGTACATTTTCTTCTCGATTGTTGGTCGGTACCGGTAAATATAAAGACATGGCTGAAACGGGTGCTGCTATTGGTGCCTCAGAAGCTGAGATTGTCACCGTTGCTATTCGCCGTACCAATATTGGTCAAAATAGCAATGAGCCAAATTTATTAGATGTCATTTCACCGGATAAATATACCATTTTGCCCAATACCGCAGGCTGTTTTGATGCCGAAACCGCGATTCGGACGTGTAAGCTTGCTCGCGAGCTATTAGGCGGGCATAATCTGGTTAAGCTAGAAGTTTTGGGCGATGAAAAGACCCTTTATCCAAATGTGATGGAAACTTTAAAAGCGGCAAAAGTGCTAATCGACGATGGTTTTGAGATCATGGTTTATACCTCTGACGACCCTATTGTCGCTCAAGAATTGGAAAGCATGGGTTGCGTGGCGATTATGCCGCTTGGTAGCTTGATTGGCTCTGGCCTTGGTTTGCTCAATCGCCATACCCTAAGTCTTATTATCGAGAATGCCAATGTACCCGTATTGGTTGATGCTGGCGTCGGTACTGCTTCTGATGCCGCGATTGCCATGGAGCTTGGCTGTGATGGCGTGCTGATGAACTCAGCCATTGCCAATGCGCAAAATCCAGTGATGATGGCAAATGCTATGAAACATGCTATTTGGGCAGGACGTCAGGCATTTTTGGCCGGTCGTATGCCGATGCGCAAAATGGCCGCTGCCAGCTCGCCGCAGACCGGATACTTTTTTCAGTAGTTTTTTAGCTTAAACTGCTAAAAATATGGGTTATGGCATAATTAAATAATAAAAGTCCCGTGACCCATGATTTTTATATTAAGATATTTTTGTGACTACTTTTAGGTTTTTAATCGTTTTTGCTAAATGCTTTATCCTAGTTATGCTTTCCCTTTGTTTAACTGAATACCTATTTATTTTATTGCCATTTTTCATTCATCGTCATAAAAGGATTTATTATGCGACTTCTCACAGCAGTCGACCAGTTGTTCTTACTTCTTGAGTCGCGTAAACAACCCATGCATGTTGGGGGTCTATTCCTATTCGAATTACCAGAAAATGCCGATAACAGTTTTGTCTGTCAATTGGTCAAACAGATGCAACACTCTGAGGTGCCACCAACCTTTCCGTTTAACCAAGTGCTCGAGCATTTAATATTCTGGAAAAAAGACAAGCACTTTGATGTTGAGCATCACTTGCATCATGTGGCACTACCAAAGCCCGCCCGTGTACGCGAGCTTTTGATGTACGTTTCAAGAGAGCATGGCCGTCTCTTAGACCGTGCGATGCCGCTATGGGAATGTCACGTCATTGAAGGTATTGAGCCAGAAATCGAAGGCGCTCCTGAGCGTTTTGGCTTATATTTTAAAATCCACCATTCGTTGGTTGATGGCATCGCGGCGATGCGACTGGTCAAAAAATCCTTATCTCAATCACCGACCGAACCGGTTACATTACCAATCTGGTCGTTAATGGCACGCCATCGCAACCAAGTCAATGCGATTCTGCCTAAAGAGCGCTCTGCTTTGGGTATCATTAAAGAGCAAGTTTCTACCATTAAGCCAGTATTTACAGAATTGCTCGATAATTTAAAAAATTATGGCGACGACAGTTATGTCAGCACCTTTGCCGCGCCGATGAGTGTGCTTAATAAACGCATTTCAGCCTCACGGCGCATTGCTGCCCAGTCGTATGAGATACAGCGCTTTAATGATATAGCTGAGCGCTTAAACATCAGTAAAAATGATGTGGTACTTGCTGTTTGTGCTGGTGCTATTCGTCGCTATTTACTATCGATAGACGCGCTACCGAGTAAGCCCTTGATTGCTTTTGTACCGATGTCATTACGTACCGATAATAGCGTTGCGGGCAATCAGTTGTCCTTTGTACTGGCCAATTTGGGCACCCATTTAGACGATCCGTTAAGCAGAATCGAGCTGATTCATCGCAGTATGAATAATGGTAAACGCCGCTTCCGCCGTATGAATCAAGCGCAGGTTATCAATTACAGTGTCGTCTCTTATGCATGGGAAGGCATCAATTTGGCAACCGGTCTGTTTCCTAAAAAGCAGGCTTTTAACCTGATTATCTCTAATGTGCCTGGTTCGGAAAAACCGCTTTATTGGAATGGCGCGCGTCTGCAGTCTTTATACCCAGCCTCTATTGTATTCGACGGTCAAGCGATGAATATCACCCTTGCCAGCTACTTGGATAAGATTGAATTTGGGATTACCGCTTGTAGTAAAGCCTTGCCGCACGTGCAAGATATGCTGATACTAATAGAAGAAGAGTTACAGCTGTTGGAGCGCACCAGTAAAGAGCTTGAGTTCCAAGGGATTACGGTTGAAGATAAAAGTAGCCATAAAGGTAATGGCAAAACAAAAAAGCTGGCTCCATAACGGAACCAGCTTTTTAATATTAAGTTGTCTCAATAACTATACTTAGATGATGCTTAGATTTGACGCTTAGGCGGTGCTTAAAACGCATCACCCCAAGTTGGGACAACCACTTGCATCAATGGTTTTAATAGTTTGATGTTACAAGCGAAAATAGAGCCTGAGATCATCGAGTTGTGCGCGCCTGTATGGTCAACCACCACGCCACGTGCTTCGGTCACGATTAGCTCACCGGCAGCAATATCCCAAGGCTTAATAGACATCTCAAAATAACCGTCAAAACGACCAGCAGCCACATAACATAAATCAAGCGCAGCTGAACCTAAACGGCGAACTTGACCACCTTCTTCAGAGATTTTCTGTAAGCTCTCAAAATGCTGCTTGGCATAAGAGATGACTTCACCATTGCGTTTACGCTCAAGCGGATGACCGGTAGTAAATAAACCACCATCAATCGTTTTACGCTCACTAACGTTGATACGGCGTTGGTTTAAACGCGCGCCTTTACCACGGCTAGCAGAAAACATCTCATCACGGACAGGATCATAGATGACGCCGTGTTGGGTAACGCCTTTATGTTGCACAGCGATAGATACACAAAACTGCGGCACACCATGGACGAAGTTTTTGGTGCCATCTAACGGATCAATAATCCAGCACCAGTCAGCATCTTCGCCGCGACCTTCTTGCATACCAAACTCTTCACCCAAGAACGAATGATTTGGATAGCTGGCTTTTAGGGTCTCAATCGTCAGCTCTTCACTGAAACGATCAATACGGGTGACCAAACCATCAAGTCCTTTAGACTCGATATCTAGCTCGATTTTGTGGCGGTTTTGATGCGCATATAAAATCTCTTTACCGACTTTTTCAGCAGCACGCGCTGCGATGACGACCATGGGTTCCATAAATAACCTATTTGCTTGATGAATGAATACTACTTAAGAGATGTAACTTATAAAATGTACGAAAAATAAAATCTGCTTCAAAACTGACGCATAGTAATAATTAATAAAAACCCATAGCCGCCTAGCAAACCAAATATATGGTTGCCAGCAGTTGTACCGCCCAAGTTTTCAAATAATTCACACCTACGGCAAGTAGGCGAGGTTTAAGCAAGAAACAGACATGCTTTATTTTTCAATCCGCTATTTTAGCAATTTTTTATGAATGATAGTATTTTATTTTAGCAATTGCTGGAGCTGACTGACGACCCCTGCAACATCTAGACCACAATCAGCCATTTGTTCTGCTGGCGAACCATGGGCGATAAAGCGATCAGAGATACCGATATTACAGATAACTGGGTGGCTATTTTTGAAGGCTGGCGATTCGTTAAGTAAATACTCATTTACCGCACTGCCCGCGCCGCCCATAATCATATGCTCTTCTAAAGTAGCGATATGGGTGATGCCTTGCTCGATTAAGGTTTCAAGCAAATGGGTATCTAAAGGTTTTACCCAGCGCATATTTACCACATGTACCTGACAGTGTGATTCTATATTATCGTTAATTAGGCTTTCTGCGGCTTGCTGAGCCGTTGCAACCATCGTACCAAAGGCTAATAATGCCAATTTATTAGGCGCGTCGTCTTGACCTAATACCGACTCTACCACTGCTTTGCCAATGGGATAAACTTGTGCTGGCTGATTAATGACTGCGCCTGTACCAACGCCGCGCGGATAGCGTACAGCCGTGCAGCCTTGATATTCATAGCAAGTATTGAGCAAGTGATAACATTCGTTTTCGTCTTTTGGCGCGGCAATCAGCATATTAGGCACGCAGCGTAAAAAAGCAAAATCGAATACCCCTGCATGGGTTGCGCCATCTTCACCGACCAAACCGGCGCGATCAATGGCAAACATCACGTCAAGGTTTTGTAAAGCCACATCATGGATAAGTTGATCGTAGCCACGCTGCAAAAAGGTTGAATAAATCGCGACGATAGGTTTGACGCCTTGGGTTGCCATTCCACCGGCTAAAGTCACCGCATGTTGCTCAGCAATCGCCACATCAAAAAAGCGTTTAGGAAATTGACGGGCAAACTCAATCATTCCCGAGCCTTCTTCCATCGCTGGGGTAATGGCAAGCAATTTCTCGTCAGTAGCAGCTTTATCGCATAAAAACTGGCCAAATACTTGCGAGTATTTTAATAGCAGTGTGCTGGTTGTTAAACTGTCTTTTACTGCTTCCTTCTGGCTATCTTCAGCAGGTAATTTACTGATAGCGTGATAGCCGACTGGATCTAATTCGGCAGGCGCAAAACCTTTACCTTTGGTGGTATAAATATGGACTAAAACAGGGCCTTTTAATTGCTTGGTAAGCGATAGTACGCGCAGCAGCTCAGGGATATCATGCCCATCAAACGGACCAAAATAGGTAAAACCAATTGCTTTAAATAAATTGTCTTCTAATTGCGGGACATCACGCAGCTCTTTATGACGCTTACGGCGGTCAAAGGCTTGCATATCAGGGCGCTGACACAGTACTGGCTCGCCTGTATCAGAGATATCAACCTGATATCCTGATTCCCATAGCGTCGCTAAATGCCGCGAGAAGCCACCGATAGAGCAAGATATTGACATATCATTGTCATTTAAAATCACTAGCAAATCAGCATCTTGTTGTACGGCGTCATTCATCGCTTCAAACGCCATACCACCGGTCATCGCCCCATCACCAATAATACAGGCAACCGTTTGTTTAAGGCCTTGGTAACGAAGCGCTAAGCTCATACCCAAAGCTGCTGAGATAGACGTCGATGAATGCCCAACCCCAAAAGTATCGTAAACCGACTCAGCGCGTTCAGGAAAAGCGGTCAAACCGTCTTTTGAGCGAATGCTGCCAAGCTTATCACGGCGACCGGTCAATACTTTATGGGCATAGGCTTGATGACCTACATCCCAGACAATCTGATCTTGCGGCGCATCTAGCAGATAATGCAGCGCAATGGTCAACTCAATCACGCCTAAATTGGCACCAAAATGACCGCCACTTTGACCGGCTGAATAAAGCAAAAAAAGCCGTAGCTCATCCGCTAAGGTGATTAGCTGACTCTCGCTAAACGCTTTTAAATCAATCGGTGCGTCTACCGTATCAAGTAGCGGCGTATGCGGACGCTCACGTGGAATTGCTGCATACGTTTGCTGCAGGTTTGATAGCGGTGCAGCAGAATCAATGGCTGACGCAGATAATGACTTAGACTGTGGGGAATGAGTTGACTGCTGCATAGAACGTACGATACCTACCAATCTGCTGACAAGATGCTACCTTAGACAGTGGCTATTACTAGCAACTGTCTAAGTGGCGTTAATAATAGCGCGGCATCATAAAATACTTGATACCACAGGCTATATAATTATTGATACAGCTTTTAATATAGCTGTGAATAACGAAAAATACGCTATTTAATATAAGGCGTTACTTTTAATCTTATGTTGCTTTTAATCTTATAATGCTAAAGATGTTAGCAATGCTGTTATAAATCATGGCAATGTTTAATGATGATGCTTAATGACAATGTTTACCATGCTCAATGATTTTGCATACATATCGGACCTTGGTGACGACATAGTAATGTAAGGGCAAAGACTTGTCACTGTATCCGTCAAAATAGTATGGCATAATAGCATTTATTTTTAATTGTCGCTTTAATCATCGTGCGCCGTCTGTGAACTTTGTGTGTTTTTCCAATAAATATCAGCCACCTGCTATTTGAATCAGCAGCGCCTAGGCAATACCTTAGTTATTATTATAAAGCTTTAACAGATACCACAAAGCTTAAATAGACCTCTAGCGCCACGATGATCGGCTTATGCAGGACATTAATGTCATATCAATTTATTACTACTGCCAAACTACCTACTCGTCACGGCGAGTTTGATATTCATATCTTTGAAAATGAAGACGGTCAAGAGCATGTCATGCTGACCGTAGGTTTACCTGTGGTCAATCAAGCTGATGCTTTAAATCAGGCTGATACGGCGCTAAACCAACAAGGCGCGGCGCCAGCAGAGCCCCTCATCCCGCTGATACGTATTCATTCGGAATGTCTCACGGGTGATGCCTTTAGCTCGCTAAAATGCGACTGTGGTCCACAGCTAAACACTGCCATGCACGCGATACAAGAGACTGGCTGCGGGGCAATATTATACCTGCGTCAAGAAGGTCGCGGGATTGGTCTGACCAATAAAATCCGCGCTTATGCCTTGCAAGATCAAGGTCATGATACCTTAGATGCCAATCTCATGTTAGGCTTACCGGCTGATGCGCGCGTTTATGATATGTGCGGGCCGATGCTTGCCCATGTCGGTGTTGATAGCGTACGCTTGATTACCAATAACCCCGATAAAGTCGCTTATTTAACGCAGCATGGTATCGATGTTGTTGAACGAGTGCCCTTATTGGTTGGGGTTAACGATATGAATGCTGAATATCTAGCAACCAAACGCGATCGTATGGGTCATCTACTAGATAAAGACTTTAATACTGCCTTACACCTTAATAAATAGTAAATAATTAGATATTTTATGAGTATGCCAAATATAGAGAGTAATACCAATCCTCTCACAACAGATTCTATGTCAAATGCAACAACGACACCGACCCATAACGACATCATGCGTGTGCGTGAGTTTCTGGTCGATTTGCAAGCCCGTATCTGTCAAGCATTAGAAGCGCAAGAGCGTGATGGCAGTAGCAATGATAAACCAGCTACTTTCGTGCCTGACGACTGGGAACGCCCTGAAGGCGGCGGCGGTCGCTCGTGCGTCCTAGCCGATGGCGAGGTGATTGAAAAAGCGGGTGTGATGTTCAGTCATATCCATGTCCATAACCTACCCGCCTCGGCAACTGCGCGCCATCCTGATATCGCTGGTCGTAAAGCACAAGCGATGGGTGTATCACTGGTCGTACATCCTAAAAACCCCAACGTCCCAACCAGCCATGCCAACGTGCGTTTATTCGTAGCAGAAAAAGAGGGCGAAGATCCTATTTGGTGGTTTGGCGGCGGTTTTGATTTGACGCCATTTTATCCAGTGTTGGCTGACTGCGTGCATTGGCATCAGGTCTGTCATGACCTTTGCGCTCCCTTTGGCGATAGCGTCTATCCTGACTTTAAACAATGGTGTGATGAATATTTCCATCTGCGTCATCGTGATGAGCAGCGCGGTATTGGTGGTTTATTTTATGATGACGTCAATCTTGAGAGTCGTGGCTGGGATTTTGAGACCTGCTTTAATTTTATGAAGGCTGTCGGTAATGGCTACCTTGAAGGTATATTGCCCATCTTTGAGCAGCGTAAAAATGCTCCATATACCGAAGCCCAACGCGAATTTCAACTCTATCGCCGTGGACGCTATGTCGAATATAACCTCGTTTATGACCGCGGCACCCTGTTTGGGCTACAGAGTAATGGACGCATCGAATCTATCTTAGTCAGCATGCCACCGCTTGCCAGTTGGCATTATCGCTTTGAGCCTACTGAAGGGTCGCCTGAGTTTGAATTGACCGATTTTTATCTAAAACCTCGTGATTGGTTGACTTTGTAATCATCATTGGCATAATAAACCATAGACGGCATCAATGTTTACATCAGTAATAGGTTATTTTTAATCTGTATAAGCTATAAAATAACAAGGGTCAGCGATAGATGCTGACCCTTGTTATTTAAGCAACAGCGATATGGATTAAAAACAGGCTATTAAGTACAGAGCAGATATCGTCGTCTTTAATACTTAAAACAACAACATAACATTTATTTTAATAGTCGCAATTTAATCAGGTGGCGAGCATGCAAATGCTACGGCGCCTTTTTATTAGCCACGTATAAAGGAGCAATACAGATGGCACAGGTTTCTAATAACAAATCATTTAAGTCTATCGTTGGCATCACCTTAATGGCAGCTGCTTTAGGTCTGACGGCTTGTAGCACGCCAGTTGACCCTGACGTTAAAGCGCGCCAAGACAGCATGAAAAGCTGGGGCGATGCAATGGGTATCATGGGTGATATGGCTGAAGCACCTGATACGTTTGATGCCGAAGTATTTAAAGAACAAGCGGCATTTTTGGCGAAGGACTCTGCCAGCCCTTGGAGCCATTTTGAAAACCAAGAAGCGACGGGTAACGCCACTGAAGCGGTTTGGAGCAACGTTGATGGTTTCCGTACTAAAGCAGATAACTTTCAAAAAGCCACTGCTGAATTAAATACCGTGGCACAAACAGCGACCAGTATGGATCAGGTCCTACCAGCATTCGGTCAAGTGGGTGAAAGCTGTAAATCATGCCATACCGACTTTAAAGTGAAAAAAGACTAATAAGCCTTTGCTATCACCAATAAAAAAGCCGCTATTTTAACGATAGCGGCTTTTTTATTGGTGATTTCTCAAACCTACAAACTTGTTTAGATAATCCATCTTATTAATAGGTCTATCAAACTTTTAAAAAATTAGCCCATTAAATCTGCTTGCACGATTTCAATCCAGTAGCCGTCAATATCTTTAATAAAGACGATATTTTTCATACTGCCCTCATCTGGGCGTTTTTTAAACTCAACGTTATTTTCATCGAACCAAGCAACCGCTTCATCCAAATTGGGCACACTAAAGCAAATATGACCAAAACCTTGCGGTTCAGCATTGCCATCATGATAACTAAAATCCGCTTGGGTCTCGGTGCCATAGTTATGAGTCAATTCTAAAATACCGCGTTGACGGAAGGCAAAAATCTCTAAATCAGCACCAGCTGGCAAGTTTTCACGCTCGCTTTCAGTCAGCTTGGCCAAGAAGTACAAATCAAAACCCATCGCTGGGAATTTTTTCACCGCCAATAAGGTCATTCCTAAGACGCCGGTATAAAAAGCCAATGACTTAGCAGGATCTTTTACCCTCAGCATCGTATGATTAAAGGTATAGCCTGTGGTTTGAGCTGAAATCGGCTGAACGCCGTCAGTTTTTACACTGCTTGCAGGTTGGGCTATGGCGTTTTGATGATTAGTTGCTTGGTTATTAACTGCTTGGTTACCTGTTTCTTGATTGCTAATTAAGCTTTCTGAATCAGTCATAATTTCCCCAATATTTCAGTATTTTTAATCGTTAATAGTGGATACGGCGTCGATGTTATCGCGTATCAGCCAGCCGTATCCTAACTATGATAGACATTTCATGCTAAATGTCTATTAAACATCTAAAAACCGTACCTTGCCTGTCTCTAAATTATACTCGGCACCCACAACAAGCAGCTGACCGCTATTGGTTAGGTCTTCTAGCGCGCGCGAACCATGTTTTAATTGGCTAACCGACATGCGTACATTGGCGCGGATAGAGCGATCGACCAGCTCATCTGCATCGACATCTTGACCATTGGCAGTAGCAAGTTCATGCAAGTTATAGACGCTGGGACGGATACGATCAACGATTGATTGCAAGTTTGGTGAGTAGTTTTGCTCAGGATTAATCAGCGCCTCAACACATGCGGTCACCGCGCCGCAATGCGAATGCCCAAGCACTACCACCAACTTGGTGCCAAATTTTTCGGCGGCAAACTCAACCGAACCAATTTGCGATGGCGCAACCACATTGCCCGCCACGCGTATGACAAACAAATCGCCCAAGCCCTGATCAAATACAATCTCAACCGGCACACGTGCGTCCGAGCAGCCCAAAATAATCGCTAACGGGTCTTGATCACTGATTAATTCTGGACGTTTTTGGGTACAAGGGTCGGTGCTGGTCAAACTATCGACATAGCGTGCATTGCCTTCTTTAAGCAGCGCTAATGCTTCTTGACCAGTTTTTGGGCGGGTATCGTTAGGCATAAAAAGGGATCCTTGATTATTAATGTGGGTAATATTCTAATTGCGCTAGCGTACTGCTTTTGACGTTGACTTATCTTTAAGCTCAGCCGTTTGCTATGGCAAATATCACTGTATTTAGCATACATAAAATGATTGTATAGGAAGCAAGCCAAAAAAATGGTAAAAATTCTTTATTTTAATATCACTCGTTACTTTGCCACTTTATTAACAACCATGAGATAACTTTGGCACATAGATACAGCCCCTATGCTAAAAACGAACAAGCGCTACCAACCAACGGATAACGAACTTGCACTAATTTACCGCAAGGGTTTGTTATAATACCCAGCAAGCAGACCCCATATAGCCATCGCTTATCGCCATGCTAAATAACGTGCGATACCAAATGACTCAATAAGCCATTAGCTACCTTAAATAATTCGTTAAACCAAAAAGCCATTATGCTACTGACATTGCTGACAGTATCTAATATTCATAACGCTACTGAGCGTTTGGTATTTTAGGAATCAACCTTATGACCGAATCAAATTTACAGACGCAGTCCACGCCTGCCTCAACCCATACTGACAAGGTGCTGCTGCAACTGACTGGTCTAAAAAAAATCTATGACCAAACCGAAGTATTAAAGGACATTAACCTTGATATTCAGCATGGTGAATTTATAACCTTGCTTGGTCCATCAGGCTGCGGTAAAACGACTTTATTACGGTTGATTGCCGGTTTTGAGCAGCCTAATGCTGGGGCGATTTATCTCGATGGCGTCCAGATGGCAGGCTTGCCCGCGGATAAGCGTCCGGTCAATACCGTGTTTCAGCAATATGCGCTATTTCCGCATATGACGGTGGCGCAAAATGTCGCATATGGGCTTAAACTTAAAAAAGTGCCAAAAGATGAAATTCAAACGCGGGTGCGTGAGATGCTAGCGATGGTACAACTTGAGCATTTAGCCAACCGCAAACCGCAAGATTTGTCTGGTGGTCAGCAGCAGCGGGTGGCGATTGCGCGCGCGGTGATTAATCGTCCTAAACTATTATTGCTCGATGAGCCTTTATCGGCGCTCGACCATAAGCTGCGTCTGCAAATGCAATCTGAGCTTAAACGTCTGCAACGGGAGCTTGGCATTACTTTTGTCTTTGTCACCCACGATCAAGAAGAAGCGCTGTCGATGTCAGACCGCATTGCGGTAATGAAAGACGGCAGATTTCAGCAAATTGGTACGCCGATTGAGATTTATGAAACCCCTGCCAATTTATTTACCGCCAAATTTATCGGTGAGACCAATTTATTTAAAGCAGAAGTCAAAGGCGTTTATCCTGAACAGCCCGATCGTGATGGGCGCGTGACCAATGGGCGGATTGAAGTCGAGGTCTGCGAGGCGCAAGCGCAAGAGGGTCCGACGACCTTACGTAATCTGCGCCGTCCTGACTTTGCCAATGACGTGCAA
This sequence comes from Psychrobacter sp. ANT_H3, assembly GCF_027919975.1. NCBI lineage: Bacteria > Pseudomonadati > Pseudomonadota > Gammaproteobacteria > Moraxellales > Moraxellaceae > Psychrobacter > Psychrobacter sp. ANT_H3. The sequence goes on along the minus strand of NZ_JAQISM010000007.1, from coordinate 227,747 downwards.
GTTGGCGATATCGTCAATTTATTGCTACGTCCGGAAGATTTGCGCATTTATGATCCCAATGATAAAGAGCATGGCGGCTTACTTGGGCGGGTAATTGAAAGTAATTATAAAGGCAGCACCTTAGACTCGATTATTGAGTTGACTAACGGTCATATTATTAAAGCCTCGGAATTTTTTGATGAAGATGACCCAAGTTTTGATTATAAGCTGAATGAAGGCGTCAAAGTATCGTGGGTAGATGGCTGGGAATGGGTGTTGCCAGAAGAACAAGATGGTACACTTGATAGCGGCATTGATAATGGAATGAATAATAGCACTAGCAAATTAGCTGCCCAAAAGGATATCAGCTAATGGCGCGTCCTAACTTAAGCAACAACAGCCCTTTTCGTACTGCAACGCTATGGCTGATTTGGGGTTGGCTACTCATCTTTGCCTTATTGCCAAATATACTGGTGATTGCGGTCAGCTTTTTGACCCGTGATAGCACAGCTTTTATTAGTTTGCCGGTCACTATCGACAGCTATGTGCGCATGATTGACCCACTTTATTTCGATGTCTTTGTGCATTCATTATGGATGGCGGGCATCACTACGGTCATCTGCTTATTACTCGGCTACCCGTTTGCTTGGTTTGTATCTCGAGTCAGTAAACGCTGGCAGCCACTGTTGATGCTCATGCTGATACTGCCATTTTGGACCAACTCCTTGGTACGAACTTATGCGCTAAAACTCTTATTTGCCAGTAATGGCTTGATTAATAAATCCTTATTAGCAATCGGCATCATCGATGCGCCCATTGATATTTTATATACCCAAGGCGCAGTCATTGCGGGTTTAACTTATTTGTTATTTCCTTTTATGGTGCTGCCTTTATATGCGGTATTTAGCGACTTACGCAATGATATGCTGCTTGCTTCGCAAGATTTGGGTGCTTCAAAACGACAAACCTTTTGGCATGTGGTATTACCCTTAACCACACCGGGGATTATCTCAGGGGTGCTGTTGGTACTACTGCCAGCGATGGGTATGTTTTACGTCGCCGATATTTTGGGCGGCTCGCGTAATTTACTCGTTGGTAATATTATCAAAAACCAGTTTTTAGATGCGCGTGATTGGCCATTTGGTGCGGCCGCCAGTGTACTATTAACGCTTGCCATGGCGGTATTATTACTCGCTTATCGCGCCAGTAGCCGCCGTATTGGCAAGACTGATTTTAGCGAGGTGGCTTAATGTCTGGTAATTCATCTAATAACTCGTCAATCAATAGCTCACCCATAAAAGCCAAACGCTCTATCAAGCGACCTAGTATCGGCAGTATAGCCGCCAAAGGCTATCTCGGTCTGATTTACACTTTATTATATCTGCCCATCATCGTATTGGTGGTGATGTCATTTAATAAGTCAAAAATTGGCTATAACTGGGGCGGCTTTAGTTTAAAGTGGTACGAGTCGCTATTTAACAATCAGGCGATGCTTGATGCCTTTTGGCATTCTATTGTGCTGGGCTTGGTTGCCGCCACGGTTTCCACCGTTATCGGCACCCTGACTGCACTGGCGCTACATCGCTATGACTTTCGCGGTAAAGGGCTGCTAAACGGGCTGCTATTTGTGCTGATGATGTCGCCTGAGATTGTCCTAGCAATATCGCTATTGGCGCTGTTTTTATTAATCGGACTGCAGCTCGGTTTTGTCTCGCTGCTACTGGCGCATATTACTTTTTGCCTGCCGTTTGTCGTTATAACCGTCTTTGCGCGTTTAAGTAGTTTGGATGAGCGTTTAATGGAAGCAGCGCGAGATTTGGGTGCTAGCGAATCTATGATGGTACGTACGGTCTTGATTCCAGTGATTTTCCCTGCGGTGATGGCAGGTTGGTTGCTTGCCTTTACCTTATCGCTTGATGATGTGGTGGTATCGACCTTTGTCACCGGCCCTAGCTATGAGATTTTGCCATTACGTATTTATTCTATGGTACGCGTGGGACTTAAGCCTGAGGTCAATGCTATTGGGACAATTTTACTCGTCGCTTCGTTAATTTTGGTGGTTATCTCGCAATTGCTCCTACGTCGGCGCTGATGTTAAATTTTACTTTAATAACAGCTTTAACATCATTAGATAAAAAGCTTTAACCGTTTTTTCAGCCTTTATTTTTAAACCTTTATAAGTCGCAATTTCTCATTTTTTTAACGTCAGTGGTTAGGTCATTTTATGCTAGAGCTTCGTCATCTTAATACACTAACTGCGCTGCGAGCCCATGGCTCATTGGCCGCTGCTGCCGATGAGCTGCATGTCACCGCCTCTGCGGTCTCCCATCAGTTAAAAGAGCTGGAAAATTACTACGATATCAGTTTGGTCAACCGTCGCACGCGTCCGCTGACTTTTACGCCAGCGGGCAAAACGGTATTGGCGCTGGCAGACAGTATCATGCCGCAGGTTACGCGCACCAAAGCAAACTTAAAACGCTTAGCCCATGGTCAAGCGGGCAGATTGCGCTTAGCGTCTGAATGTCATAGCTGCTTTGATTGGTTGATGCCGATTCTCAATCACTATCGCCGCGAATGGTCGGATGTCGAATTGGATTTCGCTACCGGTTTTGAGCCTGAGCCGCATCATTTATTGATGGAAGGTGATATCGATTTATTGATTACCACCAGTAATTTACCAATAGAAGGTATCAGCTATCAGCCATTATTTGAGTATGAGAGCCGTTTGGTACTATCGCCTACCCATGACTTGGCTGAGCAGGCATTTATCCACGCCAAAGACTTGGTTGATGAAACCTTGATTGCCTATCCGGTGGAAGCTAAGCGCCTCGATATCATTGCTAATTTTATGACGCCAGCACAGGTCAGCTTTAAAAGCATGCGTACCACCGAACTGACTGCGATGCTTATTCAGTTGGTTGCTAGTGAACGCGGGGTGGCGGCATTACCTGATTGGGTGGTCGCTGAATATGAGAAAAAAGGCTGGGTGGTTTCGCGGCCATTAGGCAGTGGCGTCTACTGTCAGCTCTATGCGGCGACGCGCACCTCGAGCCAAGATACGGCGTATATGCAAGGGTTTGCGAGTTTATTAGAAGGGATTGTAAAACCGGTATAGCTAGTGCTTTTTTTAAAAAGTTGTTTAAAAAAAGAGCCGTATTAAAAATTAATATGGCTCTTTTTTATTGCTGCATTTTTATTATTACAAAACCAACTTAAAGAAATAAAAGCCAATTGCCGTTGCTAATAACGTCAGCCCCACATGTAGCCCAATCAGTCCTAAGCCCGCAAGCAGTTTGCCATTATGGATAAAGGTAAATACTTCGACGCTAAAGGTGCTAAAAGTTGTCAGCCCGCCCAAAAAACCAGTTATCACAAACAGTCTAATATTGGGAGACAAGCCGCTGCCCACTCGTTCAAACCACACCAAGGCTAGCCCTATCAATAGCCCACCTAAGACATTAGCGCCAAGCGTCCCAAGTGGTATCCAGTGATGCAGCGGATTAAAACGCGCCAGCCACCCTCGCAGGCAAGCGCCAATAGCAGCACCTAGTCCAATTGCAAGCCACTGCATAAGTTATCCTTGAGTGAGATAAAGTTTAATAAATTGGATACAAGCGACTTTTTAGCGCTTATACCGCAGGCAACTCGGTCATCGGCCAACGTGGTACGCAGCTGACAGCCAAATCATCTGCTTGACCCGCTTGCAAACGCTCGTAACCTGCATAGGCAATCATCGCCCCATTATCGGTACATAAAGCTGGTGGCGCGTAATGAACCGTAGCATTTATTTTAGCAAGCTCGCTTTCTAAGGTTTCACGCAAATGGCTATTAGCACTGACGCCGCCTGCAATAACCAAGCGATTCATATCGACCTGTTTAAGGGCTTTGACGCATTTTTTCACCAAGGTATCGACCACGGCATGCTGGAAACTGGCAGCAATATCGGCGCGAACTTGCGGATCACTAGCAGAGCCATTGCCCGAGCCCCCTGAGAATGGGGTGTCCTTGATAAGATTATGTACCGCAGTTTTCATACCGCTAAAAGAAAAATCCAAACCACGATGGAGCATTGGACGCGGTAAATTATAGGCATTTTGATTGCCCGTTTCCGCTAATTTAGCGATGTTTGGACCGCCCGGATACGGCAAACCGAGCATTTTCGCCGCTTTATCGAAACACTCACCCGCCGCATCATCGATGGACTCACCAAGGATTTCATATTGTCCGATACCGTGTGCGGCAATCAGCAAAGTATGACCACCAGAAACCAGTAACGAGACAAACGGAAAAGCTGGCGGATTAGCACCCATGAGCGGCGCTAATAAATGCCCTTCCATATGGTGAATACCAATCGCTGGTACGTCCAAACCATAAGCCAAGCTGCGACCAAATAATGCGCCCGTCATCAGCGCACCGATAAGCCCCGGACCTTTAGTATAAGCAATAGCATCAATCTCATCTTTAGTGATATCACATTGCTCTAGCAATTCGTTAAACAAAGGCACCAGCTTACGAATATGGTCGCGGCTGGCAAGCTCGGGCACCACACCGCCATAAAGGGCGTGCAGCTCTATTTGTGAATACAGTACCTGCCCTAGCAGACCTTTATTGTCGCTCGTTATCTGCTCGCTATCAAAAATCGCCAGACCAGTCTCATCGCAAGAGGTCTCTAAACCCAATACTTTCATCTATATGCCTTTATATTTGCCTTGTAGCATTAATAAAAAACCGCCACTGTTAGCTTACAATGGCGGTCAGTCGAGCAAATTTCAACAAGCAGAGTTAACTGGCTGCAGCGACCATATAATCAACTGCGGCATGCACTTGCGCTTCACTTACTTCAGCATTTGCCTGCGCCGGCATTTTGTTAAAGCCTTTTGCAGAATGCATACGTAGCGTATCTATGTCTTTAGCAAGGTGCGGCGCCCAATCTTCTTTATTACCAAATTTCGGCGCTTCTAACAAACCGCTTTCATGGCAAACCTTACACTGTTTTTCATACAGCTTTGCACCAGCATCAGCGGCTAACACTTCTGTCTCAGCAGCAGCTGCAGGCTCGGCTTCTACTGCTTCAGTTGCTTCTGCTTCAACGGCAGGTTCAGTGGCTACTTCAGTTTCTGCAACTGGCGCTTCAGGCTCTACAACCACTGTCTCTGTTTCATTGACAGCAGCAGGTTCTTCAGCTGCCGTATTGTCGCCGCCACTACAAGCACTGAGTGTTAATAACGCACTAAGACTCAGGCCAGACAGCACCAATTTCACAACTGATTTTTTCTTCATGGTATTTTGTTTCATGGTTATTCCCTCGTCTATAGCTTGTTAGTAAAACAGCTTGTTAATAAAATAGCTGGCTAGTGGCTGTCGCTACCTTCATCACAACGTACTTTTATCGTAAAAGCTACTAATTCGCTACTGCTGTCGCATCTGTAGTGGCTGCATCCGTAGCTGGCGCCTCTGCACTTTTAGTCTCAGTTTCAGTACTAGCCACTTCGGTATCCGCGCCTGCAGTTGCAGTATCTTCTGATGTAGCAGCAGCGCCTGCTTCTGTGCTAGCTGTGGTGGATTCAGTACTTGCCGCGGCGTCTGCTTCAGCCGCTGGCATTGGCGCTGTTTCTGGGAAATTCAGCTCTTCTGCTTCAGGTGCGTTTTTACGCGCAAGCTCTGCTGCTTCATCGACGCGGTCTTTTGCTAAGACTTCGTGCGACTCGCCTTCTTTATCCCCACTGCAAGCACTGATACCAAAGCCAAGGGCAACGATAAATGCTGTGCTTAGCGCCGTGTTTAGTACTGATTTCTTCATTGCAACATCCTTAATAAAGTGCACATAAAACGATTGATATTATGCAAATTATCATAGCATAAACTCTGCCTAAACCGTTATAGACAGTAGGGTTTTTTATTTCTGTTTGTACCATGCAGCAAATTTATCCATTCATACACTTTTAAGGAGCACTATGTTAAGGGCAAGCAAATCATGAGTCTAAATGAGTTACGACCGTTATTGCTGATAATAGCGTGCAACTTAATGATAATTATGGATTAATGCGCAAAAGCCTTTGACTTTACTGCCATTTTTGATTAAAATAAGCGCCCTTGTGCTATTGCGCAAGACTATCCTAGTTTGAGCTGATGCCGATAATCTTGAGATATTACGGCTAAATACTAATACACAGCCAAACTAATGCCCTTACATCTCATCCTAATAAAGGAGCTTTCATGCCTGCAGTTAAGGTTAAAGAAAACGAACCAGTTGACATCGCTATCCGTCGTTTTAAGCGTGCTTGTGAAAAAGCCGGCGTTCTATCAGACGTACGTAAGCGTGAATTTTATGAAAAACCAACGCAAGTACGCAAGCGCAAAAAAGCCGCTGCTGTAAAGCGTTATAAAAAGAAATTACAACGCGAAACTATTCGTACCACTCGTATGTACTAATCACTAATACGATTAGCTAAATACCAGCGCTACACTAACGCCACTGTTATCGATGAATAACAGTGGCGTTTTTTATGCTACAATTTTTGTTATTCATGCTGATAAATGCTCAGCAGATTTTTATTTAACACTTTACCCCAATTATTTTACCAACAGTTATTTTACGAAAAACTATTTTATCCATACTCATAAGGAATAATAACAATGAGCCAACTTAAACAGACCTTGTCTGACAGCATCAAAACTTCGATGAAAGCGCGTGAGCTTGAGCGCGTTAAAGTATTGCGCAACGTCCAATCGGTGGTCAAGCAAATTGAGATTGACCGCCAGACCGAACTTGATGATGCGCAAGTATTGGAAGTGCTACAAAAGCAGCTAAAACAACGCCATGAGTCACTGACAATTTTTACCGAAAATGGCCGTGATGATTTGGCAAATAAAGAGCAGTTTGAAATCGATATCATCACCGAGTTTATGCCAAAACAAATGGATGATGCCGAGCTTGCCGCTTTGGTCAATGCCGAAATCGCTGAGCAAGGTGCCACATCGATGCGTGATATGGGCAGCGTGATGGGCGTGTTAAAAAACAAAACCGCGGGCCGTGCTGACCCTGCACTCATCTCTAAACTGGTAAAAGATGCCCTGCAGGGTTAATCAAAGTTAAGAAAAACTATATATTCTTAATCTGCTTATCGACCCAAGCGATAAAAACAACCGCCTAAGGCTTAAAGTCTTTGGCGGTTTTTACGGCTTTGATTTCGGCATTGATATTGGCAAGTAACGGACGAGCGCTGCTCGCTTGCGCGGTTTTTTGCATTTGCTCAGTCAATTGCTTGGCTTGCGTCAACGAGGTCAGCGCGCGGTCATAGCGGCCACTCCATAGCTGGTCATGACTGCGATAACGCAGCGCATTAATGGTGGCGATTTTTGCCAGCGGCGCTGAATCGGTGGTTTTAGCAATTTTTTCATTGGCCAATTGCAAACTTTGCCATGCATAACGGTCGCTTGGCTGCTGCTCAGTCAAGGGCTTAAGCAGTGCTTGCGCTTTGGTTGGCTGATTGCTATTGGTCAGTGCTTCAGCCAAATAAAGACGCAGGTCACGGCGCTCAGGATAGAGGCGCTGCTGACTCTCTAGCAGCTCAGCCGCTTGTTGCCATTGATTTTGCTCAGTAAGGATTTGGCTTTGGGTAATAGACAATAAAGGCTCTAATACTTGGCGCTGCGGCGCGGGCAACGCTGATAGCTCAGTATATAGCTCATTGGCCTCTTTAAAACGCTGCTGCTCGCCATACCAATACATCAGCGCCAATTTTGCGCCAACGCTATTTTTAGCAGCGGTCGTCAATGCAGTTTCGGAGACGTGTTTGCCGGTACTTTGTACACGCCAATACAGCAAATCAAACAACGCTTGATGGCGCTGCTGCTGGTTTAATGACAATGAGGTATAACGCTGAGCGCGGCTTTGCGACTCACTTAAGCGCTCATTACTTAAAGGATGCGAGCGCACAAAACTGGGTAAGAATTGATTGGCGGTTTGGTTTAATTGGCTTTGTTGATTCATCGTCGCAAAAAAGCGTGGCATCGCCCGTGGATCATAACCAGCTTGGTTCATGATTTGCATCCCAACGCGGTCAGCTTCACGCTCATTATTACGGCTAAAAGCCATACTGCTATTCATCGTCGCCGTTTGGCTGCCCATCATGACGGCAGCGGCTGCATCACCATCGACCGCTGACGCCGCAATCGCCGCAAGCATACCGCCTATTTGCATCAGCAAGGCTTTTTTGCGCTCATCCGCCCCGCTCTCATAATGGTTTTGGCTAATATGTGCTACTTCATGCGCAATGACGCTGGCAAGCTCATCCATACTGCTTGCCGCCAGTATCGTACCGGTATTCAGCCCAATAACCCCACCTGGCGCGGCAAAAGCATTGATACTGGGATTATCAATAATGACCAAGCCGAGTGGCGCTTGCTGGCGCGCTTGAGCATTTAACCGCCAAGTGATGTCTTTGACCGTTTCGTGTATCCAAGGGTCATGCTCCATCTTAGTGCGACCATTGATGTTTCTTAACGACCATTCGCCAAGCAGTTTATTTTGATATTGCTCAGCAAAGCTTAATCCTTGTCCACGCAAATTGGGCAAATCTAACTCGTCTGCATTGCTAGACTGCCATGAATCATAAGCAAAGGGCGCAGCTTGTGTGCTGATAGCGTTGGCAGTGGTTGCCAGCATTAGTAAAGTAGCAGACATACCTAACTTTAGCGCAAACGCGCCTTCTGCTAATGTCTTTACTGGTTTTTTAAGCAGCGATGGTCTATGAGAATAATACAAGTGCGTATCCTATACGAGTAATCATAACGTTTTTTTGACTATACGAGCTTGTTTATCCAAGGTCAATTGCCGTCTGCTTCTGGCTACCAATCACGCTGCCGTGCGTCACGATTGTGCAACATGGTTGTGTAAATCTAGACGGTGTAAATTTATAGTCCGAACTTAAGGTTTAAAACATAAATCTATTGCTTAATGCTAGGGCGTGTCCTCACTTTAAAAATGGTGATAAAAGTGAGATAAATTGTAGCCAAACGAGGAAAATAGTGCAGTTAATATCGGGATATTACCCAGCTATTTGACGAGGTTTGGCAAAATTTAGCCATTTTTAGCCCATTTAGATGTCCATCGATTGAATTGAGTACACGCCCTAATAAGGTGTTCTGATTGACCAAACATTATGATGACTATATTCAACTGCAATTACATAGTGGCAATTTGCTATAATGGTAGGCCATGCTAAAGGCTTCTGGGCAGTACTATACCAAGCCAAGCTCTCTTAAACAGCCGTACTGTCTTAAATACTGCTACCTTAAACATTGATATCTTAAAGGTTAATTTTATGTCTGCTGATAACCAATCCATCATTGTACAAGGCTCGCATGCTGTGCATCTGTCAGAAGCTTTATCAGATACCTTGCCTGAAGCAAAGCAGCAAGCGATAAGACAGCTGTTAGAGTTATTGTCAGCAGACACCTTTAGTGCAACCGATAACGGTAAACTAAATGATAGCGCAGGTTTGAAGCACGAGACGATTATTATTAAAGATATGGTAGACGGGCGCGGACTTGCCTGCCCGATGCCACTGCTCAAAACCAAAGTGGCGCTGCGTCATGTAGCCGCAGGCGAATCGTTATATGTGGTTGCAACCGACCCAAACTCGCAAGCGGATATCACTGCGTTTTGTGAGCAGAGCCAGAAAACAGATACCGCAAACCCATTATTGTTGGTCATCAATCAGGCAACAGCAGTAAATAGCGAAGAGACTACAGCAACAAAATCTAAATATTCTGTTGATACAATATATCACTTCATCATTACCAAAACTGATAGCAACTAAGCGGCGCTATCCTTTACAATTACAACTATAAAGATTTTTATCTGACTCATTGCTTATCTATTTAACCAAGGTCAAGAATATGGCTAATACTTCTACTAACGCTGCAAATTCCCGTAAAAAAGACAGCGCAGCGCCCGAAAAAAACGAAGCACGCGATGCGGCGCTAAAAGCTGCAGCGGCGCGTCCGCCTTATGACGCCAGCGCGCTTGGCGATACCAGTACTCGCGATTTGGTCCCTGCGATGCCAACGCATTTATCTGCGCCCGGGGTAAATTTGGGTGCTTATATCAATACCGTGCATCAAATACCGATTTTGACACCGACCCAAGAGCAAGAGCTTGCCCATCGCTATTACGATGAAGGCGACGTCGAGGCGGCGCGTTTACTTGTTATGTCGCACCTGCGTTTTGTTATTCATATTGCGCGTAGCTACTCAGGCTATGGTCTGCCGCAAGCCGATTTAATCCAAGAAGGCAATTTAGGGCTAATGAAAGCGGTAAAACGCTTTGACCCTAATAAAGGCGTACGTTTGGTATCCTTTGCCGTGCATTGGATTAAGGCTGAAATTCACGAATTTGTCATCCGTAACTGGCGCATTGTCAAAGTTGCCACCACCAAAGCGCATCGCAAATTATTCTTTAACTTACGTAGCCTTAAAAAGACCAACAACCAGCTAACCCTTGAAGAAGCTGATGCCATTGCCAATGATTTAAATGTGACGCGCAAGCAAGTGCTTGAAATGGAATCACGTTTGACGTCGTATGATGCATCATTTGAAGCGCAGTCAAGCGATGATGACGATGGACGCTATGCGCCGCAGCTGTTCTTAGAGGACGGTATTGACCCTGCCGAGATGGTTGAAGAATCTGATTGGGAAGAAAATAACTCTTCTGCACTACTGGCGGCGATGGATACCTTGGATGATCGTTCACGCGATATCGTCGAGCAGCGCTGGCTTTCTGAGCAAAAATCAACCTTACATGAATTGGCCGCGGTCTACTCTATCTCAGCCGAACGTGTGCGCCAAATCGAGAAAAATGCCATGGATAAAATCCGTGAAGCCATGACCATCGATAGCGTGATATTACCTGATGATATTCAGTAAGCAGCTTGTCAGCTAAAGCTTCTTATTAGATGAAAAGAGCCATTATTAAAGTTCCTTTTATAATACGAGTTTGACCATGCTAAATTGGATAAGTATTGCGGCGCTTAATATGGCTATCGCTGTGGCTTTGGGTGCCTTTGGTGCCCATGGTCTTAAAGCTATCGTCAGTCCTCAGCAGCTTGAATGGTGGCAAACAGCAACCTTATACTGGTTTATACATGGGCTTGGGTTATTGCTGGTGGGCATTCTTATTCGGCTAAATTATGCGACTCAAACCACGGCGTGGTTATTGCAGGTCGGGGTGATTATCTTTGCGGGCAGTTTATATGCCATGACGCTTGGTGCGCCGCGCTGGTTTGGGGCGATTACCCCTATCGGCGGTGTATTGATGATTGCAGGTTGGTTATGGCTTGCAGTAACGACGTCTCGTTTAAATCACGCCGGTATTTGATAGCTACTTTGGTTTAAATAATTAAAACGCACAATCAGTCGTTTAAAATGAATAACACAGCTAACCGTCATCGATAAAATTTCAGTTACAGATAAACATATATTAAAGATAATTTGATAAAAAGGAATCTCAAGTCATTAGGGAGCACATACTATGAGTAATATTAATGTAAACGGTAAGACACTGCAGACCACCCATCAAACGGTACAATTGGTCGTCAATGAACTTGGGCTTAGTACCGGACGCTACGCCGTTGAAGTCGATGGTGAGCTGATACCAAAAAGCGAGCTTGATAAACTGCGTATCGTTGAAGGTATGAATATTGAAGTCGTACAAGCGGTTGGCGGCGGCTAAGATTTATAAACCACACCATTTAAAAAAGACAATAAAAAAGACCTCAACGATAATACGTTAGAGGTCCTTTTTTTGCTTAGCTTATCGTTTGTTTCATTTCAATCATTAACACTATTGATCGTCTATCATCAACAATCCTGCTATTTATACTATTTATTTATGAGCTAAGAATTATCAATGGTTACGACAATAAAGCTTATATGATAGAAAATCCACCTAACATGACAGCTAAACATTGCTATTAAACCGTGTGGCATTTAAAGCTAAACCGCAGGCGCTGCCTCTACATCGGTTAAATCTTCATAGCGTTCATCGCGCCCTGGACCCTGAGTTTTCTTACGGTCTTGACGGGTTTTATATTTACGCACTTGTCTATCAAGTTTGTCTGCCATGTCGTTAATAGCTTTATACATATCGTCTTCAAGGGCTTGGACAAACATCTCTTGACCTGCGACTCGCATAATTGCTTCGGCTTTATGAGTCTTTTTACCGCCATCACTTGCGCCGCTGTTGTCTAGCGATAATATCACTTTAATACTTTGAATCTGATCGAAGTGACGCTCTACTTTTTCAAGTTTTTCGCGAACCGCTTTGTCCATGGCATCGGTAATACTGATATGGTGACCACTGATAGAAACATTCATATTATTGTCCTTTTATTATTGCTTATATTGCTACTTATAATCAACAGATGAGCCAGCACTTGTGCTTTTATCACCCTGCCTTACCAATAACTGACCTAGTATCTTTTTATGTTTAATAAGTATATTTAATAAGATTTAGCGCTTAGCTTTTTAATCATTAACGTCTTTATCCCTCTACTCCTTTAGTAAAATATAAACGCATTTTTATCATATTTTAGATTGATGATTTATACAAATAAGCCAAATCGATACTTGGTTTTCGTTGTTGGTATGACTCTAATTTGTCATGAAAAGCGAATAGTAGCAAGACACTAAACTGTAACTAAATGTAATAAAAACTGATGTTTCCTGCATGTTTCTATATAATCAAAAAATTTTATTTTTTATATTTACGAAAAAACATATTGATAAGAGCAGTACTGCATTGATAAGCCATTGAATCACAACATTTAATACTTTTGTTTGCGCTGGGTAGAGGATCCGATATTCATCGCTTCACGATATTTGGCCACTGTTCGTCTGGCGATATCGATACCTTCTGCTAATAAAAAATCTTTTATGCGACTGTCAGATAAGGGTTTTTTAGGGTCTTCATCAGCGATAAGCTGCTTAATCATGGCGCTGATGGCGGTTGAAGAGATATCACCGTCGCTACTGCTGACGTGAGATGAGAAGAAGTGCTTGAGGGAAAACAACCCTTGGGGCGTTAGGATAGTCTTACTGGTAGTCAGGCGCGAGACAGTCGATTCATGCAAATCAACTTCTTCGGCAATGGCTTTTAAAATAAGCGGCTGCATGGCGGTTGCACCATGTTGCAAAAACTCTTGCTGGTAGCGCACAATACTGGTCGCTACTTTTAACAAGTTTTGATTACGCTCCTCGATACTACGAATAAACAAGCGCGCATCGGTAAGGTTTTCACGCAGATACTGATTGTCAGGGCTGTCATCACCGCGTTTGACTAAACTGGCATACTCTTGATTGACCCGCAGCTTAGGCAAGGTTTCAGGATTAAGACGTACCTGCCAGCCATCTACTTGGGCAGTAATATCACCTCTATTGCTATTGTGACGGCGAATAGGCATAACCAACACATCAGGAATATCATAGCTTGCTGATGGCTGCATATAATCAGGCTGACTGCTTTGGAATAACAAGCCAGGTGATGGATTCAAAGTACGTAATAGAGTAAGAGCGGGTGTGATATATTCAGGTGCGAGTCCCGTCAGCTCAGTCAAGGCTTTGATATTATTACTAACTAAATGCTCACTGGCTGAGAGAAGTGCTTTGGCTTCTTTAAGATACTTTGTATTCGTATCAAGCTTGGACAATTGCAGCGCTAAGCATTCGTTGAGATTGCGCGCGCCAACACCAAGCGGGTCACACGATTGAATAATGCGCAGTACCGCCATGATCTCATCATGCTCAACGCGCTCATCCCATTGGTAAAAGCTTGCCATGGTATCAAAGCTCTGTAACAACTCATCGATATCAAGGCGCACAAAGCCCATATCATCCATAGAGTCCATCAAGTACTCGGCAATGAGCGTATCTGTCTCGGAGAGATGTTTGAAATTTAACTGCCAGCGCACATGGTCTTGAATGGTCGCGCTGGTGCTGCCCTGATAGCTATCAAACTCATCGTTCGTGCTACTGCCTGAACTTTTAGCGACGGACGTATAGTTGTCAGTATCAAAGCTACTATACCCCTCTCCACCCAGCGCATCACTGTCTATTGCATCATCGTCAAAACTGGATTGTTGTAATTTATCCAAACTGTCACTAAAGTCATTATCATATTCAGAGGCATTATCATAATCACCAGATGAGGTGGTAGACGATGTAGAAAATGCATCAATGCCAGTATGTTGATTCCAACTATCCAGCGTTAATGATTCGCCAAACTCATTGAGCGCCTCATCATCACTCTTGTCGTACTCATCATTATCATCATCGTCATCTTCGATACGTTCAAGCAATGGATTGCTATCGAGCTTCGCCTGTACCTCCTGCGCGAGCTCAAGACTAGAGAGCTGCAACAATTTAATAGCTTGCTGCATTTGCGGGGTCAGTTTTTGTGAGGTGCTCAGCGTGGTCGCCAATCCAAACGACATACTCATGGGTGACTTATTACACTCCGATCAGGGTAAGATTCTATATGTTATGCTGGTTAAAGCCTGCGATTATTGACGCTTATACTGATTAAAAATGGGCTTTAAGCGGTCAGGTCATGACGATAGCATTTTTTGCTACAATGTTGCTATGATAATTTATACCCTGTCCAGATAAGCTATTTTTTAGCTCTTGCTCAAATTATAAAAACATCAATAGCTTTATAGGGCTGCTAAGCGCTTAATCATGTAAGACCAACGCAAACTTATGCATAAGAGTCGTGAATAACAATAGGATAAAAGAGCAAATAAGAGGGAAACTCAATACACCTTAAAATCGAGAACAATACTATGAATGAGATAAGAAATAACGGACAACTCACCGTTGCTGCTGTGCAAATGAATAGCCAGCAAAATATCGAGGACAATTTAGCAGATATAAAAGCCGCCATTATCGATGCACGCGCACAAGACGCACAGTTGGTAGTGCTACCAGAAAACTGCTGTAGCATGGGTCGACAGTTTGCCACTGCTGAGCGTTTTGATGAGCTGTCAGCAACGATAGCTGACTATGCGCGTACTTATGGTATCTATGTACTTGCAGGCTCACTGCCCTGCCCTTACCGCCCTGATGGCGTCATCGTACCCGATGGTAGATTACGCCAAGTCAGTCAGCTGTTTGCCCCCGATGGTACGCGAGTAGCGCGCTACGATAAGATTCACCTGTTTACCGCGACTGTCGCCGATAAGCAAGGCAGCTATAATGAAGCGGCAACCTTTGAGCCCGGTACCCAAACAGTCGTTACGACACTCGAAGCAAATGATGGTATTTATCAGCTCGGTATGATGGTTTGCTTTGATTTACGTTTTCCAGCATTGGCGCAGCGGCTACGGCAAGCGGGCGCGGATTTGCTAAGCGCGCCATCAGCCTTTACTTATTTGACCGGGCAAGCGCACTGGTCGCTGTTACTCCGTGCACGTGCGTTAGACAGTCAGTGTATGGTGATTGGCGCAGCACAAGGCGGCGAGCATGCTTATAAGGATGGCAGTAGCCGTCAGACATGGGGTCATAGCACGATTACCGCTTATGATGGCACGATTATCAACAGCTATGAGGATAGTGACTTGAAAGACCCTGCTAATAAAAATTATGCTTTAGTATTAGCAAACTTAGATAAAAAATTACAAATTCAAGGACGGCAAAAGATGCCTATCTTTGACTGCCATCGTTTGGCATAGATGTAGGTTTAAATGATTAAAAATGAAACTGGCACTACATCTGTAACTGCAAATTAAGTAGCTTCAACTTAAGTAATATCTCTGTCACTGTTATTTTTCGCATGAGTCGCGCGCGGATGGGCTCGGTCATAAACTTGGGTCAATTTAGCAAAATCAACATGAGTATAAATTTGCGTGGTGCTGATATCGCTATGGCCAAGCATTTCTTGTACCGCGCGCAAATCGCCACTACCAGATAACATATGCGACGCAAAGCAGTGGCGCAATAAATGTGGATACATATTTTGCGCGATACCCGCACGTGTAGCCGCAACTTTGAGGCGTTGCTGTACCGCCCGTGTTGATAAGCGCGTGCCTAATTTCTCACTGATAAACAAAGCGCTGTCCATCTGCTCTACCCACAGATTACGGTGCGGCAGATAACGTTTAATCGCCTCGGCAGCTTTGATACCTAATGGCACCAAACGTGTTTTATTGCCTTTACCCGTCACGCGCACGCGCAGGTCAACCAAGTCTATATCTGCCATATCGAGCGCCACCAATTCACCGACACGCAGACCGCTGCTATAAAGCAGTTCAAACATTGCTTTATCGCGCAACCACAAGCGTGCTTGTTCGGGCGTATCAGGTATCTCTTGGTCAAGCAGCTGAGTCAATAAATCCACATCGGCGATAGACGGCAGCGGTCTAGGGCTACGCTTAAGCTGATAGCCGGTGGTTGGGTTAATACGTGCTAAATCCTCTTCTATCAGCCAGCCATAAAAATGACGGATAGCCGATAACTCTTGCTGGACGCTCGCAAGTGCCAGCTTGTCTTCATCGAGGCGCTGGCTGATATGCTGGGCTAATTGGCGCTTATCACAGCGCGTCCATGTCAAACGTTTGCCGCGTAAAAATAGCGCCAACTGGTTTAAGCCCGCAAAATAAGCCACCAACGTATGTTCGGAGTGATTTCGCACCGACAGCGTATTAAGCCAACGATGTACCGGTGCTAACAGTCCACGTAGCGCGGCATCCGACTCTATAGCAGCAGCATGCTCAACTGATAGCCACGCTTTCGACTCAGAATCTGAGCTAGGCTCTGTCGTCTGACGGTTTTTATTGAACATAGCCTTCTTAGAGATGACCATAACGTTTACCTAGCAGCAAACCTACACCGCTTGTCATTGTTCATTAACCTATTATCCATTAACCTTCTGGAATAGGTTTGATGCCGGCTTGTGCCATCAGACCATCTGGGCTAAAGACGCCTTCGTAGACGAACGCCGTTGGACCGGTCATCATCACTGAATAACCCGGCTGCCATTTGATAATCATGCTGCCGCCATAAAGCTGGGCGCGTACGTCTTCGCCTTCATCGAGCCAGCCTTCACGGATACCGACCGCCACTGCGGCACAGGCACCGGTACCACAAGCTTGGGTCTCACCAACACCGCGCTCATAAACACGCAAACGAATATGGCGCTGATTCATCACTTGCATGAAGCCGACATTGACGCGCTCTGGAAAGGCAGGATGCGATTCGATAGCTTTGCCTAAAGTCTCAACGTCGGCATCGAGTACGTCGTCAACTTTAATAACCGCATGCGGGTTGCCCATATTGGCAACATAAAGCTGTACAGGAGTGCCATTAACGTCTAAATGATAGGCGTTTTGGATTTTGGTCGTCGCTCTTGGAGTAAAGGGAATCTCGCTTGGCTCGAACTTTGGTTTACCCATATCGACTTCGACCCAGCCATAGCGGTCTGTCGTCAGCGAAATAATGCCGCTTGCCGTCTCAACGCGCAGCCGCTGCTTAAATGACAGCTTACGCGCTTGTACAAAACGGGCAAAACAGCGCGCGCCATTACCACACTGCTCGACCTCTGTGCCATCGGTATTAAAAATGCGATAACTAAAATCAACGTCAGGACGCATCGGCGGCTCAACAACGAGCAATTGATCAAAGCCAATGCCCAAATGGCGATCGCCCAACAGTTGCACCAAATCCTTGGTTAACTCTAAGCGCTGGGTCACCAAATCGATGACCATAAAGTCATTACCCAGCCCATGCATCTTTGTAAATTCTATTAGCATATCCTTGTTATCCTATCCTATTTTTATGTATGCCTTATATTAGCACGCTGTCAGATACAATCATAATTATCACCGCTATCAAAGGCTAAGTTAGTGCTCTACAACCGAACAAATATTTTTGATTAGACTTTGAATTAAAGCAGGCCATAAAAAACCCATTGTCGTTATAACAATGGGTCATTTTTAATGATTAAGCTTTAATCATTAAGCTTTCATCATAAAACTTTAATTATTAAACATCGCGGCGTTTTTAATAGGCTACTTATCTTGCCACAACATTTCATCGGCATATAACGCTTCAAGCGTTTCACGCTTACGAATCAATTGATGATTATCATCGGCTACCATCACCTCGCTGGCACGACCGCGCGAGTTGTAATTGCTACTCATGGTAAAGCCGTACGCGCCAGCACCGGTTATCGCTAAGATATCGCCCGTTGCTAATGACAACAAACGGTCTTTTGCTAAAAAGTCACCGGTTTCACAAATCGCACCAACAATATCCCACGGTTGTGTGCCATCGGTATCGATACCTTTGTTGGGCAGAACGCTTGGAATCACCGCCATTTCAGCTTGATATAAAGCCGGACGAATCAAATCATTCATTGCCGCATCGACAATAGCAAAGTTTTTATGCTCAGTTGGTTTTAACACATCAACCTTAGTTAAGAGCACACCCGCATTGGCCACGATACTGCGACCGGGCTCAAAGAATACCGTTAAACCAAGCGCCGTCAATTTTGGTAATAACGCTTGGGCAAATTCATCGATAGATACGGGCGTCTCATCGATATAACGCACGCCGAGGCCACCGCCCAAATCAATATGACGCAGCGCAATGCCTTTATCACGCAGGCTATGTATCAGCTCAATCACTTTATCTAAAGCTGCTACAAATGGCGCAACTTCCGTCAATTGCGAGCCAATATGACAGTCGATACCAACGATATCGATATGCGATAATTGCGCCGCTTGCTCATAGACAGCGACGGCATTTTCATGGTCAATACCAAACTTGTTGTCTTTTAACCCTGTTGAAATATACGGATGGGTCTTAGCATCGACATTTGGATTGACCCGTAGCGAGATTGGTGCCGATTTATCCAACTGCTTTGCGACATCATTAATCAAGGTCAGCTCGCTAATCGACTCGACGTTAAAGCAGCCAATACCTTGGGTCAGTGCATATTCGATATCGCTATAGGTTTTGCCAACGCCTGAGAATACCACGCGCGCAGCCTCGCCGCCTGCCGCCAATACGCGCATCAACTCACCACGTGAAACGATATCAAACCCTGCCCCTGCTTGCGCCAAGATACCAAGTACCGCCAAATTGGAGTTTGCCTTTACCGCATAACAAATCTGATGCGGTAGACTGGCAAAGCTTGTGGTATAAGCTTGATAGACATCTAAAATAGCTTGCTTTGAGTACACATAGCACGGCGTGCCATAGTTTTTAACTAATTCATCAATACTGACCTGCTCCATATGCAAGGCACCGCCTCGATAATCGAGCGCGGGCAAATGGGCGGTTAAGGCTTCAGGATGCACATACAATCCCTGCTCGGTTTGGGTAGTGACTGACTGACTCATATAAATATCTCTAATATAATCAATGTATTAAGGTTTTAAGGCATAAAGGTGAATAGCTTGTCGGATACGCTAAAAATCGTTTGAGCGTTTGCATTGTAATAAGCAATAATCAATGATTAATAATCGTTGGGATCGGTGCTCGGCTCAGGCAACTGAAAATTATCTGTGTTTTGCTGGTTATTTTGATTGTCGTCAATTTTAGCAAAGGCAGCATCTTGCGGATGACTGCTGCTATCAAGCACCGGACTATTAGTTTCAACTGTTTGGCTGCTAGATTCTACTAGATACAAATCACCTTTTTGCCCGCAGCCTGTCAATACTGTAGAACCTATCACCAGAGTAGCTGCGATAAGCTTATAAGTAGCAGGGCGACTGGCGCTTACACTTGAAGCAGTGCTTAAGTCAGCGCTTTTAATCTTAGGAGTGCGGCGTATAGTAAACATAGAATGGCTAACCTGTAATCTTGCAACCGTTTGGTTTGAATAAGATAGGATAAGAATGAAAATAACTATCAATAAAAAACAACCAAGGCGGCAATAGGGAAATAGGACAATTTTTTAATCATAGCATTATTCGTTAAAGCTGTGCGCCTACCACTTCTGTTTGAGCCATAAATTTATGCAAATAAATGACTGAACGTATGAATAGATGGCTTTGATAGATAGGTCTTACAGCATTAATAAAGCTGCAGCTGATTAACCCAGAAAAATTTACTTACAATTTTTATAGAGTGTATTTTTGTCTCATTATAGCTGATAAACACTCGCGACCTTCGGTGTACACTTGTATTAAGCACTTATGAGATTGCTGATTAAAGCCTTATAGTTATCGTGGTATACGCGCAAAAATATGGTACATTATACTTAACCCTTGTGGCTGTGACGAGGCGCTAGCATGCGTCCTATTAACCTTTAAAAGTACGAAAACCTAAGTTTTGCAAGACCAGATTTCTAAAAACTGGCTTCTAAAAACAGATAGATGCAAACCTTTAACGTCCTTTAAAGCAGTCCCAGCCCAAGAACAATAAAAATCAGCGATGTCATTGTTTACGTATGTCAGCTGTTCGGCGTACGCCAGCAAGGATATGGCTGGTTTTTGTTTATACAACCGGTGATAATCGATGACGATTCACCACTTACAAAATATAATCTAAGGATAGAGTATGAGTGCCAGCCTAACCACGACTTTTGATGACAAAAATACCGAAACATCAAACCTGACCAACCCCACCTTAGTCCTCAACTGCGGTTCCTCTTCTATCAAATACGCGCTCATCAGCGAAGACAATTCTACTCGTATCACAGGTTTGGCCGAAAACTTAGGCCTCGACACCGCCCGTATCAAACACACGACGTTAAATGGTGAAAAACTAGAAATCGCCATTGCTGGTGGTCGCCACGAACTTGCCTTAAAAAGAATCCTTGAGCTCTTAGAGCAGTATCACTTTATCGCGGTCGGTCATCGCGTGGTACATGGCGGCCGTGAATATTCAGAAGCGGTACGGGTCAATCAGCATGTGCTAGAAGAAGTGAAGCGCTTAAAAGTGTTGGCACCCTTACATAACCCTGCCAATGCTTTGGGTATCGAAGCGGTACAGGCCATTTATCCTGAGATTCCACAAGTGGTGGTCTTTGATACTGCTTTCCATCAAACCATGCCGCCGGTGGCTTTCCGTTATCCGCTGCCAAAAGCCTTTTATGACGAACATAAAATCCGTCGTTATGGCTTCCATGGTACCTCGCACGCCTATGTATCAGAGCGCGCCAGCGAAATTACCAGCGCCAAAGGCCCGCACGGTTGGTTAACGGCGCATTTAGGCAATGGTTGCTCGGCAACGGCTGTTTACGATGGCAAAAGTCTTGATACCAGTATGGGTCTGACCCCGCTTGAAGGGCTAATGATGGGCACGCGCAGCGGTGATGTAGATCCAAGCTTACACATTCATCTTAAACGCCAACTCGGTATGAGCTTAGAAGAAATTGATAAAGTACTTAATAATGAAAGTGGTCTGCTCGGTATCTCAGGCTTATCAAATGACTTGCGTACTATTGAGCAAGCAGCCAACGAAGGTCATCAAGACGCCAAGCTTGCTATTGAGATGTTCTGCTATCGCGTCGCCAAATACCTTGCTAGCTTAAGCTGTGCCCTACCTAACTTTACGGGTATTGTCTTTACCGGTGGTATTGGCGAAAACTCGGTCACCACGCGTACGCGTATCTTAGAGATGATGCCGCATTTTGGTATCAAAGTAGATGCCGCTAAAAACGCCAGCTTGGTCGGTGGTCGCGAAGGCAGTTTCCAAGCCGACGATAGCAGCATTGAGCTATGGGTAGTACCGACCGATGAAGAATGCCGTATCGCTCAAGAAACGCGTCAAGCCTTGGGTTTACAGTAAGATTGGTAGCAATGTATAAAGAGTAGTACCACCTTGTTAAAAATATAATAAACAGTAGGATATATTATGCAAACTATTTTACTTGTGCCCATCAGCCGCGGTATCGGCGTGACGTCAGCGGCGTTAGGCTTGATTCGTGCTTTTGACTATAACGGCATTAAAGCGGGCTTTATGAAGCCGTTTTTGCAAGATGATACGCTCGATAAGCAAAACAGCTTGGACAGCTCAAGCGCCTTGGCCATGCACGCTTTTGGTCTTAAGCCGCCAGCATCTATCAGCCGTCAACGGGTTGAGCGCATGATAGGTGACGACAATCTTGATGACTTGATGGAAGAAGTGGTCGTCAACTACCATACCCTAGGCGATGACTATGATGTGGTCATTTGCGAAGGCTTGGTATCAACGACTGAAACCTCTTATGCCGCCCAAATCAACCGTGCGATTGCCCATGCGCTCGATGCCAAGATTATTTTTGTCAGCACCGCTGATACCAGTAAGCCTGCTTATTTGGCTGATAAGCTCGATGTCCATGCCCGCGAATTTGGCGGTATGGCAAGCGACCGTACGCTTGGCTGCATCTTGATGCGCATGCATGATTTGCCAAACGTACAAAGCACCATGGAAAATCAAATAGTCGCACCGGGTGAAGCGGTTGTAAGCTTGGATGAAGGCTTTATGCAAGAAGTCCAACGCCTATCACCACACTTTAATACCGAGGAATTCCGTTTAATAGGAGTCGTACCATTTAGCGACTCATTATCTGTACCGCGGACGTGGGATATCGCCGCTGAGCTCGACGCCACTTGGCTCAATGTTGGTGAAGCAAAATCACGCCGTATCAACCGTATCAGCTTAACTGCGCGTTCGGTTGCGCGTGTCGATGAAGTATTTAAACGTGGCACGCTTATTGTCGTGCCCGGTGACCGTGATGATGTATTATTGGCAGCGGGACTTGCCTGCATCAACGGTATCCCACTGGCAGGCTTGGTATTAACCGGTGGCGTGGTACCAAGCCCAACGGTCGCTGAGCTATGGCAATCAGCGCTCAAAACCGGTATCCCTGTGATGAGTGTCGAAGATGACAGCTTTGAGACGGTACAAAGTCTATTACACATGAGCGCTGAGATTCCAAGCGATGATACGGAGCGCGCTGAAGAAGTGGCGCGTTATGTCGCCGCGCATTTGGACTTGAGCTGGATTAAAGCCTACTTTAGCCAAAACCATGAGCCGCGCCTGTCACCATCAGCTTTCCGTCATCAAGTGGTGAAAAAAGCGCAAAATGCTAAAAAACGCATCGTGCTACCAGAAGGCTCGGAACCACGTACGGTAGAAGCTGCTTGTATTTGCCAAAGCCGCGGTATCGCCAATTGTGTATTGCTTGCTAAGCGTAGCGACGTCGAACAAGTTGCTAAAAACCGTGACTTAGTCTTGCCAGAAGGGCTTGAGATTATCGATCCTGATAGCCTTGATATGGATAAATATATCGCTGCCGTGGTCGAGCGCCGTAAAGGTAAAACCAATGCCGAAGTCGCTGCTGAATACCTAAAAGATACGGTGTATTTGGGTACGACTATGCTACAGATGGATGAAGTTGACGGCTTGGTTTCTGGAGCGATACATACCACGGCAAATACCGTGCGCCCAGCGTTTCAGTTGATTAAAACGGCACCGGAATACTCACTCGTGTCGTCAGTATTCTTTATGCTGTTACCTGAACAAGTGGTTGTTTATGGTGACTGTGCCATCAATCCTGACCCGAATGCCGAAGAGTTGGCCGAAATTGCTATTCAATCGGCGCAGTCGGCGGCAGCCTTTGGTATCAATCCAAAAGTCGCCATGATTAGTTACTCAACCGGTTCTTCAGGTACCGGCGCTGACGTCGAAAAAGTCATCCGCGCGACTGAAATCGTCCGCCAGCGTGCGCCGCACCTCGCTGTCGATGGACCACTGCAGTATGATGCTGCCTCTGTCATGAGCGTGGGTAAACAAAAAGCGCCTGACTCACCCGTCGCTGGACAAGCAAACGTCTTTATCTTCCCTGACCTAAATACCGGTAACACCACGTATAAAGCGGTACAACGTAGTGCCAATGTGGTCAGTGTTGGACCGATGTTGCAAGGCTTAAATAAGCCAGTTAATGACTTATCGCGTGGGGCATTAGTCGATGATATTATTTATACCATCGCCCTGACTGCGATCCAAGCGCATAGCGATGCGATTTAATTGCATTAAAACTTATCAGTAATCACTCTATATTTAACCGATTATCATTATGATGGTCGGTTTTTTTATGGCTGTTAAACGCTATAGTTAGGCATAATAAAATCGATAAGCGCGATAAGCGCGATAAGTGAATAGCCACATGCTATAGTCCATCTAAAATAAATTAACCTTAACTACCTTCTTATTTACTTTTTCACTCACTTATTTATGTCAAATACTGTTAAGCATCTCCCTATAACCAATACTACCTCAGCCATTCGCGCTTATTTGGGTGGCTCATTTGATCCTGTGCATAATGGTCATCTGCAACTGGCGATTTACGTTTATCAAAGTCTACTGCCACTAGCTGAGCAGCAACAGCGCGAGCTACAGGTGTCATTATTACCCAATGCGCGCTCACCCTTTAAAGAGGACAGCACCAATCCTGAGCACCGATTGGCGATGTTAAAGCTGGCAACGCAAGAGTCGCCGCTACAAATTAACGAGCTTGAGCTCTGGCAAGCGCCGCCCGTTTATACCATCGATAGCGTACAGACCTTACGCGCCCGCTACCCTAATGACAGTTTGATATTTATCATGGGGATGGACAGCGCGCGCAGTTTGGATAAATGGAAAGACGGTTTAGCGCTGACTGATTATGTCAATCTATGGGTGTTTAATCGTGAAGATAACCCCGATTTTAATAAAAACCTCCTTGAGGTTGATTGGCAAACTCCCTTAAAGTCGCAACTTCCCGTGCCGCTGCAACCTTTAACCGTCGATTCAATCACTGAGTTATTAATACATAATATTCAACCTTTAACGGATAGCAGTGTGTTGAAAAACAATTACCAAGGTCGCATTTATATAGACCCGCGCCCTGTGGCAGCGATATCGAGCACGCAAGTAAGGCGGCAATTGCAGCAACAACTTTACCAACCACTACCGCAAGCATCTCAATCGCTAAATATAAAGCACGCTGCCGAAACGCAAATCGCATCTTTACAGCCAATAAATGCTATCATTAGCGAGACTGCACCCAATTCATTCGCTAAATGGCTAAATCCTGCTGTTTATCAATATATTATTACCCATCAGCTATATTCTGCTGCCCAATTCCGTTAAAATCGCCTTATACTTTTAATTTTGCCCACTTTGTCCATTTTGTCTCAAAAAACGTCTGCCTATCTACCTATATGTTAAGGGGCACGTTAGAGAATGCATTGTGACGATTTACCATTTTATTTTTAATATTGACGATTCAAGAGATTACAATTTATGACTAACACCATGACTGACGAACGCTTACAAGAGTGCTTAACCCTTGTCCAAAGCGCTCTAGAAGATATGAAAGCGAAAAACATCACCGTAATGAATGTAGAAAGTTTGACTGACGTGATGGAGCGTATTGTCATCGCTGACGGTACCTCTAAGCGCCATGTACGCGCCATGGCTGACAGTGTCGGCGCTGAAGCCAAGCAAGCGGGTTTTATGCCACTTGGCCGTGAAGGCGGTATTGATTCTGACTGGACCTTGATCGATTTGGGTGCCGTTGTCGTACATATGATGACGCCACAAGCCCGTGATTTCTATGACTTAGAAGGCCTATGGTCATCGCCTGAGCAATTGGCTGAACTGGTCGCTGTGCCACGTGAAAAGAAAACCGTTGGTCGCCGCAATAAAAACAAATAAGATTATCTACTGCGATAATTTTTTAATACTGAAAAAGCACAAGCAAAAAGACCAGATGAATACTCTGGTCTTTTTTTGTTTAGAAATTAGTACTCATAAATCTTAAGGTGCTGATAAACTTTAAAATGCTGCAACCGTATAATCAGCCGCTTGATTAGGCTAAGATAATATGCAGTATTAACATCATTAAAATCACTAATGAGCTAGCCACTCGCCTAATAAATCCCTATCGATTAGGATATTCCATGAGCATAGAGCAAACAGCATCTTCTAGCCAAAAAAATAGCGCTGATTTCAATCAACCCTTACCGCTACATATCGCCAATCTAATCTGCGTCCGTGCTGGCAAAGCCATGCCATTCGCCCGTGAACAGACGAGCGCGATTGATAAAGCACCCATCAAAGCGCCTGTTGCGGTCAACTTTATGGGGCTTACCACCGATGAACAAGCCGACCGACGCCATCATGGCGGCCCGCTAAAAGCCGTGCATCAACTAGCGGTGGCGACTTACGATAAGATTAACGCTGAGTTTGGTCTAAAGGTACGCGTTGGCACATTAGGTGAAAACCTAACGACCGAAGCGGTCAATGGTTTGCCTGCAATGGATGAGTCGACGGTTTGTATTGGTGACGTTTTTCAGTATGGTCAAGATGAAATCATTGATGGGAATGGTGGCGATAGTGTGCAATTACGCATCGTGCAACCGCGCCGCCCCTGCTACAAAATCAATGACCAAATCGGACAGTTTAGTAAAGTGCCCAATATCGCCTCTTGGGTAACTAAGCAAGGTATCGCTGGCTGGTATTTTCAGGTCGTACGTGACGGTATGATTAGCGCTGATTTGCCGGTTTATCTCATCGAACGTCCCTATCCTTTTGCAACGCTGGAAAAGTTATGGCAATTGGCCAATTCAAAAGAGAAGTTTGACGCTGAGGTTATCGAGCCGTGGCTTGCGATTGAGTGTTTGGAAGAGAGCTGGAAAACGGTTTTGGCGAAGAAAATGTGCAAGGATTAAAAAGCTGTAAAAATATCTCAATCTTATCTAACTACTACCAATATAAAATAAAGGTAAGCATCATCGCCTACCCTTATTCATACAGAGTATTTCATGGCAAAAAATATCTTTTTAGCATTAGCATGTGCCTTAACGCTGCCCCTAATTGGCTGCGTGACCACTAATAACACCCAAATAGCAAATACTGAACCCTTCATTATTGATAGCGAGACTTACCAAGCCACTGGTAAAAGTGAGCGTATTAAAACCATTGTCCTGCATTATACGGTGAGCAATAATGCCCGCGCTATCAAGCTTTTGA
The DNA here is from genome assembly GCF_027919975.1 of Psychrobacter sp. ANT_H3. Classification (NCBI taxonomy): domain Bacteria; kingdom Pseudomonadati; phylum Pseudomonadota; class Gammaproteobacteria; order Moraxellales; family Moraxellaceae; genus Psychrobacter; species Psychrobacter sp. ANT_H3. The sequence continues at coordinate 200,765 of NZ_JAQISM010000007.1, read as the reverse complement.
CCACTGGTGACGTTAGCGCCCACTATCTAATATTGGATAATAACGATAATAAAATTTATAACTTAGTGCCCGAGGGCGAACGCGCGTGGCATGCTGGCGCGGGCGGTTTTGCCGGTAGAACGATACTCAACGATACCTCTATCGGCATCGAGATTGTCAATGCAGGCATTAAGCCTGAATATCGAGATACCTTAAAAAACGGCGCGCTCGACTATCATCCTTATGAGCACTATGTCCAATTTAATGAGTTGCAGATTAAAAAAGTGGCGCAGCTGGTGCAAGATTTGGCAAAAAGATATAATATCTCAGCAAAGAATATCATCGGTCATGCGGATATGGCACCGTCGCGTAAAATCGACCCCGGGGCGAAATTCCCTTGGCAGCGACTGTATAAAGAGTACGGCGTTGGCGCTTGGTATGATGAATTTGACAAGCAATTCTTTATGAATCAAGACGCGTTTGCAGCGGCAACGATACCCGAGATTAAGCAAGCGTTTCGCGATTACGGTTATCAAATCAATAACACTGATGAATGGGATAAAGCCAGTCGCAATGTCGTGTATGCCTTTCAATTGCATTTCAGACCGCAGCAGCCAACGGGCGAGCTGGATTTAGAAACTTATGCTATTTTAAAGGCACTCAATAAGAAGTATGCTGGTCGTGATGACTTTTATTAATGGATAAAAAATATTAGGAGACATAAGGCATGAGTAACTCTCAATACAACGAGCAAAATGAGCAAGACGAGCTACAGAAATATCTAGAAGAAAAAGCCAAACAGGAGCAAGAAAAAGAGCAGGAAGCCGAGCCGCTCTCTGCGTATGAGGCTTGTGTGCTAAAAGAAAGCGCTAGAATTCATGAGTTGATTGCTGAGGCGCAGAAAGAAGTTAAAAAGTAAGTCTGTACAATAAAAAATCCCAAATATGAAATAATAAAAAGGACTTACCATGAGCGCAGGCTTAATCAAACATTTAAAGAAGAAAACCGAAGAAGACAGCAATACTAGAATATTGATGTCGCAATGGGAGTTTGATGAAAAGCTCGTCGGTAAGTCGCTTGAAAATGTGGGTAGTTATTACCCACACTTTAGTAGTCATAACGAATCGCACTCTCAGCAAATACTCGTCAATATCGAGCGTCTGTTAGGTAGCAATATTGAAAAGCTGACAGCGACAGATACTTGGCTAATATTGGAGGCAGCCTACTGGCATGATATCGGTATGCTGTTCAATGCAGATGAAGTTCAAGATGTAATTGAAAATGAGCATTTCAAAGACTACGTTGAAGAGCTTGCTAATAACAATGTTCAAGACTTACATGAGTTTGCGAAGGTTTGGCATAACGATGGTTGGGAAGCTGCCCTTGTTCATTATGATAACCCTTATAAAGGCGTTGAAAAATATCGTCAGATGGTTGCCGAATGGTATCGCAAAGGTCACGCCAAAAACTCAAACGACGTTGTTTTGAAGCCATTTGAAAAGCTCAATATTAGCTCTCCGCGTACTGAATTACTCCCCAAACGTATCTATCGTTATCTTGGTCAAATCTGTTGGTCACATGGGCGCAATTTTGAAGAAGTCATGAGCTTATTACCATTCCGTCAAACTGGGATGGGTACAGAAGATTGCCACCCTCGTTTTGTCGCTTGTCTACTACGTTTAGGTGACTTATTTGATATTGATGACAACCGCTTTTGTCCTGTCATGGCAAGACAAGTTGGTAATATGCCGTCACTTAGTGAAACGCATGAGCAAAAGCACAAAGCTATTCGTGAGTTTCAATTAGATAGTGAAACAGTAAGCATAACGGCTATTTGTAGTACTGAGATGGCATATATTGAATGTCGCAATTGGTTTGATTGGATCAAGGAAGAGATTCAAAACCAAATGTCACAATGGAAAAATATCGTTCCTCATCGTGATTTTGGCTTACTTCCAACAATCAATAAGCTTGATGTTGAGATGGATGACTCGAAAATTTTGCTTAACGACAAACCCATGAAGTTTTCATTAGATGAACGCAGCGCTATTGAGCTACTACAAGGTAATAATCTGTACGAAGATGATATGAGTATCTATAGAGAGCTGATTCAAAATGCTATCGATGCTACGATGATAAGAGTTTGGTTAGAGCATGGACAAAAAAATAGCATAAGAAAACTACCGAATAATAATAATCCTTACAGTTCTGAAACCAGAAAAATATTTAAGGATTATCCTATTAACTTAAGCTGTAAAAAAATAGCTGACAACAAAAAATCTACGCTCTGGACTTTTATTATTAAAGATAATGGCATCGGCATATCTCGCAAAGATCTTGAATATATGCAAAAGATAGCAGGCTCTAAAAACAATAACGAAAAAAAGAAGATTATTCGTCAAATGCCAGAATGGATGCAACCTTCTGGAGAATTTGGTATCGGTTTACAGAGTGCTTTTTTATTAATGAAAGACTTACCAATTACACATCAAAAAATAATCATATATACAAAAAGTCGAATAACTCATGAAAGCTTAAAAATTGAATTAAATTCTCCATTATCTAACAAATCAGGGTACTGTTTTATAGAGGAGATCAACGACCTTGGAGAGTATGGAACCGAATTACATGTCACCGAATCATTCTCAATAATTAACATGAAGGAAATAAATAACCCTAAATCCATAGATCTTTTCTCAAAAGTTAAATATATATACAACAATAACGAGCTGGAAGTGATAGAAAAATTAAATTCAATATATAAAAATATAAGTAATAATACCGTATGCTTTAGAATTGATCAAAGACTACCAAATATAATGTATAAAAACACTAAAAATACTGATATTTCGCCTAAATCAATCCATAGAGATAAAATGTATTGGAACAGTGAAAACCTTACTGCTTTAAAACCTGTAATTCTAGAGTTTGATGAATTTTATGATGGAACTTCAATCGTGAAGATTAACGGCTATCGTCATAAAAAAATTCCACAAATACTTTATAAAGGTCAATTTTTGAAGCTTCAATCTCAAGGAATTAATCGAAAATATTATCAAAATACTGAAAATAGTACTTTTTCGGATGATTTTGTTTGTTTGATTATGGATATATACATTCCCGAAACTAGACAAATAGTAAGCTTGAGTCGTGACAAAGTTAATGATTCTGATAAGGTCTTTAATCTTTTATTGTCTAGCTATGACAAACTAGTACAAGAGTTAAAATCAAAAAGTTATAGCTCCATCAACTTGTTCGATGGTAATATAAGAAAAAATTCCTTGTTTTTGAAATTAAATAATATTGATTCTGATGATTCTTGGCAGGACTTTAAATTAGACGAAGGGTTAACGATAAAGGATTTTCTAAATGAAGATAAAATCAGCCTATATAGTCATGAAGAAAGTCGGGTAAATTCTATTATTGGTTACTCAAACCTTATTACAAGTTCAAACGCTAAAATAGTAAAGTCTTCTACTTTAAGAGACTTAATAACAAACAAAACTTTTAGGGATATACTCAGGGTTAATGGTTTTTATATTTATAGTCAAAATACACGTTTTCGGACAAGGGAAATAGAGTTTCTATCAAAAGATAAAGTCGAAATGGATTTTTTAGAAGAGTTTATTGATGATATAGAGATAGAAGTAGAGGATTATCAATTTGATCTAGATAGAATATTGGTAGAACAGCCTTTAAAATTTGATTCTAGTGTTTTAACGTTAGGCGTTGTTAACAACTTTATCCCTTTAGCAAAAATAGATGTAAGCTTAACTAATAAACTAGGCGGCGAGATAGCAACTTCAAATTTAAAATTGAGTTTTGGAAATACCGATTATATTTTAATACCATATCTAAAATTAGAAGGAAATATAATAGAAATTGGTAATGATCAGATTTTTGAAATTTTTAGCAGTAATACCGATAGTGATTTTAATCAATTTAGTTTATCTTATGAATCATTAAAAAATGTTATAGTTGATTATGCGAAAATAAATAAGAAAGAATGGTATAAATCTTATCTTAATGGTAAAGGTTTTAAACCCATAGACCTTACACGTTTAAATGAATCATTTAAACCTTCTCTATAGATAAAATAATTATTCCAAGGCACAGTTTATCTCATCCCCTACTGGCAGATACAAGTAGAGCAGAAAACTCTCTTTAAGAAATTTTCACTTACGAGGCTATAATTGAAATGCAATTTTTTAATGCTTCTCAAGATTAGATTCCCTACTCAAAAATAGTCAAACCCCAAACACAAAAAAGGTGAGCATAAGCCTACCTTTTTTTATGTCTAAAGTTAATTCAAACTATCCTAACGCAACCAAGCGCGGGCGTTACGGAACATACGCATCCACGCGCCGTCCTCGTCCCACTCTTCTGGCTTCCAGCTGTGATTGTAGGCACGTAGCGTACGCTCAGGGTGCGGCATCATGATGGTGACGCGACCGTCGGTGCTACACAGACCCGTGACACCGCCGAGCGAACCGTTTGGATTAAGCGGATAAGTCTCGGTTGGATGACCTTGGCTGTCGACGAAGCGCATGGCGAGCTGACCGTGTTTTGCCATACCGTCGATCTCGGTGTTGTCCAGCGTGGCATAGCCTTCACCGTGCGCGACAGCGATTGGTAAGATACTGTCTTGCATGCCTTTGAATAGGATAGACTTGGTGCGCTCGACTTTGACGTTGACCGTACGCGCTTCAAAGCGAGCTGACTTATTGGCGATAAAGCGTGGGAAGTTTTCCGCACCTGGTATGAGGTCTTTTAACTGCGCCATCATCTGACAACCGTTACAGACGCCGAGTGAGAAGGTATCTGGACGGGCAAAGAAGCGCACGAACTGCATACGCAACTCGTCATGGAACAAAATAGAATTCGCCCAGCCCGAGCCTGCGCCGAGTACATCACCGTAACTAAAGCCACCACAAGCGACCAGACCGTCGAAGTCACGTAGATTGATGCGACCTTCAAGCAAATCGCTCATATGGACATCGACCGCTTCAAAGCCTGCTTGGGTGAAGCCTGCTGCCATCTCTGACTGACCGTTGACGCCTTGCTCACGCAGGATAGCGACTCTTGGCTTAGTTTCGCGGCTGTTTAAGTATGGTTCTTCGACCTTTTGATTGAGATCAAAGTTTGGTGCAGCGATAAGACCTTGATGGCTAGCATCGCTAATCAAGTCATATTCTTGCTGTACGCAAGCTGGGTTGTCACGGCGGCGGGCGATTTGATAGCTGACCTGACTCCACTCTTGTTGTAGCTCAGAACGCTTAAATCGTAAGGTATCGTCACCCATCAGTGTTGGCGTTTGGATGATTAAGCTATCTTCTTCCGAGCTTTGACCAACTAGGCTCATCATTTCGCTGACGTTAAATTCTTCTGCCAATTGCATTAAAGCCGCGACGTTTTCTGGCAATACCTGAATAACTGCGCCTAGCTCTTCACTGAATAATTGACCGAGCAAGTTATCATCAGTTAATGATAGCTTGATACCTTGGCGGCTGGTGAACTGCATCTCTGCGATGGTCGCAAGCAAACCACCATCACCGATATCGTGATAAGCACTAATGACGCCTTGCGCGTTACCCGCTTGGATAAAGTTAAAGAAGTCGACCAAGTCGCTTGGCTGCGTTAAATCTGGGCAGTCGTTACCTAATTGGCTTAGTGTTTGCGCAAGGATTGAACCGCCTAGACGCAATTTACCTTTCGACAAGTCAATACGGTAGAACGCGCTATCGCCATTGATCAGTTCAGGCGTTAGGGTTTTTGCCACATCAACGACAGGTGCAAAAGCAGTAATCACCAAGCTCATTGGCGAAACGACTGATTTATCTTGGCTACCGTTATCATCTTCATCTGTCCAGTTAGCGCGCATCGATAGCGAGTCTTTACCAACGGGGATAGCAATACCAAGTGCCGGACATAGCTCTTCACCGATCGCATGCACAGCGTCAAAAAGCGCAGCGTCCTCAGTGTCTTCGCCACAAGCTGCCATCCAGTTTGCTGACATAGTAATATCAGATAGCTGAGTAATACGCGCACCGGCGATGTTAGTAATCGCTTCACCAACGGCTAATCGTGCAGAAGCTTTCGGATTAATCAACGCAACAGGCGTACGTTCGCCAACACTCATCGCTTCACCGCTCATTGGCTGACCATCTAACGCAATCAGGCCTGAAGCAGTCACCGCGCAATCTGATACGGGCACTTGATAGCGACCAACATACTGATCACGCACGACCATACCCGTAATCGAACGGTCGCCAATGCTAATCAAAAATGATTTGCTAGCGACGGTAGGATGACGTAGCACATCTTTGATTGATTCGGCTAGATTGACGTCGCCAAGCTCTAATGCTGGTAATGTGTTCTCTTGACGCTCAAAACTGCGCTGCATCTGCGGCGTACCGCCAAGCAATACTTGCATCGGCATATCGACTGGCTGCTCAGGGAGCAATTCGTCATTAACGACAAGCTGACGGATTTCCGTGGCTTCGCCTAAGATCGCATACGGGCAGCGCTCACGGGCACAGATGGCATCAAATTGCTCTTTGCTCTCTGGGCGAATCGCAAGGACATAACGCTCTTGTGCTTCGTTTGACCAAATCGCCATCGGTGACATGCCCGCTTCTAACGACGGAATTTTACGTAGATTTAATACCGCGCCCATTTCATGGTCATTGACCAATTCTGGCATGGCATTTGATAGACCGCCTGCACCAACATCATGTAGCGAGACGATTGGGTTGCCATCTTTACTATTGTTACTAGCGTCCATATCGTTACCAGCTAGTGCCCAGCAGCGATCGATAACTTCTTGGCAGCGACGTTCCATCTCAGCGTTATCACGCTGTACAGAAGCAAAGTCCAAGCCTTCATCGAGTGAACCACTATCGACCGAAGAAGCCGCACCGCCACCAAGACCAATTTGCATCGCAGGGCCACCAAGGACGATAAGCAGGTCACCTTGCTGAATGGCGTTTTTCTCAATCAAGTTGCGTTTGATATTGCCGTAACCGCCTGCCAGCATAATGGGCTTATGATAGCCGCGCATTTTGCTGCCGTCTTTTGCCGCTGAAGTGTCCAATTGGAAACTACGGAAATAACCGCATAAGTTTGGACGACCAAATTCGTTAGAGAAATTGGCTGAGCCTAATGGGGCTTCGGTCATAATTTCAAGACTGGTTGCCATACGATCCGGCGTACCATAATCCTGCGTACTTAATTGACCTGACTGCTCCCATTTTTCCGCAAGCTCTGGGATATGCAGATGTGACACATGGAAACCAGTTAAACCGGCTTTTGGTTTACCGCCACGACCGGTTGCGCCTTCATCACGAATCTCACCGCCCGCGCCCGTCGCTGCACCCGCATAAGGAGCAATCGCCGTTGGATGGTTGTGGGTTTCGACTTTCATTAAGATATCGATTTCTTCTTGATGGAAATCGTAAGGATGCGCTGAATTGGCATCCATTGCATCAGTAGGGACTGGGTAAAAACGTAAGCCTTCAGAACCTGCCATTACCGCAGCATTGTCTTTATAAGCCGATAAGATGCCTTGAGGATTGGCTTTATAAGTATTCTTAATCATTTGGAACAGTGATTTTGGCTGTACCGCGCCATCTACCGTCCATTCGGCATTGAAAATCTTATGACGGCAATGCTCTGAGTTTGCTTGGGCAAACATCATGAGCTCAACATCGGTTGGATTGCGCTTTAGCTCATTGACATACGCATTCATCAAATAGTCAATATCTTCGCTCGATAGCGCAAAACCAAATTCTGTATTGGCTGCTTCGAGCGCCGACTGACCTTGTCCAATCACATCGATATGATTGAGCGATGCCGGCTTTTCATCGTCAAACAATTTATTCACATCATTTAAATCATAGACCAAGCTTTGGGTCATGCGGTCAAACAATAATTGCTCAGCGGCTTTAGGTAGCGTTGCACCCACTTCGCCGTCTGCTTTTCCATCAATGGTTAGCGTATAAACAATGACGCGCTCAACGCGGTTAATCTCAATATCACAGTTATTAAAAATATCGGTCGCTTTACTTGCCCATGGCGATATCGTACCAAAACGCGGGCCTACGATGACTTGTAATTGGTTGTTTTGTGGAGCGGCGAGTTGGGTGTCTGCCTTAACCCCAAATAGGTCCAGCGCTTTTCTCTGCTCATCACCTTCAAGCTTGCGTGATAGCACATAAACTTGCTGAGTATTGATGTGGCTGACATTTAGCTCGGTTTTTTGCTGAAACTGACTGATGAGTTGCTGCGTCTGAAAATCGGTAAGAAACGGTTGTCCGGCGATGGTCATCATAAAGGCATAATCCGTAAGATCAAGGCATCTCTGCCATGCAAAGTAAATGGTCTGCGTATTATAACAAGAAGCCCCGTAATAAGCAGGTCAAAACCGAGATAAATTGCTGAAAAGCTCCGTTAGTAAGTAGGTTAGCAAGTCAGTTATCGAACTAACAACAGCTATAGATAGCGCTGAGCAGATAACTGTTCTGAGTTAGGTTTTAGCAGCCTTTTCAGTCATGCCTATTAAGCTACAACTTTTACAAATAATTTTTCTCAACAGAAAGCCTTAATGAATGAAGTCCAGCGTCACAATTTTTACCCAATGCTTATAGTCCTTACAAACACTCAACATCGCATTACTGGCAGCCTATATAAATCTCCTACGGGTAATCGTTATCCTAGATGGCAGTTGCTGGCGAGTTAAGCGCTTATCTATTTGCTTATTTAGCTAAAGCTTGACCGTTTAAACTGAATCTCTAATAAGATAAAAATTTAATCAATAACAATAATCCATTAACGAAAAATCAATCACTATAATGAAAAAGGACAAACACCATGAGTAACCAAGAGCATATCGCTAAAATTCAAGACGTCATTAAAGATGTGAAGTTCGCCATGATGAGTACCACCAATAAAAAAGGCGATATCCATGCTTGGCCGATGACCACCAATGAGGTCAATCTCGATAAGAAAGAAATTTGGTTTATCGGCGATAAATCCTCAGACGTGGTTAAAGATATTCAGGATGATGCAAGAATCGGTCTGACTTATGCCACCCAAGATGAAAAGAACTTCGTTTCTATTAGTGCTAACGCTGAATTGCCGACAGACAAAGCTAAATTGGATGAGCTCTGGTCACCGGTTTATAATGCTTTCTTTGAGCATGGTAAAGAAGATGAAAACGTACAATTGATTAAAGTCGTGCCTCATGGTGCAGAATGCTGGCTTAGCGGCAGCACTGTGGTGAATATGTTTAAGATGGCAGCCGCAGCGGTACAAGATGGCAAAACTGCTGAAGATATGGGTGAAACCTTTTCAGTCTCTTTATAAACTATCGCTAAAATATGGGACGTCCAAAATCCCCATAAAAAAACGCCAGTCGTATAATGCGACTGGCGTTTTTTAGTAAGCTTATTTTTAATCTATATTAACCGCTTTGTTTTAAATAGGGCCACGCGGCTTTTAGATAAATGAGCATCGACCATAAGGTTAAAATCACCGCGGCAACCATTAATACATAACCTATCATCTCAAGCGATTGCCAGTTTAATAATAAAACGGTGATGGCTATCATCTGAAAAGTGGTTTTGAGTTTACCGACATAAGAGACCGCCACGCTGGTGCTTTTACCGAGCTCAGCCATCCATTCACGTAGCGCCGATACGGCGATTTCACGCGAGATAATAACAATAGCGGCAATCGCCATAATGATATTGGGATGCCACTGCACTAAAATAATCAAGGCAGCTGCGACCATTAATTTATCGGCAACAGGGTCCAAAAAGCGCCCAAAGGCCGATACTACATTGAGCTTACGAGCAAAATAACCATCAAGCCAATCGGTAATTGCCGCAATAATAAAGACACCGGTCAGCAATAAATGGCGCAGTAAACTGTCGCTAAACTCACTCATGCCGACCCGAGCGATGACGTTATCTGAAATCGCGGGCATCCCAATACCTAGGGCGGGTGGCCAATAGGCAATCGCTACAAATAGCGGAATCATTAAAATACGCGCAATCGTTAGATTATTGGGCAGATTAAAAATACTTTTGTCATTTTGCGCCGGTAGCGGTTTTTGTTCTGGCGTGTGCAGCTGTGTACTCTCGGTCATGGCAAACCCAGTTGATAGTGAACGATAAGAATGTGGTTAGCTTAGCACTTTTACGGCATGGCGTCATGCCATCTCTATAGGTTGGTTTTGGCTTTGGTGCGTTACCCTTTATTTTGACCAATAAACGCTTATAAATAGAGATTTATAAGTGCCTTATTATTTTACTACTTCTTGACAATATAGGCAGGTATAACGCCCTCAAAACGTAATGACATGTAAGCAAACTAGGTAAATCAGCCATTTTCGGTTATTATGGTCAAATAAATACAGTTGTACACTGATAATTGTAAGCAGATGTAAGAAATTCTTGAAATATCGGATTCTGACATCATCTTTATATTAACAATAATAAATCTTGCTCAATTTATTTGTGACTCGTTTACATCAAAATCGTTAATAGCAAAAGTAACTCGGTCGCATGATAAGTTTTCCTCAGCCCACGACACCTCCTTCGTGGGCTCTTTTTTTGTCTGCGCTTTAGTATTAATCAATCTTATTATTCCTATAGCCTAATATTACTATCTTGACTGTTAAATACTATCAAGCATTAAAGCTTATGTTTGGATTTAAATGGCTCTGAGAACTGCAAAATTAAAAAGCCCACAAAAGATAAAATAATGGCAATCTCATAGCGACCGTAGGCGACCGAGATACCTATAGCGCCCGTATTCCAAAGACTGGCTGCCGTCGCCGTGCCTTTTGAGCCTTCTTCGTTTTTAAAAATCGCCCCACCACCGATAAAACCCATACCGGTGATAATGGCATACATGATTCTCGCCTCCCCAGCTGAATCATAAATATCCATGCCTACGAGCATAAAAGCACAGGAAGCAATCGTTACGAGCGGAAAGGTTCTAAGCCCTGCGCCGTTGTCTTTCATTTCACGGTTTAAGGCAATCGGTAAGGAGAGAATAAACGCTATACCCAATTGAAAAAAATGATATTGCATCAGCTCTATATCGATATCAAATCCAAACATGGCGTCCTACCTCCTTTTATTTAGTTCGCACAGATGACTTAACCCGCACTAATTAATGAGCGCGCGCAAATCCTTGCCACTGTTTGTGTTGCCATCTGATAACAGCTTTCGATATTGCCCTGCCCGCACCAGTCGCCGCTGACAATCCATTGCTGCTCGTTATCAGCCAATATGCCTACTGCATCTTTATTAGCATCTGTATTATTAGAGTCTGTATTAGAAACCTTGACGGTCGCCGCATAACGCCAGCGATGACAGTCAACTTGGCTTGGTGTACTGTCTGCCTTCCAACCTAAGGCTTGCTTGGCGGCTGCTAATAACTGCGCTTTTATCGTATCCATATCGGCATCGACGTGCTGCTCTGACCAATCATTGCGCGCATGAATAGTAATACTGGGTAATAGCTCATTATGCGCAGGCTTTTGCTGCTCGATAAAGATTCTATCAAGTATAGAATCCTGCACATACGCCACATCCCATACCATTTCCTGATGCTTTAATGATTCAGGCAATGGCTGCTTATCATCCCAGCCAAGCATCAAGGTATAGCAGGCTTGCATTTGTGGCTCAGTGATTTTTGCTAATTCAGAAAAACCACTATTTGCCATCAGTTCTACAGCTTGAGCATTTGGCGCGGTACAAATGACCCAATCAAAACTGCCAAGACTGTTGCCGTCTTCATCAAACAGTTCAGTTTTCTGACTGGTTTCTTTGCTGACTTTATTAGCGAGAGTTTGCTTATGTTCTGCCAAAGCCACGACGCGGGTTTTAAATTCGATGGTCGTATACTGTAACTCATCGGCTAATGCTCGCCCCCAACTGGTCATTTTTGGCGTGCTGATATAGCGCGCCTGAACCCTGCTCCATTGCTCTTTAGCTTGAATATCAGCTGTCTGATTATTCGCATCTATTGGCGTTAAGCTCACTACTTGCGCGCACCAAGGCTGTAGCAAACCTGTCTGTAACCAAGGCTTAATAAACTGCTGAAAGCTTGTACTCTTGGCGGTAAAAAACTGTGCACCAAATGCCCATTGCCATTTTTTATTAGTGTGGCTATCGGTGCGATAACGAGTCGCCAAACGACCGACGCTGCGAGATTTTTCAAAAATGGTAATTTCTGGTATTAAGGCTTTGTCATTAACTTTCTGGTCATTAATTTTCTGGTCATTCATTTGGCTAAAAGCACGCTCTAATAAGGTTGCGGTAAATAAGCCCGTTAAGCCGCCACCAATAATGGCAATTTTCGGCGATGATGTCTGAGCAAGCAGCAAAGAAGAGTCAGGCATAATGACAGTAAACCTTATAAAGTAGGGAGCAAATATAGTAGATTCAATGTAAAAAACACCGTGCTGCTGGGATGAGTTTTTCGAAGCCTCTGGAGTGCGAAGCACACAGCAAGCGAGGAAAATTTATACCAGCAGAAGATTGTTTTGAACGTGGCTCTTTTATCTTAAACCGACTATAGAAACCATAGAAGCTGAAGCCATAAAACAGCGCCGCTATATTAAATATATTGAACCTTTAAAGCCGGTCAATATCAATAACGTCTACGTAAAAGAGCCATGCTATTTTTGCTAACATGGCTCTTTATTGTTTCACTTACATTTATAAAAGCTTATTTATAAGCCTAATTATTGGCTATTGGCGCTAAAAAATTACTTTTGACGATTTTATCTATCGATACCTACTAGATAGCTATCTAATAGCTCCTATCAGTCTCCGCGTTCAGCTTTCACCACATCAACTAGCTCATTGATAACGGCGCTATCAGCAAGGGTCGATAAATCACCCAGTCCAACATATTGCCCTGCTGCAAGATTACGCAGGATACGGCGCATGATTTTCCCAGAGCGCGTCTTGGGTAACACATTGACCATATAGATAGCATCTAAATTGGCAATCGGACCAATCTCCATACGCACATGGCGGTTCAGCTCTGATTTTAGGGATTCGGTAGCAGTTTCGCCCGATTTTAGGATAATAAAGGCGCATATACCCATACCGCGAATGTCGTGCGGCATACCAACAATAGCCGCCTCAGCGGTCGCCGGATGCGCCACTACCGCACTTTCAATCTCTGCGGTGCCCAATCGATGTCCTGAGACATTGAGCACGTCATCTACCCGTCCGGTAATCCAATAGTGCCCGTCTTCGTCTCGCTGCGCGCCATCACCCGTAAAATAGTAGCCCGGATATTCTGTAAAATAGGTTTTTAAAAAACGTTCATGATCATTATAAATGGTACGCATCTGCCCCGGCCAGCCGCCGCTAATTGCAAGGTTGCCTTCGGCCGAGCCTTCGAGTATCTCGCCATCACCGTCAACAACGACGGGTACAATACCGTACAAGGGATTCATCGCCGCACCCGGTTTCATATCTACCGTGCCCGGTATCGGCGCCAGTAAAATACCGCCGGTTTCCGTCTGCCACCAGGTATCGACAATCGGACATTTACCGCCGCCGACGACATGATAGTACCAATCCCACGCTTCCGGATTGATCGGCTCACCAACGGTGCCGAGCAAGCGCAAACTTGAACGATTCGACTCACGGACAAAGGTATCACCCTCTTTCATCATGGCGCGAATCGCCGTCGGTGCCGTGTACAAAACCGTGACTTGGTGTTTATCAATAATATGACCGATACGCGCCCACGTTGGATATTCTGGTACGCCCTCAAACATAACGGTCGTCGTACCATTGGCAAGCGGCGCGTAAGTAGCATAGGTATGACCCGTCACCCAGCCGACATCCGCCGTACACCAGTAGACATCGTCTTCTTTAATATCAAACACATCACGGAAGGTAGAAAGCGCATAGGTGATATAACCGCCAGTGGTATGCAACACGCCTTTGGGCTTGCCCGTTGAGCCTGAGGTATATAATAAGAATAGCGGGTCTTCGGCATTCATCACTTCAGGTTCGCAATGCTTTGACTCACCATCAACCAAACTGTGATACCAAACATCGCGGCGACCACTCATTGGTACAGAATTGCCCGTACGATGCACGACAATGACGTTGGTCACACTATCAGTACCATCCATGTCTAAAGCGCGGTCGACACTGGCTTTGAGCGGCGTGCGCTTATTACCGCGGATACCTTCGTCAGCGGTAATGACCAGTTTAGATTGACTGTCAATAATACGGTTGCCCAAACTCTCAGCAGAAAAGCCGCCAAATACCACCGAATGCACCGCCCCAATACGGGTACACGCCAGCATGGCCACCATCGCTTCTGGTATCATGGGCATATATAAGGTGACGCGATCGCCCTTTTTCACTCCAAGTTTGCGCATGGCATTGCCTAGGCGACAAACCGCTTCATGCAGCTCTTTAAATGAGATGATTTTATGCAGTGACGGATGGTCACCTTCCCAAATAATCGCCGGTTTATAGGGGTTATTTTTAACATGGCGGTCAAGGCAGTTGACTGAAATGTTCAGCTCACCATCTTCATACCATTTGATATGAAAATCTTCTAAGTCATAATTAACATTGCTAATTTTGGTGGGTTTTTTTATCCAATCAATCAGCTCGGCACGCTTCGCCCAAAAGGCATCGTTTGCCTCAGGTGACGCAATGGATTGTTGATAGTCTTTAGTGTATTGTTCGGCGGTGGTATTGGCAGCGGCGACAAATTCAGCCGTGAGAGGAAATGATTTCTGAGTCATCGTAGTCATCCTTTTCTAATTATTATGACCGGTAGCGGCTTTCATGAAGCGACTGACGTCAAACGCCAGTCGTCAAACAACAATCGCTGCTACAGGTGATAAGCGTCATCTTCCATAATGTGACACCTAAGGATAGTTTGACAAATAAGCGCGAGGGTTGCAAGACATCAACCGCGAATCACAACAATTCCTCTGCACAGCTGTATACTTGATAAAGCATTACATATCTTGATGAATCGATTGATTATTCAATAATATTCTCTATACCTGCATTTTTATAATCTTTAGCAGTTTTCGGTGCATAGAGAATCTCTCATCGCCTTATTTAATCCTTGTAAGCTGAAAGAAAACATGGACAATGGCTACCTTAAAGATCGGCTTAAAAATAGCGGCAAGCTATATTTAGTAGCCTGCTATTTCTTTGCCTCAAAACCTACTATTTATTTTATTGCTAATTTTATTGTTAATGTTATAGCTACTTTTATTACTGCCTTTATAGCTACCTTTTATTTTAACCTTTACAACCTCTCGCTTTTTGGAACATATCGTCATGGAAAATACCCGCAATGCACCATCACACAATCATTATGATGTCATCGTCATCGGCGCTGGTGCGTCAGGGTTATATTGTGCGCTCACCGCGGGTCGCCGTGGTCGCCGCGTCTTGGTGCTCGACCATGCCAATAAAGCCGGTAAAAAAATCCTCATGTCAGGTGGCGGTCGCTGCAACTTTACCAATTACTTCGTCGAGCCTGAGCATTTTATCGGTAGCAATGCGCATTTTTGTAAATCCGCGCTGAGCCGTTATCCGAGTTGGGAATTCATCGGCATGGTTGAGCAGCACAAAATCCCTTACCATGAGCGCGAGCACGGACAGCTATTTTGTGATGATTCGGCGCAAGATATTTTAACCATGCTCCTTGATGAATGCGCCGCCGTAGGTGTGCAAGTCAGACTCAATACCCAAGTCGACAGCGTGCAAGCACTCGAAAACGATAAAAAATCCCGCTTTCAACTATTAACAACCAAAGCGCTCAGTAAAAAAGAAAAACAAGAGAGAAAAGACAGCGGCAATCAAAGCAAGCTGCCGCAAACCAGCTATCGCTGCGAGTCGCTCGTGGTAGCGACGGGCGGCTTATCGATTCCGACACTCGGCGCGAGCGGATTTGGTTACGAGCTTGCGCAGCAGTTTGGACATACGCTGGTAGCAACCGATGCCAGCCTTGTACCTTTTACTTTTACCGATAAAACCGGTGAGCTGATTCGCACGCTTGCCGGTATCAGTCTGCCGGTGATTGCCAGTAATGAGCGCATCTCCTTTAAGCTGCCGCTGCTCTTTACCCATCGCGGACTGTCTGGTCCGGCTATGCTGCAACTGTCCAACTATTGGCATCTTGGCGAAACCATCAGCATCAATTTGATGCCTGATATAGATATGACGGCGCTTTTTCTTGCCCATAAAAAATCACACCCACGCCAGCTTATCCGCACGGTTTTGGGAGACAATACCGACAATGCTTTGCCGAAAAAACTGCTGGCAGCGCTACAAACGCATTTGTGGGACGATATCAAAGATACCGAGCTTGCTAATATTAAAGATGAGCGCTTGATAGAGCTTGGGACAACGCTGAACGGCTGGCAGCTAAAACCGTCTGGCACCGAAGGCTATCGTACCGCTGAAGTCACACGCGGCGGCATCACAACCGATGAAGTCTCGTCAAAGACCATGCAAAGTAAACATCAAGACGGGCTATATTTTATCGGCGAAGTGCTCGACGTCACCGGTTGGCTTGGTGGCTATAATTTCCAATGGGCATGGGCCAGTGGTTTTGTTTGCGGTGAAGTAGTTTGATATTAAGGCATACCTTTAATTCAAACGCTAGCTATTCAAATTCTAGCTATTCAAACACCAGTTATCTAAACGCAGGTTATCCAAATGGGATAGAAACCAATAAACGCTTGATAACTGTGAATATAATCATTATATAGACTCATATAAATTTAGAATTACTTAATAGTTAGCAGAACATTATTATTGAAGCATTATTATTTAATCATGAGCATTTAAATAACTCATGTTAGATAATTGTGGCTAAAGAATAACTGTTAACTAGATGGGTATTTATTAATACGCTTAGGCTTACGAGGTGTTCAATGCGTTCCATCAAACATATTTATGGTGATAAAGAGCCGCATTGGGTCGGCGACGGTTTTTATGTCAAAACCTTGTTCAATCACCTAGATGATGATCCTGATTTTAATCATCGTCATACTGACCCGTTTTTATTATTAGACTATGGTCAGCCGACCAACTTTGCCCCAAATCCAAACTATAAGACGCAGCCGCACGGCGTTGGGCAGCATCCGCATAAAGGTTTTGAGACGGTAACGATTGCCTATGCCGGCGAGATTAGTCATGCTGATTCGGCCGGTGGTTATGGCGTCATCCAAGAAGGCGGTGTGCAATGGATGACTGCGGGGCGCGGTATTATGCACGAAGAGTTCCACTCGCCAGCCTTTGGCCAACGTGGCGGTCCTTTTAGCATGGTGCAATTATGGGTGAATTTGCCGAGCGCCCATAAGCTGACTGAGCCCAAGTATCAAACTTTAACACGGGCTGATTTGCCTATCGTTAATTTAACCGATAATGAAAACGGAAATGAGATAGGTAAAGCAGCGATTATTGCAGGTGAGTGGCAAGATACGACAGGCGCGGCAAGTACCTTTACGCCTATCAATATGTGGGATATCGAATTGCATAGCGCTGGCTCAACGACACTGCAAGTGCCAAACAGCCATAATGTCATGATATTGGTACAAGAAGGCGCGCTACTGATTAACGATACGCCAGTGAGCGCAGGTAGTCTGATTCAGTTTGCCACGCCAACTGATACTGATCTTGATTCTGATATCAATGCTGCCCATGAACCATCAGCAACGCAGGTAAGCGATAGCATTAAGCTAACATACCCTAAGCTCTCCGATGATGAACAAGCGCCAAGTACGGTTAAATTACTACTATTAAGTGGTGAACCGATCGGTGAGCCAGTAGCAGGCTACGGTCCGTTTGTCATGAATACCCAAGCAGAGTTAAAGCAAACGTTTCGTGATTACCAAATGGGTAACTTTGGTAAATAGCCAAATATTACCCATTAAAAAAGCCACCTTGCTGATTATCGCAGGGTGGCTTTTTTATGCACTGTCACTTTATCCTAATCAATAAAGCCACCTTGCTGATTATCGCAGGGTGGCTTTTTTATGCACTGTCACTTTATCCTAATCAATAAAGCCCGTTGAATGATTTATCCGATCAACATTTATGCTTGATTTAAAAACGGATAATCGGTATAGCCTTCCGTACCACCACCATAAAAGGTTTGCGGATGTTGCTCATTAAGCGGCGCACCTTCACGGATACGTTCCGCTAAGTCAGGATTGGCAATATAGTCACGACCAAAAGCCACCGCATCGATATAGCCATCTTTGATATTCTGCTCTGCTTTTTCAGCGGTATAGCCACCAGCAGCAATAATCATCTGCCCAAAAGCGTCACGAACGCGCTGACGGAATTCAGGGCTATAAGGCGTACCACCTGCCCAGTCAGGCTCAGAGAGATGCAGATACATCAAACCGCGCTTATTAATCTGCTCAATGAGCCAGATGTTTTCGTCTTCATTGTAGCCCGCTTCGACATTATTAAACGTACCAAGCGGTGACACGCGAATACTGACATGGTCAGCATCCCACGCAGCGACACAAGCATCGATGACATCAAGGGTCAAACGCGCACGATTCTCGCGGCTACCGCCATATTCATCATCACGCTGGTTGGTTTGCTCAACCCAAAACTGATGCAGCAGATAACCATGCGCGCCATGAATCTCTACGCCATCAAAGCCTGCTTCTTTGGCATTTTTGGTCGCAAGCCCAAAGTCAGCGATAACTTGCTGCACTTCCTCAAGCGTGGCTGGGCGTGGCGGTGTGGCAGCAACGCGAATCGCTTGATTATTACTGTCACGCAATGAGGTACGTACACCAACGTCGATATCAGACGCTGAGATAGGCGCTTTGCCATCTGGTTGGACGCTTTCGTGGGCGACCAAACCCGTGTGCCATAACTGGACGACAATCTTGCCGCCTTTAGCATGAACATTATCAACGATGGTTTTCCATGCCGTCGTTTGGTCTTGGGTATGAATACCTGGCGCGCCCGCATAACCTTTGGCCTGAAAAGATACCTGCGTCGCTTCGGTAATGACCAATCCTGCGCCACTACGCTGCGCATAATACTCGCTGGCTAACGCCGTAGGAACATCGCCCGGTTCAACCGCACGTAAGCGGGTCAACGGTGCCATGATGATGCGATTCTTTAGAGTTTGAGTGCCCATTTTTACGGGTTCGAATAAGTTATCGTGTGCCATGAGATGCCTTGTTTGTTGTTATAAAAATACGGTTTTAACAGTGGTTAAATATTGATAAATAGCGCTTGTCATTATCATATTGTCACTTATCATTATGAAGCCGTCTATTGATCAGCCGTGTTCTTTATAGGGGGTAGAGAGGAGGATTCCAAGTAAAACTTACAAACAAAAACACCGACACAAGTATATTTTCAACCTTTTAAACGCTATTATTTATGTGACCTTATAAGGGTATTAAGATAATAAAATCAGTGGAAATCTTATCAAACGATATATGCGCCACCCATACACCTTTTGCCAATTTTATAAATAACTATCACCATTATTAGCCTTCACTTTTTTGGCATTTACTTAAGGGATAGAGTCCATGCAAAAAACCATATTATCACTTACGATAGGACTAATTTTCCTCTTGAGTGTGAGCGTGGGTGTGAGCGCCTGCCAACCCAAATCAGATGCGTTATCTGAAGCAAATGAGGCGAAAAATACAGAACAAGTCAATAAGCAGGCATCCTTAGAAAAATCAGCAACCAAAACGACTACCGCAACAGACTCAGCGCTAGACGCAAAAACCTGCTTAGAGTTGAGTAAATCCATGGGAAAAGTGGATAACAGCAGCAAAATTGAAGCTATTTATGCCATCCAAAAACAATTAACAGCCTGTTTGCCAACGGCCAGTAATGCCGAAGTATTGAATTTGCTAAAAGACTATCAAGCGATGTATGAGCATTTTTTATGGGAGGAAACTGATATTAGTGATTCAGAATTTGACCAAGATTTTTTTGACGTGATGAATGCCTTAGAGGAAGGAGAAAAAGTAACGGAAGAAAAACTAAACAATCTGAGCCCACGCGTACGCTACTTGATTGGCCTCATCCAAAATGATGCTGATGTTAGAGTTTACAATTTAGGCGAAGGTTACTATGCCTTTAATCATGATTTGAAAGCAATGGCAGATATTTTTACCCCTTATTTGCGCCAAGACCAAAAAGCATTTATCCAGCGGATGGCAATAGAAAATCAAGACATTTTTTTGAGTGATGCCGCCATTACTACCTCTTTTGCAGAGTTAGTTGAGCGTGCGGTGTTTTGGGAAGATTATATAACACGTTATCCAAATGGCTATGCTGTGCAAGATGCCAAGGTGCTACTAGATTCGTATCGCTATTACTTATTTTTTGGCTCAGACAATACCGGATGGACGGATGATGATATTCGTGAGTTTCTAGAACCAGAATATAAGCAGACGATGGTTGCACTCAGCAAACGTCCCGATAGTATTTTAGCAAAAGATGCAACAAACTATCTTAACTTTATGGCGTTATCCGATAGTGAGCGTCAACAGCTTTATCCAGCGCCTAGTACCGATGAAGATGGTGACGGGATGCACTATAGGTCAATGACCTACTATCGATTAAATCAAGCCATGCAGATTCCATCCATTTGGCATACTGAGGGTGATAATCGAGAATGCTTGGAAGGGCTGTTTTGCCAAGATATAAGCGTTGATTAATAAAGCGCATTTCAAGCAATAAAAAAGCACCTGCTTTTTAAAGTAAGTGCTTTTTCTAATCGTTATTTTTAACAAACAATCTTAGGGCGTGTCCTCAATTCAATCGATAGACATCTAAATGGTCTAAAAATGGCTAAATTTTGCCAAACTTCGTCAAATAGCTGGGTAATATCCCGATATTAACTGCACTATTTTCCTTGTTTGGCTACAATTTATCTCATTTTTATCACCATTTTTAAAATGAGCACACGCCCTAGTCAATTCTTTAAAAATGATAACCAAGTTTCATACCGAGCGCGTAGCCCGTACCATCATCGATATTGGCTACCCGACCATCAACCTTGGTATCGACTGGACCGCCTTCAAACCACATATACTGACCGCCCGCAGAAACACTAAGCTGCTCGGTCAATTTGTATTGCGCGCTTAATCCCAAGCTTTTGATAGAGTCATAAGGTCCTAATAAACTGAGCGGCGCACCGGTGCCATGGTCATAACCCAAGCGTACTTCGCCTGAAACTTTTGGATTAAACTGTTTACCCAATGCCACCTCAACCGCGTAACCGTCTTTTTTATAGGCCGCTAGTGGCTCTTGTGTTGATAACGATGCCAAAGGCGGGGCAACACTAAAATTACTCCAATCTACCCAGCGCGCGTTGACCATACCTAAAAGCTGATACTTTTCACTGAGGCCGGTTTGGAAATCAAAATTGACCGACTGCGGCATTTTAACTTCGGTCTTGCCCGCTAACGGTAAGGCAACTTCGTCAGTAGCTGGTCCCGGTGTTACCCCATCACCGCCAGCGATAGGCGGCAAAATAACTTGCAGGTTTTCTACCCCAGATACCTGATATTTGGCGGGCGCGCGATACGTTAACGCCGCGCGCAAGGCAATCTCCGGCTTCTCATACGCCATACCAATCACCGGCGCGAGCGTGCTTTCGTTTTCAAAGTCTAACGTATAATAAGTCGGCGCTATCGCCACAGGGTTAATAGCCGCTTCATTAATAGCACCCAAAGTTGCGGCTTCAGTTGGCGTAATCGTGCCATTATTTTGTTTATTGACCAAATCATAATAAGCGGTAGTCGTTGGTATGCCAAAGAGCGCGCCCGCCTCATCGATCACTTGTGACACTGCCGTAGTCAAACCTACTGGCTGCGCGCCAGTAATTTTGCCTTTTAGCGTTTGGTATTCAAGACCACCATATAACCACACATTATTGCTAATCTTACCGCCGCCTAAAAGCGTGATACCGGTTGTCTCTACTCGCGCCTCGGTCGTGCCCATGCTATTGTTAAATATATTCCCTGCTGGATATTGGGTATCGACGCCAAAGGGTTGCTCGTAAATCACTGCCAATGCCGTATTGGCTGTCGGGGCGATTTTAATAGCCGCGCCGGGTAAATCAAAGTCATCCATCATGTCGCCGATTTTATTACCAGCAGCATCGGTGCCTTCAATTTTTGGGTCAACATACGCATAAGATAGCTCGGCATAATTACCCGGCTCAAAAAAAGGCGCGACCGATTGTTTGCTGTATTCGATGCCAGCGGCATGTGCTGAGCTGATGGCGAGACTTAACGCCGTCAAAGAGCCGGCAGTGAGCAAATAGCGCGAAGAACGAGAAAGGGTAGCAGAATTCATAAATCCTAAAAACAGCTGAGCGCTCATGACAATATCCTTTTGTCAGTTAAAAACACAACCAAACCATAAAATTATTTACACTTTTTATAGTTGGCATTGGTTTCTAGATTAAATAGCGAATGTCGACCTTTGTCAATATATCAGCAGCAACTTTATGGGATTCTCTATTTAATTGAACAGCAGAAAAGGTTAAGCTCTTAACGCTTCTCTAATTTTTTTCGCTAAAACTTTAATGCGTTACTTGTATTCATTTAGAAAATTAGTCAACTTATTTATGCAAAATTGGCTTAATATCATATTTAACAATCCTTTCTCGATTGCCCTTTATTTTTTAAGCAGAGAAAATATAATGTCAAAATCACTTTCCAAACTATGTTTAGCTGGCTCATTAGTTTTAGGCTTAAGCGGTTGTATCGTCAGCGAAAAGCTCGATTATCAATTGATGGTACAAGAAGATGCCAAATGGGTGGCCGATGAGCAATTTACCGACACGATTATTGCTGTTGGCAAGCCTGCCGCGCCTATTCAAGGCGTTGAGCATGCCATTGTATTTGCCGGAGAAAAGCGCAGCTATTTGGTGCAGAGCGCCAAGAGAGATCGTGAGTTTATTGATATTTTAGAGCAAGTGGATTTGGCTTATTTTTCCTTTAAACCGATGCCGGCATTCAATGCGCCATATTTTAGAATAAGAATAGGCGAGCAAGGCTGCACATCAAAGCAAGGATGCATTGCCACCATATTATGGTTTGAAAAACCGACCCATCTACTAGCCGCCAGTGAAACTGCTAAACTTGAAGGGTTTGATTTTACTTGTCATGATGGTTTTGCAGGTGGTATGACACGCTGTACAAAAAATCTCTGGCGCCTCCCTGTGACGGTGGCACCGGCGGTGAAAAATATCGAGACGTTATCATATCGCTTGCGCCAACCGACCACGCTAAAGTTTTATCATTATCAGCCAGACAAAGCATTAGCAGAAGAAAAAAGGCTGAAAGCGCTGATGCCATTTGCCAAGGCGTTTGACATCATTACCTTTCCCATTCAATTTATTATGGTAGAAGGTGTTAATTAAGCGCCATTGATTAAAAGGCTATTTATCAATTAGAAAAAATCAATATCTCAGGATTTCAGCATCTTTTTGATAGACAACTCTAAAGACAGATAGGTACCAAACAATATCACCACCGAGCCGATAATCGCTGGCGTGTCTAAAGCCTCACCAAGCAGCAGATAGCCTAAAATAATGGCAAAAATCGGAATCACTAAGGTAATACTGGTCGCGCGCATCGGACCGATACTTTTAATCAATTGATTCATAAAAATCAGCGCGATGGCGGTTGAAAAGACGCCAATACAAATCACTGACGTCCAAGCAGTGAGGCTAATGGTTTTGCCATAGGGAAACTCATAAACCGCTATCGGCAGCATGATAATACTGGCGATGATAAGCGAGCCTGCGGTAATCGCCACCGGCGAGACATCGTATAAATAGTTTCTGGTGATATTGGCGCCGACGGCATAACCGACACAGGCCAATAATGCGTAGCCCATCGGCAGTAACCCTGAGCCTGACTCAGCGCCCTGCCCGCTGCCGCCAAATAAGTTCTCACTCATCAAAATAACCACGCCGATAACGCCAATGATTAAGCCGATAATTTGTTTTTTTGACAGTCGGTCTTTAAAAAAGGTGCTGGCGATAAAACCGCTCATCATCGGTACAGACGCATTAAGCACCGCCAACACCCCAGCATTGACCGAGCGCGCTGAAAAGGCAAACAGGATAAAAGGGATAGCCGCAGAGAACAGTCCGACTAGGGTCAGTACTTTCCAGTTATCACGTATACCTGCTCTGTTTTTTGAGCTGATTAAGACAAAAACCAGCATCACCAAACCGGCAAATACCACCCGCAAACTGGCAAACGCTAGCGAGCCAAATTCTGGCACGCCGATACGGTAAAAAATAAAAGACAGCGACCACATAAAGGACAGTGTCATAAAAATAATGAGGTCGCGGTTGGACATGGGTGAATCCTATCAAGCGTTAGACGTTAAAAAAACCACGATGATAACTGGTTAAACGCTTGAGAGCTGTTGTCTTTTTATACTGCTTGCAGATTTTTTATAGCTTTACCTTATCCAAAATAAAATCAATATCTTTATCGCCGCGCCCTGATAGATTCACCAAAATCGTCTCATCCGCTGACATATCTTTGGCGATTTTCATCGCATAGGCAATGGCATGTGCCGACTCTAAAGCAGGGATAATACCCTCAAGGCGTGATAGCGCCATAAAGGCTTCTAAACATTCTGCATCAGTCGCTGATTCATACGTAGCCAGTTGTAAATCTCTTATGTGCGAATGCTGTGGTCCAACGCCCGGGTAATCTAGACCAGAGGCAATCGAATGTACCGGTGCAGGCTCGCCTTTTTCATCAAGCAATACATAACACTTAAAGCCATGAATCTCGCCTTTGACGCCGAGCGACATTGTCGCCGCATGATTGGGTGTATCCAAGCCCTCACCTGCAGGTTCCACGCCGATTTTTTGTACCTCTGCATCATCAAAAAAGCCGCTAAACATGCCAATAGCATTGGAGCCACCGCCAACACAAGCGACCACCTTATTAGGTAGCTTATCCGTCGTCGCTAAGAACTGCGCTCGTGCTTCATGCCCAACCACCGATTGAAAATAGCTGACCATTTCAGGATATGGCGCCGGCCCCAGTGCCGAGCCAATCGCAAACATACTGGTATCAAGCTCACTCAAATAAGTCTCAAAAGCGCTATCGACTGCTTCTTTTAGCGTCCCTGCACCGCGTGATACTGGCACGATATTGGCACCCAAAATCTTCATCCGGCTGACGTTTGGATGTTCTTTTTTAATATCGACCACACCCATGTGTATTTCACACTCCATACCCATCAAGGCCGCTGCCGTTGCCAACGCGACGCCATGTTGCCCCGCGCCCGTTTCCGCAATCACCTTTTTTTTGCCTAATTTCTTGGCTAATAACACTTCACCCAAACAGTGATTAATTTTGTGTGCGCCCGTATGGTTTAAATCCTCACGTTTAAAATAAATCTGCGCGCCGTCGCAATGCTGGGTCAAACGCTGCGCATGATAAATGGGACTTGGACGACCAACATAAGTCTCACGCAAGCGCTTCATCTCTTTGATAAAGTCGTCGTTTTTGATAATTTCACGAAACCCTACTTCGATCTCGCTCATGGCTTTAGCAAGCTCAGGATGACCAATTTTGCCACCGAACTCACCATATAAACCCTCGCTATTCGGCAAGATGGATTGATGTAAACCGTAGTCCGTGGCGGTATTTTGCGTTGTCATAGTTAAGCCTTATTGTTTTAAATTAATTACTACTATTGTTGTCTTTGCCGAATTATTTAGCGTTTTTAATGATAAGAATGTTTTAATGTATTTGCGTTCTAGTACATTGAAACAAGATAGTAAGCGAAATTCCCTATTTGGTCAAGTTTACGCCTTCCTATAAAAATAACTGACTAAAAACTGGCAAGAATAATCGATGAACGAAAGCCCGATTTATCTATAAGTATTACAGCAATCGTGTGACTGAAATAATAACGCAACCTATGTTTGCTAATATGATGCTCGCTTGGCTTAGCGCACCTTTACAGTCAAAAGCTAATATTATTCAACTCGGGCTTTTTTAGCTTAAATATCAAATTAGGATACACCATGCAACGACGCCAACTGATTAAAGCCATGGGTTTAAGCTTAGGCGCTATCAGCACCTCCGCTGCGGTGAGTGGCTGCCAAACGCTTGCCAAGCAGCCAAAACTACCAAGCACCATCACCCAAATGGGACACTTCCCCAATATCATCGTCGGTAGTGGTTACGGCGGCGCGGTATCAGCGCTACGATTAAGCGAAAAAGGTCATAAAGTATTGATACTTGAGATGGGTATGCGCTGGGATAGAACGCCCGAACATAATACCTTTTGCAAAATGATTAGCGCCGATAAACGCTCAAGCTGGTTTAGCAATATGCCAAACGCCCCTATCCCGATTCCAATTCCTATCAGAAAATACCCGGGAGTTTTGGATTTAATCGAATACGACGATATGAAAGTATTCGCAGGGCGTGCTTATGGCGGCGGCTCCATCGTCAATGGCGCGATTGCCATTCAGCCAAGACGCTCGCATTTTGAAGAAGTGTTTCCTTGGATTGATTCTAATGAGATGTACGATACCTATTTTCCCCGTGCCATGAAAAACCTGAAAGTCAGTAAAATCCCTGAATCGTTTTTTAATGAGTCCGAGCATTATGAATACACTCGTGCAGCTGAACGCCAAGCCGCGAAAGCTGGACTTAAAACCGAATTCTTTGGTAATAGCTATGACTTTGATTATATGCAAAAGGAAGCGCGTGGCGAAGTCTATGCGTCAGCACTCGGCGGTGAAGTGATTTATGGCAACAATGCGGGCAAGTATTCACTGGATTTAACCTACCTAAAAGACGCTGAAGCCACTGGCAACGTCACGGTCAAAACCTTGCGCAAAGTCAATAGCATCCAAGCGCTCGATAATGAGCAACTCAGATTAGAAGTCCACGTCCTCGATACCACGGGCGGCATCGATAAAGTTGAGCATTATACCTGCGATAAGCTATTTCTAAATGCGGGCAGTACTGGCACCTCAGAGCTGCTACTCAAAAGCCAAGCGCAAGGCAAACTAAACAACCTAAACGAACATATTGGTCAGCACTGGGGGCCAAACGGTAACATCATGACCGGACGTAATTTCGTCCACGCCGCGGGCACCACCCAATCTACCATTCCGGTCAAAGGGATAAATATGTGGGACGGCGATAGAGGCGGTTCAAAATACAAAATTTTTGCCGAACTCGCGCCATTGCCATTGGGACTTGAGACTTGGACAACGCTATATCTCG
Source organism: Psychrobacter sp. ANT_H3 (assembly GCF_027919975.1). Taxonomy (NCBI): domain Bacteria; kingdom Pseudomonadati; phylum Pseudomonadota; class Gammaproteobacteria; order Moraxellales; family Moraxellaceae; genus Psychrobacter; species Psychrobacter sp. ANT_H3. Next base: position 173,476 of record NZ_JAQISM010000007.1, on the reverse strand, counting down.
CCATCACTGACAACTCAGAACGTGGCAACTATTACTTTGACAAAGCCAGCAAAACCGTCAAACTAAACTGGAAACGTGAGCAAAATGAGTACTCGGTAAACGCTGCCAAAGAGCTGATCGAAAAACTCGCTAAAGTAAATGGTGGCTCGACTTCAAGCTTATTATTCACCAAAGGCTTCGGCGATAACTTCTGCTATCACCCACTAGGCGGCTGCGTACTTGGCAAAGCGACTGATGGAGTTGGACGCGTCAAAGGGCACGAAAATATATACGTACAAGACGGCGCGTTAATCCCCGGTAGCGCTGGCGTCAATCCGTATGTCTTTATCACGGGACTTGCCGAGCGTAATATGGCGAGTATTTTGAGGGAAGATTTTGGGTAGGTTAATAAGTAATGAATACAAATTTAATCCACCAATTTAGAGGATAAATCTTCAAAATTAATGGATTAAGCTTTGCGAGCTATCTTTAAATAATTATGTAATATAGACTTTTAGCTACTGGTTACAACTGTTTATCCACTCTAATTTTTTCTTTAAGTGTCTCAATTAATTTGGCACCTTTAGCAATCTTATTGGTGCCTCCAAGCTCACGGTACAAATCATATGTTGTGGCTACAGCATAATCAAACATATCATCAGTTAAGTCATCAAGCTTTAGCTTAGATAATTGATTGCTACTCGGATAAAGGCTTTGAGCCATTAAACAGGTTACTGTATATAATATATAGAACTTTATATCTGCAATTTCAGTTATTGTATATTTTTTATCTTTCTTTAGTCTTTCTTCAATGCTCCTTCCTAAGTTGGCAACTAAATAGTATGACTGTAAATCATTATTTTTATGAAATAGTTTAGAGTATGATTCATCGTCTTCTAGCAATGTTGATGGTCTTGCTCTTGCAAAGTTTGGTTTTTGCATTAACACTGAAATTAAGCACTGAGACATAAAAGGAACACTGATTATTTCTTTAGGCTTTTTCCCTTCATTTTTATAAAAGTTCTTTCTTCTATCATAAAAAAGACCTCTGGGTTTGAGAAAATCTTCTATTTGACGGTGTACTTGATCCGTTGCTCTTAATGATGATTTAGGAATTGGCGTTTGACTATTTGTAGCACGAATGATTCGATCACGTGTTTCTTCACTTTCAGGGACAATTATTCTAACAAGTACATCTCGTTTCTCGGATGCTAATTTATCTTGATTCAAACTATAGAAACGATGTATTTCCGAAGATGTTTGCAAGCCATTTACAATCTCAGGGTTATGAACAACCAGCTCTTTTCCTCCCGGAGCAGCAACTTCGCTGGCTAAAATAGTAACACCGTTATTCAACCACCAAAACTCTTCATCTCCAGGATTCTCAAGAGTATCTTGTATTTCATTATTTACATTCGTTTTACCCTGATAATCTCTGACATTAGATTCAAATATGTGTCTAATTAACTTTCCATTTTCATCTGTAATGAATTTAAAGTAATCAGCTAAATTTGTTAGAGCTATAAATACCTGACCTGAAGTCGATAGTGGATTTTCTGATATCTTCAAACGAAATACATCATTTGGTCTTTCCTGTGTCATTTTAACTAACTTTTCAGCACCAAGGAAATAAACATTGGCATCAGCAGCGGGCAACTTGCTCTTGATATCACTCTCTAAGTCAGCACCTTGTTTTTCTACGTTTGGATGTAAATCAACTCCTTTAGAAACATAATAAATACTAACTTTTAACTTTGGCTTTTTGGTTATTAGACCAACATAAGTATTTTTAAATAATTCAAATGCTGCTAATACCTTTTCATTGTATCTGCCAATATAATCATCAGGATTAAAATCTAAATCGAAAAGACTTCTGCATAATCTAGATATCTTTAAAAGAGGTTCTTCTGAAAAAGAATTTTCATATTTCGACTGTATTAAAACTAACTCAATATCCACATTTTTCTTATATTTACCGATTAAACTTTCATCTTCTTTTATTATTTCACCATTTACAAACAGATAAATGGAGTCCACACCGCCATCATGGCTTTTACCCGAAATACCTGCATTAATTTCGTCATAGCTTAACTCGTTTTCCTTTAGTACTTGGAGTGCAGAATAAAACTCAAAGAATTCACTTAAAGGTATATCTTCCCCTAAATCCTCCATTTCTTGATTAATAATTGCATCAAGCAGTATTTGATTATTTTTAGACATCAATTTTCCTTAACCTTGTAGCCCTTTATTTAGGTACAGTAAAATTATATCAGAAAGACTAAAAATAAGTTAACTTCTTAAAACCTCAGACTTAAACCGCTCCCATACCACACACCCATTGAAATCCAACCTTGCATCAGCAACAATGGCAGTATCTATTTATTACACTCAATCTATAAAAACCATTCGGGAAAAAGGATAAATAATGAAACTACGTATTCTAAAATCTGCCGTGACTAACCCTTGGTTTAACCTCGCGACCGAGGATTGGATATTTAATACGCTCAATCCTGACTCGCACACGCTATTCTTATGGCGCAATAGCGAGACCGTGGTCATTGGGCGCTCACAAAATCCGTGGGTAGAATGCAAAATCGATAAGATGGAAGCCGACGATGTGTTTTTGGCACGGCGACAGAGTGGCGGCGGCGCGGTATTTCATGATTTGGGCAATACCAACTTTACCTTTTTATCACCCAAAGACGACTACGATCAAGCAGCGAACTTTACCATTATTATCAATGCGCTCAAAAAATTGGGCATAGAAGCAGATTTATCTGGTCGTAACGATATGCAAGTCGGCGATAAGAAAATATCAGGCAGCGCCTTTAAACATGCGGCGGATCGTAGCTTTCATCATGGCACATTGCTAGTGAACGCCAACATGCAAAAGCTGGGCGACTACCTTAATCCGCATCCGCTTAAGCTCAAAGCAAAAGGTATCAAATCTGTCCGTGCGCGCGTCGCTAACTTGGTTGAGTTTAATGAAGACATCAATCACGAGACTTTATCCGAGGCGATTATCGAGGCGTTTTGCGAATACTATCGTGACACTGATTATGGCGACACCACGCCAGTAGAACAATTGGACGAAGCCAGTCTCGCCAAGCAACCTAACCTGAATAAATACTATCAGCAGATGGCAGATTGGGATTGGCGCTTTGGTAAGACGCCTGAGTTCACCCATCACATTGAGACGCGATTTGATTGGGGCATTATTGATTTGCACCTTGATGTGAAGCAAGCAGTGATACGCGAAGTGGTCATCTTCTCTGACGCGCTAAACGTTGAGTTGATTGATCTTTTAAAAGAATCACTGGCAGATGTTAAGTACGACAAGCATGATATTAAAGCTAAGTTTGATAAGCTCAGCAGAGCGCATGCTGAATTGGCAACGCAGATTGATGATGTGTCTGAGTGGTTACGTGGTGAAATGGAAGGGTAGATTTTTGCTTGTTATTAATAATAAATAAAGGGACTCGAGTTCCTCTTGCAGTCAATTTTTCAAAAGCTTTCATAGTTTACGCCGACTAAGGTTATCATATCATTTATAGCTTTAAATAAACTTAAGTTTGATATTTTTTGCTTTTGCCCTCTATAATATGATGCAAATAATAGAATCGCTATAAAAGTCCAAACTTTAAATATTTAACCAAGGTAGCACTATGGCAGCCTATATAACCGTCGGCGCAAAGACCTCGCACGGTGGGACGGTCATCTCCGGCTCACCGCATACCACTCATAACGGCACTCCTGTCGCGCGTAAAGGCGATAAAGTCATCTGTAAAAAATGCAAAAAGGTCACCACTATCCTTAGTGGTGATGCATCCTTTATCGTCGATGGTGCGCCTATTGCACGCGGCGGCGATGTAACCAGCTGCGGCGCTAAGATGATTGCTAATCAGCAGTCATTTGCGGAGTCCGACTTTGAGGTAATGGGGGTTGAGCAGGCGGTGCCTTTGCAGTTTCCTAAGGCAACTTTATAAAATAGTTTATTCCCTAAAGATAATTTCTCCTAAGAATAACAAGTCTTTAAGATAGAATTCAATAGCTGAATTAGCAAAAAAAGCTCATCATTACCTAACAAAAAAACGGCAGGGGATTTCTCCCCTACCGTATTCTCAATTTAAAACTTTAATTCAAATTAGAATTTTAAATACTCGCCGCAACCTCAGCGCCATCACGAATCGCACGTTTAGCATCTAGCTCAGCCGCTAGCTTTGCCCCACCGATTAGATGGTATTGCGCGTCTGGTGCATCACCGACGTTTGGCATCAGCTCAACGACTGACTCTTGACCGGCACAGACTACGACGCTATCGACACGGAGCAGCTGGCTTTGACCTTGGTTATTGGTGATCCAAATACCTTCATTGGTAATTTTATCGTACTGGGCGCCTGATACTTGGATGACGCCGTGCGATTTAACGTGAGCACGATGTACCCAGCCCGAGGTTTTATTGAGACCACTGCCCAAGCGACCTTTGGTACGCTGCATTAAGTATACTTGGCGCACCGGCTTGATGGCTTCAGGCTTAATCAGACCACCCTCGGTTTGATAATTGGTATCAGAGGTCACGCCCCACTCTTCGCGCCACTCGCTAATTGACTGCGCTTTTGGACGATAGCTTGGGTCTTTTAAGAGCTCAGGACCTAGCTCATCGAGCGGCTGACCATGTTTGGCGGTGAGATATTCACTAACGTCAAAACCGATACCGCCAGCGCCGATGACAGCAACAGTTTCACCAACTGATTTTTCGCCAGAAAGCAATTCAGCATAGCTCATCACTTGTGGTAAATCAGCACCTTCTAGCTTACCTTCAAGACTTCTCGGTACTACACCAGTAGCGACGATGACATGGTGGAATTTGGCTTTCTCTAGCATGGCTTTATCGACTTTGGTATTGAGTTTAATCTCAACGCCTAAGTGCTCAAGCTCATTGATATAGTAGCGAATGGTTTCAAAGAATTCTTCTTTACCCGGGATGACCTTGGCGTAGTTAAACTGACCGCCTAAAATATCTTTTGCTTCAAACAAGGTGACGTCATGACCACGTAGCGCGGCAACATGAGCGGCTGACATGCCAGCGACGCCGCCACCGATAACCGCAACCTTTTTAGGTTTTTTGGTTTTCTTATAAACCAATTCTGTCTCATAGCAAGCTTGTGGATTGACCAAACAGGTCGAGCGTTTATTCTCAAAAGTATGGTCAAGGCAAGCTTGGTTACAGGCGATACAGGTATTGATGCGATCTGCTTGGCCATTTTTAGCTTTATTCACCCAATGCGCATCGGCTAAGAACGGACGCGCCATCTGAATCATATCAGCCTGACCACTAGCGACGATTTCTTCTGCGGTTTCAGGCATATTGATACGGTTGGCTGCCATCATTGGGATACTGATGTGTTTTTTAATTTCAGCGGTGAAATCAACAAAAGCGGCACGCGGTACGCTGGTGACAATCGTCGGAACACGCGCTTCATGCCAGCCGATACCAGTATTCATAATGGTAACGCCTGCTTCTTCTAAGGCTTTAGCGACAGTAATGACTTCATCCATGACGTTACCGTCTTTGACCAAATCAATCACTGACAAGCGGAATAGGATAATAAAATCTTCACCCGTCGCTTCACGTACCGCCTTAACGACATCGACCGCAAACTTCATACGATTTTGAATATCACCGCCATATTCATCCGTACGTTTATTGACATGACGCGATAAAAATTGATTGAGCAAATAGCCTTCTGAGCCCATGATTTCGACACCATCATAACCCGCTTGCTTAGCCAATTTTGCACAGCGCGCATAGTCTTTAACGGTCTGCTCGATATTTTTAATGCTCATTTTACGTGGTTTAAATGGCGAGATTGGCGATTTAATCGGGCTCGCTGATACCGCAAACGGATGATAACCATAGCGACCGCTGTGCAAAATTTGCATGATGATTTTGCTGTCATATTTATGCGCCGCACGGGTGACGCGTTGATGATTAAGGACATCAGCGCGCGTGTTCATGGTACCGCCAGCCGGTAGCAACCAACCTTCACGATTGGGTGAAATACCGCCAGTAATCATCATTGCCACGCCGCCTTTCGCACGTTCGGCAAAATACGCCGCCAGCTTACCGTAATTATAAAAACGGTCTTCAAGCCCCGTATGCATCGAGCCCATTACCATGCGATTTTTCAGCGTGGTAAAGCCCAAATCTAGCGGCTCAAATAAATGCGGATAGTGCTCGTTGGTGCTGGCGGTCTCAATGGTGTTGGCAGTGCGGCTGGCGGTCATATCATTTTCCTTATGAATGGTTTGTGGGACTACTTCTAAAGAGAGTTAGGCTTTATAAATACAGTTAAGCGATTTAAAAGCAATCGGGATTCTCAAAATTATTCAACTGCGGGATTTAGCATTACCGTTATCCTAACACACCGCCATTCTTATCAGCTACGCGGACAAGCGACTGATGAGTGAGCAATATATTGATGCGAATGTTCAGCAACTTGGTTTATGACTCGATTTTATGGCATTTAGCAAAGTAAACCCCACAAAACCTGCCCAATTTTTAGTTCGATTGGCTATAATAGCTAAGGCATTGTTATATAAATACGCTATAAGCATGAGCTATGACATGCTAAATATATAAGCCATGTACTAAGCGAAATACGGGTTTTACTGAGTATCAGCAACCGCTTCGCTAAATCCCTGCACCATCGAATACTAGCAATACGATAAAGGACTATCCTAATGACAGACTTCCACACCGGTCTTGGCAAAAACACTGCCAACTATCAACCGCTTACCCCTATTGACTTCATCATCCGTAGCGCGCAGGTTTATCCTGATAAAACCGCTATCATCTATGACGATTTAGAACACAATAACCTCACGCAAACGTGGCAGCAGACCTATGATCGTTGCCGTCAATTGGCGGATGGTCTACGTAAACTGGGGATTGATAAAAATGACACCGTGGCGGTCATGATGCCAAACACCCCAGCGATGGTCGAATGCGCCTTTGGTGTACCCATGTCAGGCGGGGTACTTTGCACCCTTAATACCCGCCTCGATATCAACGCCCTGACCTTTTGCCTACAACATTCTGAAGCCAAAGTGTTGATTCTAGACAGCGAGTTTGCTGAACATGCTGAAATTATCGAAGAAGCCTTTCCCAACTTAATCGTGATTCATGCAACCGATGCGGCGCTCGATATCGAGCATTTTGGTCGTATGAGCTATGAAGAATTAATCGCCAGCTCAGATAGCTTGGATAATTGGGAAAAACCAACAGATGAATGGGATGCCATTGCGCTTAACTATACCTCTGGCACCACTGGCAAGCCCAAAGGTGTGGTCTATCATCACCGCGGTGCCACCCTAAATGCCGTCTCCAACATTTTAGATTGGGATATGCCCAAGCACCCGATGTATCTATGGACACTGCCATTGTTCCACTGTAATGGTTGGTGCTTTCCATGGACTATCGCCGAGCGCGCGGGCGTCAATGTCTGCTTGCGTAAGATTGACGCTGATTTAATTTTGCAGCTGATTGCCAAGCATAAAGTCACGCATTATTGCTCAGCGCCGGTAGTACACAATATGATTGCTGGCGGTAAACCGGAATACAAAGAAGCCATTAACCATGAAGTCAAAGGCTGGGTCGCTGGTGCGCCGCCGTCTGAAACCATGCTCGCTGCTATGGAAGCGATGGGCTTTCATATCTCGCACGTTTATGGTCTCACCGAAGTCTATGGACCGGTCACTGTTTGCGCTGAGCAAGAAGAATGGGATGCGCTTGATGTCGCTGCTCGTGCGCAAAAGAAATCACGCCAAGGTGTGACCTCGCATTTGATGAAAGGCTTTGAGCTTTTTAAACAAGGCACTACTGAGCCGGTTGCTGCTGATGGCGAAGAGATGGGCGAGCTGGCACTGCGCGGTAATATGGTAATGAAAGGCTACCTAAAAAGCCGTAAAGCGACCGAAGAAGCCTTTGCCGACGGTTGGTTCCGCACCGGTGATTTGGGCGTCAAATACCCTGATGGCTATATCAAAATCATGGATAGGCTTAAAGATATCATCATCTCAGGTGGCGAAAATATCTCTAGTATCGAAGTCGAAAACGTCTTATATAAAATGCCTGAAGTACAAAGCTGTGCTGTCGTCGCCGCGCCGCATGACAAATGGGGCGAAGTGCCTGTCGCCTTTATCGAGATTCATGCTGGTAGCACCTTACAACGTGATAATGTCATGGCGCATTGCAAGCAGCATTTAGCTGGTTTTAAAGTACCTAAATATATTATCTTTGCTGAAATCCCTAAAACCAGCACCGGTAAAGTACAGAAGTTTGAGCTGCGTCAGGCGGCAAAATCATTGGCTCATGAGACGCCAAAAGTCAGCCCAAGTACCACGTAGGACAATGCAGTATAAGCTTTTTGTGTAATAATTAATTGAGCATAAAAAAGGTCAGCCTAATGAATGTAGGCTGACCTTTTTGCTTAGCTATTATTAATCAAACGACTAATTCAGTTTTGGCTCAAGCCATTGATAGACCAGCATGCCGATTATCATCGCTGGGATAAAGACATACGCCTGCCATTGTCCTGTACCAAGCAGCACGATTCCTGGTCCTGGGCAAATCCCCACCAAGCCCCAACCGATACCGAATAGCATCGCGCCAATCACCAGTCTCTTGGTTATCTTAGTTTTAGTGGGCATTTCAATGTCATCTCCTACCCAACTAATACGCTGACGTCTAGCCAACTGCACGCCGACTATCGCCACCGCTAGACCGCCACCCATCACCAGTGCCAGAGAAATATCCCACGCACCAAAGACGTCCAAAAAACCCTGTACTTTAGCAGGGTCGGTCATCCCTGATATCAGCAGTCCAAAACCGAATAATAACCCTGCCAGTAATCCAATTATATTTTTTAGCATGTTTGTTTCTCGCACCTAATGTGTTAATCCAAGCTGTTATAACAATCTATTATGACTAGCTGTTATAAACAATATTCAACGCTGTCTTCGCAACGTGCTGTCTATATGACTTTTAAATCAAGCCCAAGACATGGCGACCAACATAAACCGTCACAATACCAAACAACATAAAGGTCACCGTCGCCGCCATCGAACGTGGTGACAGTCGCGCATTACCGCAGATACCATGTCCGCTAGTACAGCCTGAACCTAAACGCGTGCCAAAACCGACAAGCAAACCTGCGCCGATTAATAACGGTATAGAAGTACTTACTTCTATCACTGGTAACGGATTGACCAAACGATATAATAACGGCGAGATAACAAGACCGGCGATAAATAACACCTGCCACATCTCAACGCGCTTGGGTTTTAAGAGACTTGAGAAAATACCACTAATACCCGCAATACGACCAATACCTAATAGCAGAATAACGGTCGCCACCCCTAGCATCAGACCACCTACCAAGGAGATTGGCGTAAATGCCTGCCAGTCTATTTGTATACTCATAATGTTTACCTAAGCCAATTTTTATCAAATACGGATTTAAATTCGTTTTATATAAATACATTATATAATAAAATATAATAAATAGGTAAAAAAATACTGAACCATCGTTACACAGGCTCAGTATCCTTTTTACTATAAAAACAGCTTAATAAATACAGTCATTATTATAAATATAGTAATTATTTAAACTATTTAGCCAGTACTTCATCAAGCGCTTTTTCAAAACGCTGTACCGCACCGTCGACATCGGTCAATTTATCAAGACCAAATAGACCTAAGCGGAAGGTTTTAAAGTTATCAGGCTCGCCTACTTTTAACGGGACACCAGCAGCGATTTGCATGCCAGCTTCAGCAAAGGCGCTCCCCTTATGCATATCATCACGCTCGGTATAAGCAACCACGACGCCCGGCGCCTCAAAACCTTTTGCCGCAACGCTCTCAATACCTTTAGTAGCTAATACTTCACGGACGCGCTGACCAAGCTCCCACTGTGCCGCACATAGTTTATCAAAGCCCACTTCTTTGGCCTCATTAACGGTATCGCGGAACTGACGTAAGCTATCGGTTGGCATCGTTGCATGGTACGCATGACCGCCATTTTCATAGGCGCGCATGATGTTTAACCACTGTTTTAAATCTAGGCTAAAGCTATCAGACTCGGTGCTGTCTACTTTTTGCACCGCAGCGGCGCTCAGCATGACCAAACCTGCGCCCGGTGTGCTGCTCCAGCCTTTTTGCGGCGCGCTAATAAGCACGTCAATGCCCAAGTCTTTCATATCGAGCCAGACGCAACCTGAAGCGATACAGTCAATGACTAATAAGCCGCCAACGCTATGAACGGCCTCGGCCAATGCTTTGATATAATCTTCTGATAAAATAATACCAGATGAGGTTTCAACGTGCGGCGCAAAAACCATGGCTGGTTTTTCAGCTTTGATTTTAGCAACCGCTTCATCGATAGCAACTGGAGAAAACGGCTTTGGGGTATCACCCTCTTCACGATTGGCAGTCAATACCGTAGACGACTTGGCAATTTTGCCTTTTTCTAAAATTTGCGTCCAACGATAGCTAAACCAACCGTTACGGATAATCAGGCAATCTTCATCATTGGCCAATTGACGCGCCACGGCTTCCATGCCATAAGTACCAGAACCAGGAACGATGGCAACGGCATCAGCGTTATAGACTGATTTTAAGTCTCTAGATAAGTCGTTCATGACTTGCTGAAAGACTTTTGACATGTGGTTTAGGGCACGGTCAGTATAGACCACTGAGTATTCTAATAAGCCGTTTGGATCAATATCTTGACGTAATGCAGTCATAGGACGCTCCTAGTATAATAAGAGAAAATTTGGTTACTGGGTTTTGAGTTTTGGGCATGGCTGAGATTTTGCCACATCACTGATGTTTTTTGCTCTATCGATTATAGGGGGTAATTTAGCAAAAAACCAACCCGTGTTTAGCAAATGGTTTAGCGGCTAGTTAGATGAGTGGTTTGATAAATGGTTTAACGACCGCGATGCGCCTCTTGTAATCCCGAAACCACAAAATCTAGCAACTCATTATCGCCTTCACGTGCCGCTTTACGCATCAGCTTCGATGGCGCATGGGTCAGCGTCTGGGTCAAACGTCGCGACAGCTCAATGAGAATGTCCTCAGGGCTGGCATTATCCTGTTGCAGCTTAGCAATAGATTCATGCAGCAGTTTATCGACTTGGTCATGGGTGCGCGCGCGATATTGCTGAATATCTTTGCCGACTTGGCGCACTTGAAAGCGTCGATCCATCTCAACGACCAATTGACTGACGAGCAGCTCAGCATCGACCGCCGCTTGCCTACGCTGCTCAATATTACCAGCAATCACGTGTTGCAAATCATCGACAGAATACAGATAAACATCATCGATACGGCTAATAGTCGAATCAATATCGCGCGGCACGGCCAAGTCAATCATCAGCATCGGCTGATAGCGACGGCTTTTAAGCGCGCGCAAGGTCATGGTTTTATCAATCAGCACATCCATGCTACCACTACAGCTACTGACAATATCGGCTTCTGCCAATACTTGCGGCAACTCTTGCAGCGCTCTCACCTCTATAATGCGATCAGGTCGACGCAGCTCAGCGGCCAATGCTTCAGCACGCTCAGGATTACGGTTACAAATAATAACCCGACCGACCCCAAGCCCTGCAATATGGGTCGCTACCAAGCGATTCATCTCGCCTGCTGCGACGACTAATAAGGTACGACTGGGCAAATCGTCAAATATTTGCGTCACTAATTTGGCGGCAGCATAGCTAAGGGATACCGCTTGCGCGCCCACTTGGGTTTCGTTACGCACGCGTTTGGCGGCGGCAAATACCTGATCGACAATCCAGCCAAGCTGATTGCTTAGGGCTTTTTGATCCTGCGCCAAATGCACAGAACGCTTGATTTGACCAAGTATCTGCGGCTCACCCAATATCATCGAGTCAAGACCAGCGGCGACTCTGAGCCAATGGGTCAATGCATGAGTATCACGGTGCACATAAAGATAAGGGTCAATCTCATCCAATGACAACTGCTTAAAATCCGCCAGCCATGCTTTTATTTTTAAAATATGGGCGCTGATGGCCGCTGAAGCAGTCTGCGTAGCGACTGCATTATTGCTGGCAATAGTAGCAGCTTGTGGCTCTGATAAATGTGCGCCTGATTCTGGCGGTAATGAGATTTGCGGGACGAGCGCATAAATCTCAGTACGGTTACAAGTAGAGACAATCACGCTACCATCGGTAAAGCGCTCTAGCTGTTTAAGGGCGATATTCACATCGTCACCAACAAGCGCCAAGCGCTCTCGTAGAGCGACTGGTGCGGTTTTGTGATTGACCCCAATGACCACTAATCTCATTATTGATAGACCATAAATATAACGTTTACCTGCCAGCCAAACGCTCTTAGAATGTTAAGAAATCCTATTCAATCAGCAGTGCTAAAAAACAGCTTTTCACAGACAGCGCTTGATAAACTGCCTTTGAAAAAATGTCTTTAATAAACCACGCGCACGAGAGACATAGTGTAAACGCCTAAAAAGCGCTTATTATATCATTATTGCCAGCTTTATTTAACAGGCAACGCTTGGCGATGGTATTTGTCTGTATCTGGGCATGGCCGCGATAAATCAACTGCTATGACGGCTTTTCAAGTAAATGCTGCTAAATAGCTAAGTTTAAAAAACGCTAGTAGTGTTCATCTTGTTTATTAGCAATTTGTTTATTAGTAATGATGGACAGCAATGACTATCAACAACGGGTTATTCAATAATTGAGTGATTGCCGCCAACTTAGGATAATTTAGCAGTTACTTAATCCTCTAAATATTGCTAACATCCGAGTAACACGGGCGCTATTGTTTATCCCCTCAATCTACTCTTATAATGCTAGTGACAGGTTTTCTTCGCAGCTATTTCTAAAATAATAACAATAAAATCACCTTGTTATGCTGCAAACGATTTGACGGGTAAATAATGGGTAAACACTGCTAGCTATGATTTTTTTTGGCTCATCCTTTAGATTGCAACCTATGCATCATGATCAGTCTCGCCTGCGCGCTTTACTGCACGCTATTATTGAGCGGCTATGCCAGCGCCATCAGCTAACTTTATCGTTGGCCGTTTGCTTATGCCTAGGATTACCTGCCCACGCCAAATATATCAGCCCCTCACTACATATCAGCTCCTATGACATCTCTGCCGTCGTCGCCAGTGATGCCAATACTAATAATGTAAATATTAGTGATGTAAACATTAATGATGCTAGTAGTGAAAATTCTATTAATACTCCTGCTCATAAAACGCTTACCAAGCAATCATTTAATCAACAGCCACAAACCACTGAAAACGTGGCTAATGTCAACAGTCTAGCACCGACAAGCGGCGGGCAAGTGACGCTTAGAGAACCAAGTTTGTACGCGCTTTTAGATGCAGAGTTTGCCGCGGATCGCGATGATACCGAACGCGCGCTGACCATCTATAAGCAGCAGTCTTTTAAACAAGATGCGACGGCGGTATTTGAGCGCGCGCTAAGCTTATCTTTACGTAATGAGAGTGTTGAGGATTCGCTGCGCTTTGCCAAAACTTGGCAAGACCAAAACCCCGACCACGTGCCCGCGTGGTTTTATGTGGCGCACTTAGCCTTGCGCGCTCATGATTATGAATTGGCAGGCGAAAGCCTGAATCGTATTTTAAGCTATGATCCGCGTGCCGATCTTAGCGAAATTCTGATTGGCATTTATCCCAGTACTGATGAAGACAAACGCGAACTACTTGCCGCTCTGCAACCTATCGATAGTGAGCAAAACGCTTCTTTGTCAGTGTTAAAAGCCGGTTTGCTGTATCAGTTTAATGAGCCTGAGGTTGCCATTGTCCATATCGATCGCGCTTTAGCCCGTCAACCTGATTATGTGCCTTTCATTACTTTAAGAGCCGATATATTGCGCAAGACTGAGCCATCAGAGGCAGTCATTCACTATATTAGCCAAGCCCGCCTACGTAATCCTGATAGCAAGAGCTTATATTTATATGAGATTCGCTACTTACTTGATTTAAAACAAAGCGAGCAGGCTTGGCAGCTGTTACTTGACGCCCATGAGCGCTTTGTCGATGATGAAGAGATTACCTTGCTGGCCGCACTGGTCAGCTTAGACGTTGAAGAGTACGCCAGCGCTGATCAGCTACTCAATATGTTGGCCAAAAGTCCGGCTTACCTTGACCAAGCCTACTACTATCTTGGTATCAGTGCCGAGCGCCAGCAGCGCTTTGAGCAAGCAAAGCACTATCTCAATGGCGTCATGCAAGAGGACTTGGTATTAGAAGCGCGTCGAAAAGTGGTTTCGTTTGAGCTGCTCAATGATGACGTCGAGGCAGCCATCGCAACTTTAGAGAAGCTGCGTAAAGACTTTAGCGTCTTCGCCCCTGACAGCTTTGTGATGCAAGCGGATATCTTGTGGCAGCAAAACGAAGCCGATGAAGCGCTACGGTTATTAACGCGCGCCGCTCGCAAATATCCTAATAATGAGATGCTGCTATTTGCACGCGTCCAACTCCTTGATGACAAAAACGATTATATCGTTAAGCGTACTTTGCTCAATCACTTGCAAGCGCTTGACCCGACCAATCTCTCCTATCAGCTCAGTTACGCGCAGCTATTGCTAGCCAATGAGCGCAGCTCTGAGCAAGGTTTAGCGCTGGCAACGTCTATTATCCAAATCCGTTATGATGACCCGCGCTATGACAATGAGCTGCACCTGCAAGCACTCAATATACTGGCAGCGGATGCCTTAGCGACCGAGGACTACCAGCAGGTCATCGACTATCTACAAACGCCGTATGACGTCTTCCCGACCCTACGTTCAGGCACGCTGTTACTACGCGCTTATCAAGGTTTGGGCAATAATGAGAAAGTCGAAGCATTATTGGCAGACTTACAACAGCGCTTCTCATTTGGGCAGCGCAATATCAACGACCGGATACAGCTTTATTAATGCGCTTTTTACTTAAAATCCATTTAATACTGATAATAAAACACGGCTAGAAATAAAAAACGCTTGCCATAAAAACTACAAGCCAGTTATAAGAAATGAACAGCCGCGCATCAGCGAGTAACAAATAACGCTTAAGCTAAGCTCTTTTTAAGCTTTTAAATATATGAGCTTCTAAATATCAAAATATTAATTTTGTAGATTTGTCACTTTTGAGGAATAACCATGTCCGTATTAAAAAAAACTCAGCCAACTAAACTGGCGCTATTCACCGCTTTAACCACCGCGCTTATGATTACCTCTGGCTGCCAGTCATTAACAACCGCCAACGCTACCAACCAGCCTATTGGCACGGTACAAGGTCAAAGTGCTGAACAACCAAAAAAACTTGAGAGCTTTAATATCACGGGCAAAATCGGGGTCACAACGCCTAGTAAGGACAATTCAGGAAACCAAGGCGGTAGTGCGTTTTATGCATGGGGTCAACAAAATGACCGCTTTGCTATCGAATTGATTGGCGCGCTCGGTATTGGCAAAACCAATATCGAATATAATGGTCAGTCAGCGACTTTAGTCAGTGAAAAAACCGGTACTTTAACCGCCGATGACCCTGAAACTTTGCTAAAAAAAGCGACTGGCTGGCAAGCGCCGATTTCACAAATGCCGTATTGGATATCGGGTCGCCCAGCGCCTTCAGACAGCGCGCCACAGCTTGATGCCCAGAACCGTTTGATTAGCTCAGTTAATGGTGAATGGCAAGCCAGTTTCACTTATAAGGGCAATGATAAACTGCCAAATAAAATCAGTGCGATGCAGTCACAAGGCAATAAAGTGGTGATGACCATCGATCATCAAAAACAATAGTAATACGCAGAAAGCAGAATACATTGTGATATTTACGAACAATTCATAAAGACATTTATTTATGACTGAACGCCCCACAACAACATCGGTTATCACGCGCTTATCACCGGCAAAGATTAATTTATTTTTGCATATCACCGGTAAGCGCGCTGATGGTTATCATAATCTGCAAACCGTCTTTCGCCTGCTTGACTGGGGCGATTATCTGCATTTCACGCTTGTAGACGACGCAGCATTTTCTATTATAGATAAGACCTTAGACGCTAATAAGCTATGTCATCAGCTTCTCACGCTGTCTGGTGCCGACACCATAACCAGCAGTATCAACGACAATCTTATTTTTAAAGCTGCTAGTGCGTTATTAGCATTTGTCATTCAAGCAAACAGACTACCTCAGCAGCTGGCGCCAGTACAAATCACCTTAGATAAACACCTACCGATGGGCGCAGGTTTGGGCGGTGGTTCATCCAACGCTGCGACGACATTATTAGTATTAAATGAGATTTGGCAGCTTAATCTTAATCAAAATGAGCTAATAAAAATTGGCGCAAGCATTGGCGCCGATGTGCCGATATTTATCTTTGGGAAAGACGCCATTGCCATGGGGATTGGCGAGGAGCTGACAGCCATTGCTTTGCCCGAGCAACAGTATTTAGTGTTAACGCCAAATGCGCATGTGAGTACTGCTCAGCTGTTCACCTATCCACAACTACAACGAGGTATCGCCCCGCTATCGATTGAAACCATTCAAAGCCAGTCCAATGAGTATGTGCAACATTTAAACTCGCCTTATCAAAATGTCTTTACGCCAGTAGTTACTAGCCTTGCTCCTGCTGTCGATGAAGCGTTACGTTATTTGCAAGGGTTAGAGTCACAAGCATTGGGCACAGCACGGATGACCGGCTCTGGTAGCGCGGTGTTTTTGCCATTGGATACGAGTGTCACGACTGATAAGACGCTGTTGGCAAAATGGATTAAAGATGCGCCTTGTGCAGGGTATCTGGTGAGTAATTTATAAAATGGACGTGCCCTACTCAAACTCTCAAATAAGTTGGTATTAATATGAACTATTCATATCTAAATAAGAATCTAATAGCCGCCACCGTTTTTATTTGCTTATCATCAAGTTTGACTGGGTGTACATTACTATCTAAATCTCAAGATGAGTCTAATGCTAATCGCTTATCCGATAAAATAACTTTGCCACAACAGCTAGACATAAAAGTAAAAGACAACCCTCGAAATGTAGAGGTTTCTCAGCAGGATTCCAAAGTCAGCTCGCCTACTGAACTATTCACTTATGCTGCTACTCTTTCAATGCGCGAGATCAATTTTGTTTTCAAAGGTAAATACGTTATCAAAAATAACTGCTTATACTTTGTCAAAAATGATAATGAGTATCTTAGCCCTATTTTTTACCCCGATAGAGCCATTCTTTTTGAGAATGAACAAGCCATTTCTCTAAATGGAACTAAAGTTAAACTCGGTGATGAGGTTGTCACTAGCGGTATAATTAAAGAGCGTATAGGTAGTTACTATTTACGAAAAGGGGATATTGTCATCGAAGACCCAGAGAATACAGCTTGTTTGACGGAACCTGCAATATTTATGAGTGGTAGAGTGGTCAATCCTCTCGTCTAAAAGAAAATCGCACAGCATCAGCTTACGATTAACAAACTTAATAAAAAACCTCTATTCACTACAATAGTAGCTATGCAACTCAGGCTAATTCACTTACTTTCGAATAAAAGCCATAAAAACACCTAAAGACCTTGCATATTCTGAAAACTTATTTATAATAGGTCGCCTCAATAGGGGTATAGCCAAGTTGGTAAGGCATCAGGTTTTGATCCTGACATCCGTTGGTTCGAGTCCAGCTACCCCTGCCATTTTTAAGCGCAAAGCGTTTGATATGTAGCTATTATAAGCAGTTTTTAAATAAACGCTTATTTTATTGACATTGACAACGTTATCCCAGTTTCGGTATAGTTCGCAATGAACACCGTTAGGGAAAAGTTATGTTGTAGACGGTTTATCCGTTTATAAAATAACGAACAGGTCGTGACGCTATTCTAAGCGTAATTTTATTAAAAGTTGCTATTAGATATCGACGTACACAGCCTAGACATTACAGGGGTATAGCCAAGTTGGTAAGGCATCAGGTTTTGATCCTGACATCCGTTGGTTCGAGTCCAGCTACCCCTGCCATTTTTTACTGTAATAGTAGTCATCAATACTTTTCAATACTCTTTTCTTAATTTGAGCAGTTTGACACTGCTTAGCGGTCGCTGCTTGAGTCAATCAATAGGACTTCTGTCATGCCTTATTTGGCGATTTTTACGGGTAATGCTCACCCTGAATTAGCAAAAACCGTAGCCGATCATCTTCATATACCTCTTGGTAAAGCTGACATCACGCGTTTTTCTGATGGCGAAATTGCCGTGGAAATCAAAGAACACGTACGCGGTAAAGACGTGTTTATCATGCAGCCTACTTGTGCACCGACCAACGACAATTTGATGGAAATCATGATGATGGCCGACGCCTTGCGTCGTTCTAGTGCTGGCCGTATCACCGCTGTCATGCCTTACTTCGGTTATGCCCGTCAAGACCGTCGTCCGCGTTCAGCCCGTGTACCTATCTCTGCTAAAGTCGTCGCTGACATGCTAAACATCGTCAGTATCGATCGCGTCATGACCGTTGATTTGCACTCAGATCAGATTCAGGGCTTCTTTGATATCCCAGTCGATAACATCTACGGTACCCCTGTATTATTGAACGATCTTAAAAAACAAGATTATGACAACATCATGGTGGTTTCACCTGACGTTGGCGGTGTGGTGCGTGCGCGTGCCATGGCTAAGCAATTGGGCGATACAGATATGGCGATTATTGATAAACGCCGTGCCCGTGCCAATGAGTCACAAGTGATGCATATCATCGGTGATGTCCGTGACCGTGATTGCGTCATCGTTGATGATATGGTCGATACCGCAGGTACGTTATGCAAAGCCGCTGAAGCACTAAAAGCAAACGGCGCGCGCCGCGTATTGGCTTATATTACCCACCCTGTCCTATCGGGTAATGCGCTGAAGAACATCAGCGAATCGGCATTGGATGAGATTGTGGTTACTGATACCATCCCATTGTCTGACGCTGCTAAAGCCTGTAGCAAAATTCGTCAAGTGAGCATCGCACCGATGCTGGCTGAAAGCTTACGCCGTATCAATAACGAAGAATCAATCAGCGCCATGTTTGATGCCTAGTTTGACGCTTAAGATTTTCTGCTGCTAGAAAAAGCGCTAAGTTTTATTACTTGGCGCTTTTTTTATATCCTATTTTTGAGCGGCTTTGATACATAGGCTTTGTCTATATAAGTACCACGAGTAAGAAAAATCTATTTCCGTAGCGCTTTATAACTTTTATCCTTTTTTTATTTAGGATTGACTATAGTTTTCTGCCGAGGCATTTTATATAGCCATTTCACGTAGGTCTTTATTATTACTACAAAAGCACGTATAATGCGCGCCTGTACTGACCGTTTTTTATGATTTAAGACAGTCGGGATACTTAAAAGTGCTGATCACGCTAAAAACCCATAACTTTCCTCATTACTATGATGCTGAAAATTGGTTATTAGCGAATGGCTTAAGAGAATAGTGGTTGATTTTTATTAACACTCATCTCTTTTAGCTATCATCACCCATTAGTGGATTGGTCGCAAATCCACTTTTTTATGACCAGACACTTCCTCATTCTTTTTATAGGATTATATCCATGAGCATTAATCATTTTGAATTAAACGCAGTTGATCGTTCTGCTGAGCTACAAGGTAAAGGTGCGAGCCGCCGCCTACGTAAGCAGAACCTAGTTCCTGCTATCATCTATGGTGGTAACGAAGAGCCAGCCGCTATCTCTATCAAAATCAACGAGCTAGTAAAATCTCTTGAATTTGAAGCGTTCTTCTCACACATTTTGACGCTAAATGTAGATGGCGAAGCACATCAAGTGGTTATCAAAGACCTACAACGCCATCCAGCTAAAGGCTTCCCAATGCATGCTGATTTCCAGCGCGTTGTGAAAGGTCAGAAAATCAACATGAACGTTCCATTACATTTTGCTGGTCGTGAAGAAGCGCCTGGTACTAAAGCTGGCGGTGTTCTATCTACGCTAGTGACTGATATCGAAATCGTTTGCCTACCATCACAACTACCTGAATACTTAGAAGTTGACGTATCAGGCATGGAAATCGGTGATCTATTCCGTCTATCAGACATCAAACTACCTGAAGGCGTTATCATCTTTGATCTTGACATGGAAGATGCACACGACCGTACTATCGTTAACATGCAGCCACCAACCGTTGAAGAAGTTGACGAAGACGCTGCAGAAGTTGATGCCGCTGACGTACCTGCAACTGAGCAAGCTACTGAAAACAAAGACGGCGAATAATAAACCACCGTTACATAGAGACTGCAATCTAGCGTTTACTATGTAATACAAGGTTCGTTTAGTCAAAAAAATAGCAGGTGATGAATATCTCCTGCTGTTTTTGTAAGTAAGGTTTGAAAAATAACAGTTGTGCTATCAATAAATAGCATCATCACAAGCCTTACCACTCATTTATTAAATTTAAGCAGGGTGTTTTTATGGCCATAAAGCTTATTGTCGGTCTTGGTAATCCTGGTCAGCAGTATATGTTTACGCGTCATAATGCAGGATTTTGGTTCGTGCATCATTTGGCTCAGCAGTTTAATATCGCCCTCGCCCCTGACAAAAAATTCCACGGGGTGACAGGACGCGGGCAAATTCATGGGCATGACGTGCGTCTGCTGATGCCACTGACCTTTATGAATAAATCCGGTCAGTCGGTGGTGCCGATGGTTAACTTTTATGGCATTAAAAATGATGAATTGCTGATTGCCCATGATGAGCTCGATATTCCAGCCGGCAGCATCAAGCTCAAAACCGATGGCGGTCATGGCGGTCATAATGGTCTGCGTGATATCACGCCGCATATTGGCAACGACTTTCATCGTCTGCGTGTCGGCATTGGTCATCCTGGTCATAAGTCTAAAGTCAGCGGTCACGTGTTATCGAAAGCATCTCCCGATGAGCAAATCGCCATTGATAGTGCCTTAAGCGCTGCTTTTGATGCCTTGCCATTGCTATTAGATGGCGATATTGAAAAAGCGCGTTCACAGATTAATGGCTTTAAAGTACCGGAATAAGCTGCCGTTATTTGCATTACTTTAAGTCATTTAAATTACCAACACGTAAATTTAGCAGTGACTTTTAGGCAAATAACTTTTATTCTAGCAACCTTGTCCCCATTAAGCTTTTGATTTGACTCATTTATATCAGTTACCCTAAGGAAGCAACCTATGCTACTTAACATGCTCAAGTGCAAATTACATCGCGCCCGTGTTACTCATGCTGAGCTGCACTACGAAGGCTCATGCGGTATCGACGGTGACTTACTCGACCTTGCTGGTCTACGCGAAAACGAATCTATCGACATCTATAATGTCACCAACGGCAAACGCTTTCGCACCTATGCGATTCGCGCTGAAGCGGGCTCTGGTATTATCTCGTTAAATGGTGCCGCCGCCCATATGGCAGATTTAGGCGATATCGTCATCATCTGTGCTTATGCCCATTTTGATGAAGTAGAAGCAGCAACTTATCAGCCAAAGCTGGTTTATTGCAACGAAGACAATACCGTCAAAGACACTGCCAATATCATTCCGGTACAAGTGGCTTAATAACTATTGATGTTAAGGTGTTTATTTTCACAAAAATACGCTTAACTATCATAATAAATAGCGGATGGTTAGCTACGTAAATATTGTGTTTTAATAAGAAAGCCGAATCTGAATAGGATTCGGCTTTTTTTATACTCATTTATCCATTTATCCATTTATAAGAAAGGAATTTACTGATGTGGTTGGCGGTTGTTGCAGTATTGCTTGGTTTGGCAATTTTGGTTTGGAGCGCGGATGTTTTTATTGATGGCGCGACCGCACTGGCAAAAAAGCTAAATGTGCCAAGTTTTTTGATTGGGGTGATTATTTTAGGGCTTGGCACTTCTGCCCCTGAAATGGTGGTATCAGTATTAGCCGCAATAGAAGGCAGCCCTGAGTTGGCATTGGGTAATGCTTACGGCTCAAATATCATCAATATCGCTTTGGTATTGGGTGCAACGGTACTCATAAGCCCCATTATCATCCATACAGGCATCGTTAAGCGTGATCTGCCGATACTGGTAGCGATTACTGCTTTGGCGGCGTGGCAGCTGCGTGACGGGCTACTAAGCTTTACTGATGGATTGGTGCTATTGGCATTGCTTGTGGTGGTTTTGGCTATTCAAATCGTAATGAGCTTACGTGAAGGCAGCTCAAAACACGTAGATGAAATCAGTCACGGTAATATCGTAGATAGTAAGTTATTAGAAAGCCAAGCAGGAAAATCAGATAATACTGAACCCAGTTTAATACGGGGTTTGGGTGGGCTATTTCTTGGATTATTGATGTTGGTTGCCAGCTCACGCGCGATTGTTTGGGGCGCGGTTGAATTGGCGACTTTTTGGGGGTTGAGCGAGCTGATTATTGGTTTGACCATCGTCGCTATTGGGACGTCTTTGCCTGAACTGGTCGCAAGCTTATCCGCCGCTCGTAAAGGCGAGCATGATATGGCATTGGGCAATATCATTGGCTCTAATATCTTTAATACCTTGGGCGTTGTTGGGCTTGCAACGCTCATCGCACCAATTACAGCCAATCCAATCATCTTATCGCGTGATGTGCTGACGATGGGCGTCATCACCTTATTGCTTGTCGTTTTATCTCTCTTTGCCTTTATCAGCAAACGCCCATTTGGTCGCACATCTGGCGCGACGCTGATGCTGTTCTTTGTCGGTTATACGCTATGGCTGATGCAAACCGCCAATATGTAAAGCCGTTTAGCCGTTTAACATTAGAACCTCTTAACACTAAAGACTCTTAACGTTAAAACCTTTAAATACTAAACATATTATTTATTGGCTTTGCGATTTCTAATCACCCGCCATAACCCTTCATTTTCTGTTTTTGGCATCTTTAAGGTGATGGTATTCGAGAGCATATCTTGTACCGCAAGACCGCGACGGTTAAACAGACAAAAGGCATAGTTAAAGACAAAACCCAAAAAGGCACTGGTCAATAAGATAGCCCGTGAGCCGCCGATGACACTACCAATAAGGCCAAATATGAGCGGCATCAGACTTGCGGCCAAGATACGTTTAAACGACTGCCCCCATGTTAGCAGGTGACCGCTATTATTGACCGTCTTTAAGCGCCACGTTTGCATACCGAGTGTTTGCCCGCCGCGGCGCCAAAACAGCCCATAGAAGCCCACTAGCGTCAGTATAAATGACGGTGTCATTATGGCATTCTGATACCACGTCGGCAGCGATCTGGCTTGTTGCGATTGCGTGCCCGTCTCCATCGTCAATAGCGTACCAATCACGGTCAGTATGGTCCCGACCAAAAACAATAAAGCCAAAATCAACATACCATCATAAAGAATAGCCGCCAAGCGCGTGCCAGGTTTGGCAACCATCGCTTCTTCAACAGCAGAGGTTTGATGCGCTGATTGTTTGCGTGGCGATTTTGCTTTAGTAGCAGCTTTTGGTGACGATTTTGACATGATACAAGCCCATAACAAGCGGAAAATAGAGCGCTCATTGTACCGTAATTCAGGCACTTAGCGTACATTATGATAAGACAAGACTTCTGATGCAAAAGGCTGTTGACTGAAACTTAGAAGGAAGGCAATAAATTGGGGGAGAAGCTCACTGAAATAGCAACTCTACAAAAACGACAGATATAAAAAAATCGCCAAATTGTCATAAGACAGGCGATTGATTTAGTTTTAGCTTAATAGTTACATGAACAAATAAGCTAGTATGCAAATGGTGCGCTTGGAGAGATTCGAACTCCCGACCCCTTAGTTCGTAGCCAAGTGCTCTATCCAACTGAGCTACAAGCGCGTACTTTGCACATTATCTACTGAATTATTCAAGAACAATTGCAGTAAATTAGGTTGGTCATTATATAGATAATCTCGCTTGTGTCAACATCTTTTTTAGTTAAATTCAAATTATTTTTAAACTTTATACTAAAAAAATCATTAACGCCAATTTCTGCGTTATTACTCTTTATAACAACTGAATAAATGGCGGTGAAGGAGGGATTCGAACCCTCGATACGCTTACACGTATGGTTCCTTAGCAGGGAACTGGTTTCAGCCACTCACCCACTTCACCGAACGATTTAAGACACTTATCGAAATATTCTTATTAAAAAATGCTTTTTAAGCCAAATATCCTTTTAAACACAGTATCGATGCTAATGATACGTCTTATGCCGTGGGCGGTATTATAGCAAAGCCAAAACGAATTGCAAGCATTGTCTACAGATTTAACCCTACATTTGCCATAATTATCGATTTAAATGCCTTTATTATTTTTTAAGGGTGAAAATCGCCTAGTTTAGCCATAAAAAGCCAATTTTATTTTAGGTTTTACTATTGATTGACGAGAATCTAATGGCTATGGCTTTTTGGGCAATGGATGGCTATAGTATTTATGATTCATTGTAGAATAAATAAAAGGAAGGGTTATGCGACCAGTGGTACTGTGTTTTTCAGGATTGGATCCGTCAGGCGGTGCTGGATTACAAGCGGATATCGAGGCGATTGGCCAAGCAGGCGCTCATGCTGCCATCGCTTGTACAGCAATCACCATACAAAACTCGCAGCAAGTATTTGGTTTTGAGGCTTGTGCTGCCGCCTTGCTAGAAGCGCAGGCAACCACAGTGCTCGATGATTTACCTGTGCGCGTAATTAAGTCAGGTATGCTTGGCACCACTGACAATATCGCTATGCTGACGCGTTTGTTTGCCGAGCAGGTTATCGCTGCTGAGACGCCGTTTGTACTTGACCCGGTATTGGTTGCCAATAGCGGCGGCAGCTTAGGTGATGAGCAAACCTTGGTAACGGCGTTTAGAGAGCTGCTCCCCTATGCGACATTAATCACGCCAAATACCCATGAGCTACGGGCTTTAAGCGGTGAGCAAGATTTGCATATCGGTGCGCAAAAACTATGCGCCAAAGGGTGTCATGCGGTATTGGTTAAGACCTCACACGACTTTGATAGCGGTGATATTGAGCAGTATTTATATATCAAAGGCGAGATGGTACATAAAAGTATCTTGCCACGCCTAAAAGGCGAATTTCATGGCTCTGGCTGCTCATTAGCAAGCTTTATCGCCGGAAGCTTAGCAATGGGCGATGCGCTTGTCGAGGCGGTAAAAGCGGCGGATAGTTGGATTACCCAAACGCTGCGTGCCGCTGATGCGCCGCACCCTGATAATGCTAACGCCCAATTGATACCCAATCGTTTTGTAGAATTTTAGAATCATCTATAGATGGTAAATAAAAAAAGGCGCTCTATATTTTATAGAGCGCCTTTTTATTCAGTGTTCGATTTTATACTAACTTTAACTTAATGAATTTAACTTAGCTCACCATTGGCATTTAGCCCAACATTGGCATAAAGCTTGATGCCAATCCACCGATAAATATCTCAAGTAAATAAAAGGCAAAAAAGGCAACCATCGGTGATAAATCAATCATACCTAGGTTTGGCGTAATGCGGCGAAACGGCGCTAAAATTGGCTCCGCTAAATTAACAATAATGCCAATAATCGGATGCTGAGATTGGGTAAACACCACAATCCAGCTCACAATGATAGAACCAATAACGAGATAGCGGCACATACGCAAAAAGTCTAACACCAAGCTGATAGTACCAGTAAAAAATAGCGGTACAGGCGCAATGCCTTTATGTGTCAAAGCCGCCTTACCAGAGATATCAATCAGACGAATTAAGAACATCAATACAATGGCAGCAATACTAATACGACCTTGGGCGACAGTTGGGAAAATACGCCCGAACACATCGACGATATGGGTGGCTTTATAAGCAGGGGCAACCATAGGATTGCTGGCATCCATCCCAGCAAACTGCAGCATAAAACGGATAAACACCAACATCATGGCGAAGGTAGTGACCAAATCAAAAATTTGCAATAACAGGTTGTTCATGAAGTGCTACTCAATGTGACATTATTAACGGGATTTAGGATGACGAATGTCATTATCAGGCATTTTTATGACTTTAAGTTTTTTATGACTTTAAATTTTTATAATTCTAAATAGGGCATCTCATAAATCATGACATACCCTATCAGTAGAGCACTAACCATTAAAGGCTATTTACTCATCTCTTCACTCAGCGCTTGGCTACGGTCATAACAGGCCTGCATGGCTTCAATTATTTGACGACTGATGTCATTGGCCTGCATGGACTCAATGGCTGCTTGGGTCGTGCCGTTTGGTGAAGTGACTTTACGACGTAGCTCGCTTGGTGCGTCTTCACTACCCAGCGCCATTTTTGCCGCGCCCAGCATGGTTTGCAGCGCCAGTGCTGACGCTTGCTCTTTATCCAATCCTAACGCCACTGCGCCATCGACCATCGCTTCGATAAAGTAAAACATATAAGCGGGCGCTGAGCCTGATACGGCGGTGACCGCATGCATGTGTTCTTCATTATCGACCCACATGACCAGACCTGAGGCTTCCATCACTGCGGTTGCCAATTGCTTTTGTTCGGCAGAAATATCATCCGTACCGTACAGACCAGTCGCGCCCATTTGAATCATCGCCGGCGTATTTGGCATCGCACGAACGATATCGCCATAGCTACCTAGCATATTTGATAACAGCTCAGTCGACAAACCTGCTGCCACTGAAATCACCAGCTGCGTGTCTAAAACGTCAGCAAAACCACTGACCACTGCTTTCATGACTTGCGGCTTTACCGCCAATACCACGATGTCAGCACCGATAACCGCCGCTTTTGCATCGGCAGTTGGATCAACCGTATTCAATCCTTTCGCAGCCAATTGCTCGCGCGCTTCACTACTCGGATCAGCAACGGTAATCAGACTCGGTTTGACACCGCAGCTGACTAGCCCGCTAATCAAAGCCTGCGCCATATTTCCGCCACCGATAAAGCTGATTTTCTTATTATCTAATACTGACATACGTGTCTCCTATTCAAAAAATGCAAAGGCATTCAAACTAACATAATGATAGGTAAAATGACACTCAGTTTACCATACTGCTACTGGCGTCGTTTGATAAATTCAAAGGCTCAGTAATGGCGTTGCTGTTTAAGTAATCATCACTATAGAACGTCGCATATTTATTATTTAACAGGTTTTATGCAGAGTTAAATAGCTGTTGATAAATGCGTCAAGCTGTTTTACATCTACATTAATATTCGCCTGCTCAGCATTCAACACCCAGCTTTCAAAAGGTGATAATAATAAAATAGGCAATACTATCGGATGCTCATTTTCCAAAAGCCCATTTTCATTGTTTTTTTCATTTATAAAAGCCACGCTAACTACTACCAAGCTCTCACGCAGCCATGATGGAATGCCCAAAGTTTGATAGAGCTTTTTGCCCGCTTGTAGACGTGATGCTAATGCGGTTTGCACACGCTGATTGCGATCTAATGGCGCAAACGTTACCTTCACCTTATATTCATAGCTTTCTAATAGCGGCGTTACTTCATTTGGTAGAATCTGTAATTGCCAAGCAAATTTATCATCATTACGTAAATTAATTAGAACGGGTTGTCTTCCAGTTGCATGAACATCAGCCCCAATAGGATTAGATTCAGTAAAATTAAATAAGGTTTGCGTCTGCTCGGTAAGCGGCAACTCAAGCCATTTGAGCCAGTCGCTGCTGAGACGAAAAAGCTGCTGACGATAGCGGCGAATGGTATAAGACGCTTTGCGACCTTGCCAAAACAGCGCCGTTTGATGGTCATTATTATCACGTTGGCTTAGACTTAAGACATCATCGACGAGCTGTTTGGCAGGCGGTAACGGTTCATCTTGACCAAGCCAATAATGCAATAATTGCCGCTGACGATAAATCGGTAGTTTTTGCAATTTATCTATATTTAGCGCGCGCTGGGCAGGTGGTAATTGTAATGATGCAATCTCTATCTGTTGCAAATCCTCGCCTGCTTGGGCATTGATTATTAATTGCGCATCACTTAATAACTGCGCGCTACGAGCAATATTATCAATAACGTTGGAGTTATAGCTCGCCAATATCGGCATAATATCTCGACGTAGGCCGCTACGGACATTATCACCAGTGTCATTGGTTGGGTCATCGATATAAGGCAGATTTAAACGCTGGGCATAGGCGCTGATATTGGCGCGTTTGATAGTCAGCCACGGTCGCCATAACGCTATACGATGCGCACCCTGCGTTTGAATGCGCCACGGCTGCATAGCCGATAAACCATTTACCCCGGCGCCTTGAATCAGGCGCATTAAAACCGTTTCCGCTTGGTCATCGGCATGATGGGCTAATAGTAATACATCATCTTGATTAAGTTGCGCGCGCATCACATCATAGCGTGCTTGGCGTGCGGCTTGTTCATCATGACCGTCCACTTGGGCCCGTAAAATCCGACAAGCTATCTTTTGCACCTTGGCCCACTGAGCCACATGCGCTGACCACGCGCCACTATCTGCTTGTAGACCATGATTGACATGCAGTAATTGGGGTAAAAATGGCAATTTACCTTGCTGATAAAGCTGTACGCAAAGTGCTGCCAGCGCCAACGAATCACGCCCACCACTACAGGCCAGCCAAAGTCGGCGACCATGTAGTTGTTCACCATATTCAGCCAGACTGCTTAATAACGCTTCTGCTAAAGCATCATCATCAGGCAGGGTGGCTATCGGCTCAATAGGATGGGAAAGGATTGCACTATTAGTCATTACTAACCTTATTAATCTTAAACTTATTAACAATCAAGCCATCATAAAGCCGATGATTGATTATCATATAAATAAGCTTGTGCATAAATTAACAGCCACAAAAAAACGCGCCAAAAATGACACGTTTTTATTTTAACATTAAGCGTAAACTGATATCGTTAAAAGCCAAGTTTAAGTAACCTAGCAATATACTTTCATATAAATGCTTAGCAAGGCAACATCACTTCTGAGTTAAAGGATTTCAACTTCTCATAACGCAGCTCGCAGCGCTCATGCGCATCCATATCTTTAATCTCATTCAATTGCTCAACGATTAATGCTTTTAGCGCCGTCATGACTGGCTGCGGCTGAATATGGGCGCCCTCACCTTCGTCGATAACCGCATCAATTAAGCCCATTTGATAGAGATTAATGGCATTTAATTTTAATGCTTCACTGGCATCCTGTGCTTTTTCAGCGGTTTTCCACAGGATAGACGCACAGCCCTCAGGAGAAATAACAGAATAAATACTGTTTTGCAGCATATTTACCTTATCGCCAACGCCTATTGCCAATGCGCCGCCTGAGCCACCTTCACCGATAATGGTGACGATGATAGGCACTTTCAGGCTAGAAAACACGGCGATACTTTCGGCGATGGCTTGCGCTTGCCCGCGCTCTTCAGCACCGATACCGGGGTAAGCGCCTTGGGTATCGACAAAGGTCATCACCGGAATGTTAAAACGCTCAGCCATTTTCACCAAACGAATAACCTTACGATAACCTTCGGGATTGGCCATACCAAAATTATGGGCGATACGCTCGCGCGTACTACGACCACGATGCTGACCAATCACCATCACAGGCTGGCCGTCCAGGCGCGCAAGACCGCCAAGGATAGCCTTGTCATCCGCATAAGCACGGTCGCCATGCAACTCATCAAATTCGGTAAACAGCTGATTCACATAGTCCATAAACAATGGACGTTTGGCATGCCGCGCAAGCTGAACGCTATCCCAGACGGTACTCATAGACGCTTCCCTTTCGTAATTCTATATAATGTAGTGATGTTTAATAATGGCGCTGTTAAACGACAATGTTAGATGACAAAGCTAAATAACAGGATTGTCGACGTTATCGGCTTTTGGACAATCGATTATCAAAGTACAGTTGTAAACTCAATAGAAGCTATAGTAGCACATCTTAAATAGCATGACATTACTGACAACGCCGCTTTTGTTACGTTAATCTGTAGGGCAATTATTACAATAGTAACGGCTTAGCGTTAAACATCAATGTTAAAAATCAGTGTCAAAAGCCAGTATCAAGAATCAGCGTTGATGCCTCAATCACACTCGGCCTCAACCACGCTCAGTTTCACGCCCCATTTAGCGAATTGCTCAACCTCAGTATGCAAGTCTGATAATAAGAAAGCATAGTGCTCACTACTCTCACCAACTGTGATTTGCCAGCGATTATCATCAATCACTTTCAGCTCTAATTCTGGTAACTCATGATCGCTGCGACTATGGTGCGCCAGTACTGCTAAGCGTAACAGCAAACACAGATAAACGAGCGAATCGCCGCCGATGGTACACGCCTGCTCTAGCATATCCGCTTTAAGCTTACGGCGATGATTGAGCATCAACTGCGCCATACGCTTTTGATCCACTTGCGAAAACCCTGGAATATCAGAGTATTCAATCAAGTAGGCGCTGTGTTTATGGTAGCTGCTATGGGCTATCGCCAAGCCTATTTCGTGTAAGGACGCCGCCCGTCTGAGCAAATCGCCATCTTCGCTATTGAGTGCAAGCTTGGCTTTGACTTGTTCAAATAAATTAAGGCTGGTTTTAACCACTTGTTTGGCTTGTTTTTTATCGCCTGAATAGCGCTTTATCAGTGCCAAGACACTGCGGTCACGCACGTCTTCACTTGCAAAGCGGCCGAGCATATCGTACATGACGCCTTCGCGTAGCGCACCATCTGAGTACACCATGGTTTCGATGCCGAGCACCTTCATGATGGCTCGCAATACCGCAACGCCCGCTGGGAATACCGCTTTACGATGCTCCTTGACGCCTTCTAGCTCAATGTCATCGACGTTGCCAATTTTAAGCAATAATTTCTCTAACTTTTTAACACCTTTATAAGTGATGCGTTCTTGCTCGTCTGCCCAACCTTTTGAGACAAGGACGTTGCGCACCGCTTTAATCGTGCCACTTGAGCCAACGACACTACTCCAGCCGACTTTTTGGTAACGGCCATTAATCGCTAGCACCTCTTTACGCGCCGCTGAGATGGCATTATTAAAGGCGTCTTTGGTAATCAAGCCGTCCGCAAAATACTTCTGGGTAAAGGCGACACAGCCCATCTGTAAGCTTTCGGTCAATAACGGATCGAACTCTTGCCCAATGATAAACTCTGTCGAACCACCACCAATATCAATGACCAAGCGTTTGTCACTACTGGCATTGGTGTGCGAGACGCCCAAATAAATCAAACGCGCCTCTTCACGTCCAGCGATAATCTCAATCGGTTTGGGCAAAATTTTATTGGCACGGCTGATAAAGTCATTGGCGTTTTTGGCTTGGCGTAAGGCGTTGGTCGCGACGACGCGGATACGCTCAGGTGGCACCGAATCTAAACGCGCAACAAAGCGGCTTAAACATTCAAGACCGCGCTTTTCAGCCGCAGCGCCCAAGATATTATTCTCATCGAGTCCGGCAGCAAGCTGCACCTTTTCAGACATAGACACCACTTTTCGCACCTCACCATGGTCGAGGCGTGCAATGGCTAAATGAAAACTGTTGGAGCCAATATCAATGGCTGCCATCATTTCATCATCAGCAAGTGGTGGGTTTTTCAGGTAGTCTTTGGGCATAAGCGAGATCGTTACCGTGTCAGATAAAAAGATATTTAAGAGCGCCAAGGCTTTTAAAATAAAGAATACATGGAATGGAACTTAAGTTTTTTATATAAGGGTTTTTATATAAGGTTTTCTTATATAAACCAGAGCTTTTATAATAAGGCTTTTGTATATTGAAACTATTATTATGCGGATTATAGCAAGTTTTGCCATTAAAACATTTATGCAAAACACTGGCAAGTAAGACGCTAGCACTACTACCTACGGATTAAACCGAAAATAAACACTCTTTAACCTTAAAAAACAGCGACCACTTCTCATGCTTTTTTAACATAGCCTATTTAACAATATGGGCTTGCTACCGCCGTAATTCTCTATATTATAATAGAGAACAAGCACTTACTTATGGCGATAAGTGTTCGATAGATATAATTCGATATATATAATAAGCACCCATTTTTACCATTAAAGCCCATCATGGAATGATGAAGCTCAATCAATAACAACCTGCAAGGAAGCAGAAATCATGAATCAAACAACCGCCCAAGCCGCAAAAACCAACGCTCCTGCTGGCACGGAAAAAACCAGTCATAGCAGCCTTATCCATATAAAACGTCCAGCTAAGCTGAAATTTTACGATTTTTATTTAAATGAACATCAAAATATCGCTTGCCGCCGTTTGCATTTCGCCGGTAGTAGCTTTGGACTTTTAGGATTGGCAAAGTCTGTTAAGAACCGCTCGGCAAAGCCACTACTGAAAGGTATTGCGGCAGGATATGCCTGCGCGTGGGTTGGGCATTTTTTCTTTGAGAAGAACAAACCGGCCTCTTTTAAATTCCCTCTACAAAGCTTTGCCAGCGACTTTCGTATGTATAGCGATGTATTACGCGGCAGACTCAGCTTAAAAGACCGTAAGTTTGATAAAATTTAATTGGCATAATTCAATAGGCTCAATTTAATTGGTTTAATTTAACAAACACGAAAAAGCCAGCATAATAAATCATGCTGGCTTTTTATTTTTACCATTAAGAGCCAAATACTCTTAATGTAGTCCAATAGTTTTCAAACTAAGCTTTTGCCATTTCAGCAAAAATCTCGTCAGCGGCTTTAATAGACGCTTCAATGTCTGCATCACTATGCTTGATTGACATAAAGCCCGCTTCATAAGCAGATGGCGCGAGATAAATACCGCGGTCGAGCATGCCATGGAAGAAGGTATTAAACACGTTCATATCGCATTCGGTCACTTCATCGAAGTTTTGCGGTACGTTTGTTGCCTTGTCTTTAACAAAGAACATACCAAACATGCCGCCCAGTTTATTGGTACGCAAGTTAATACCATGCTTATCCGCAGCAGCTTGGAAGCCATCAACGAGCTGATCTACTTTCGCTGATAATTCCGCATAAAAACCATCGACGGTTAAGTCTTCAAACATCGCAATACCGGCGCGCATTGCCAGTGGGTTACCTGATAACGTACCCGCTTGATAGACGCCTCCAAGTGGCGCGATGCAAGACATCACTTCTTTTTTACCACCGAAAGCACCGACTGGTAAGCCGGCACCGATGATTTTACCAAAGCAGGTTAAATCAGGGTCAATGCCAAAATGCGCTTGCGCGCCGCCAAGTCCGACACGAAAACCAGTCATCACTTCATCAAAAATCAATACCGCGCCATTGGCGGTACATTCTGCGCGCAAAGTATCATGGAATTCTTGGGTTGGAATGACCATATTCATGTTGCCGGCGATTGGTTCCACAATCACGCAAGCAATCTCACTACCCCATTTCTCAAAGCAGTCTTTAATCGCTTGCGGGTCATTATAAGGAATGGTAATCGTATGCTTAGCAAAATCGGCTGGCACGCCTTTTGATGTTGGTTCGCCAATATCCAGCATGCCTGAGCCCGCTTTTACCAGTAAGCTGTCTGAATGCCCATGGTAGCAACCTTCAAACTTAACGATTTTATCACGCTCAGTAAAGCCGCGCGCCAAACGAATCGCGCTCATGGTCGCTTCTGTACCTGAGCTTGTCATTCGAATCATCTCAACACTTGGGACGATTTCGCAAATCTTAT
This sequence comes from Psychrobacter sp. ANT_H3, assembly GCF_027919975.1. Taxonomy (NCBI): domain Bacteria; kingdom Pseudomonadati; phylum Pseudomonadota; class Gammaproteobacteria; order Moraxellales; family Moraxellaceae; genus Psychrobacter; species Psychrobacter sp. ANT_H3. Next base: position 139,802 of record NZ_JAQISM010000007.1, on the reverse strand, counting down.
CAGCAACGGTGGTTTCAAATGGCGTTGGTGTACCAAAGCTCAAACCATCATCAGCGGCTTTTTTAACCGCATCAATGACTTTTGGATGCGCATGACCCAAAATCATCGGGCCCCAAGAGCCGACATAATCGATATAAGCATTGTCTTCGGTATCATAGATTTTGCTGCCGTTAGCACGGTGCATAAAGATAGGCGTACCACCGACACCGGCAAAGGCGCGAACCGGTGAGTTTACGCCACCAGGGATATGCTTACGTGCTTGCGCAAATAGTTGTTCATTTTTAGTGCTCATAATTATTCTCTACTTATTCATTCAGTCTTATTTTATTAACAATTACTTAATTAGCAACAACTTAGGCTTTTTTAACCACTGATGATTTCAGCTTCATTGGTCCATAACCATCCAGTTTACAGTCGATATCATGACCATCAGACGCATCTGGCAATAGGCGGATACCTTTTGCTCTCGTACCGACTTTAATAATGGTTGATGAACCTTTGACCTTTAAGTCTTTAATCACGGTGACGGTATCGCCATCTTGCAGCTCATTACCGACCGCATCACGAATGACCGCATCTTGCTCTTCAGCTTGCGCCGCATCGGTTTCAGCCGCGGTCCACTCATGCGCACACATCGGACATACCAGTAACGCACCATCTTCGTACGTATATTCAGCATCGCATTTTGGGCAATTGGGTAAGCTCATAATTTCCTCGTCAGCCGTGATAAATTGGGTGTATTCTAGAGCTAACATTGTACCGTAACTCGCCAGCTTTAACCAATCGCTTCGGCTGTGAATACTGTGCTGTGCTCCATTGTCATATTTGCTTATGCGGTAAAGCGGACGTTTTTTATCATGTGGTTTTTTATGGTACTCTGCTTTAACCAAATTTGGTTTGATAGCCACTTGTCTTTAGATGGTGAAAACCTCAAACACTACTTTAAGTATTATTTTAACAACTACGTGAACAACCACTTTAATAACTCAGTATTAACCCTAATATCTGAGGCTATAGCGACTGATAAATAGGACAACAATAATGACTCAATCAAGCTTATCGACACTCTCATCAGCATTGCCACAATTTGCTCAATTAACGATTCAAGGTGAAGATGCGGAAAAATTCTTACAAGGGCAACTGACCTCTGATGTCACCAAGCTCGGACTTAGCTATCAAGCAACGGCGCTTAGCAATTTAAAAGGTCGTATCGATTTTGGGCTATGGATTAAAAAACAAGAAGAAAAGCATTTTGACGTGGTTATCAGCGCCGATTGTGCTGAGGCTTTTCAAGCGCATTTAAAAAAATTCGGTGCCTTTTCAAAGTTTGATACCAGTGTGCCAACGCCCATTTATCCTTGCATGGTTGCCGATGAGCCGACCTTTAGCCATAAAGAGGAACATAATACGCCAGCAGACACCCAAGCGTGGATGCAAGCAAGTCTAGCCATTGGTAACTATTGGATAGTTGCTGCAACACAAGGTTTATTTCAGCCACAAGAGCTGCGTCTGCATCAGCGCGGCGGTATGGACTACGATAAAGGCTGTTACTTGGGTCAAGAAGTCATCGCCCGTATTTACTTTAAAGCGGCACCAAAAGCGTTTTTACATTATGTCAGCGGCACAGGTGATGTTCCAGCAGCAGGTGATAAGTTAGAGAAAATTCAGGTAGTTAATGCGCTTGCCGATGACGATATTAATAGTAATGGTTTCAAAGCATTGGTTGTTGCCCGCCCTGAGCATTTAGCAGACAGCGAGCTTACGATATTAGACTTACCACCAGCACTGCAAGCGGATGTCGCCCGTCAAAAATAACGCGGAATAATCGATAGTATGAAGCAGTAAGCATCTTTTAAAATCCTTTAGTATAAACGCAGCAGAGCAATCTATGACCCATATTGCGGTACTCGGAGCAGGCGTGGTGGGCGTGACCACCGCATGGTATCTTCGCCAAGCAGGCTACGATGTGACCGTGATTGAGCGTGAGCCAGCCGCCGGTATGCAGACCTCATTTGCCAATGGTGGGCAGATATCAGTCTCGCACGCGACGCCTTGGGCCAATCCTGCGGCTCCTATGAAAGCGCTTAAATGGCTATTTAAGGAAGATGCGCCGCTGCTCTACCGCTTGCGTGCTGATAAAGCGCAATTGAAATGGGCGATGCAGTTTTTACAAGAATGCCGCGCAGATAAAGCTGATGCCAATTTGGTACAAATGGTACGTTTGGGCTTGTATTCGCGAGATACTTTGCAAAAGCTGCGTGCTGATATCGGTATCGATTACGAGCAGCAAACGCGCGGTATTATGCATTTTTATACCAACCAAGCTGAATTTGATGCCGCCATTGCGCCAACCGCACGTATGCAAGAGCTCGGCTGTGAGCGTCATATCATTGATATTAATAACGCGGTTAGCCTCGAGCCTGCGCTTTATCCTATTGCTCATAAACTCAAAGGCGCAACTTATACCAGCCGTGATGAATCGGGTAATGCCCATTTATTTACCCAACGTTTGGCTCAGCGCTGCATCGATGCTGGCGTGCAGTTCTTATACGATACCGACATTTTGGCGTTAAACACCGATGCCCATTCTGCTCGCCCGCATATGCATAGTATGACTATTCGACCCAAGAGCGAGAACGCGCAGACTTTTAGCGCCGACAATTATGTACTGGCACTTGGTAGCTATAGCGTATCACTCATGAAGCCACTTAATATTCACCTGCCAATTTTCCCTGCCAAAGGTTACTCGGCTACTTATGAAATCAATCCGCGTGCGCCGCATTTAGCACCTTTCGTTAGTCTCATTGATGATGAATTTAAGCTGGTCACCTCACGCCTTGGCGATAAATTACGCGTAGCAGGAACGGCAGAGTTTAACGGCTACAATTTGGATTTAAATAGCACCCGCTGTGAAGCCATCACGCGCCGTGTGCAGCAGTTATTCCCCAAAGGCATCATTGCCGATTCTGTGCAATACTGGACAGGATTGCGACCGATGACCCCTTCTAATGTGCCATTAATAGGACGCGCGCATAAGGGTCACGTCCGTCATGGTAGTCATGATGCCAATGCTAGTTTTGATAATTTATGGCTCAATACCGGTCATGGTACGCTTGGCTGGACCCATGCTTGTGGTTCGGCAAAGGCTCTCAGTCTATTAATACAGGGTGCAACGCCGCCAGTCGACTTTGATTTTGTTGGCTTAAGAACGTAAAAATAAGAAACGTAAAAAAAGGCACTTTTATAAGTGCCTTTTTATTTATATTAAAGAATTTTTAGAGCTATTTTATGCAGCGCTTCCTGATTTAATATCGGCATTAACGTCAGAATCAACGCTTGAATCGGTAATCTCCAAATTAGCCACTTCTAGCGGAATTACTTCTAATTGCACAGGTACGCCATTGACCGCTGCATTACCACTTAACTGGTCGATTAAGGTATCGTCCGTCAAATCATTGACACTGACGCCGGCATGCGCTTGCGCAATCTTTTGCTTCACGCCTTTACGCCCATGACCCCAACCATGCGGGATACTTACCACTTTTGGCATCAGCTCATCGGTTACTTCTGCGGTAATAATCACGCTACCAACGCGCGAGCTAACTTTTACGTTTTGACCGTCCTCAATACTGTATTCTTTGGCCGTTTCAGGATGCAACATAAGCGTACAGCGCGGCTTACCTTTTACCAAGCGATAGCTATTATGTAGCCACGAATTATTACTACGGACATGGCGACGACCGATGAGTAAAATTTGCTTATCGTCATAGTTCTGCATCATCTCCCTTACCCGCTCTAAATCTGCTTGATAAAAATTAACGTTGAGATGTATTTGCTTGTCTTTATGCTTTAATGCTTGCGGTAGCATCCTTTTGAGGGGCCCTAAATCAAACCCATGCGGCTTTTTCTTAAGCTTATTTAGGCTCATGCCAGCATAAGGTCCACTTCTTAACCCTTGATCAAGCATAAATTTTGGTCCTAAAATATTGACTATTCGGCGCTCAATTTTGGTTGCAAGCGCTGCTTTTTTATCTAGACGTTTTACTAATTCTAAATAGATTTGCCAATCATGTTTGGCACTTTTTTTCTTAGCAAATAATGCTTTTGAATACTTAGCGACGTTATGCACAGCGAAATTATTAAAGGTAACATCATAATGGTCACGCTCTAGCGGCGATACCGGAGGCAAAATGATATTGGCATGACGACTGGTTTCTGTCACAAAGTAATCAATCGCAACCATAAAATCCAAGTTGGCAAAAGCCGTATCTAACTTTTCACCATTAGGCGTACTTAGGACAGGATTGCCAGCGACGGTCATAAAGCCCTTTAACTGCCCCGCGCCTTCTACTAGCATCTCATCTGCCATCGCCACGACGGGATAATCGCCATTAAAATCAGGCAAGTTACTCACGCGGCTATGACGTTTACCTAAATAACCTGGGCCTGAGTTATTGACCACATCGACCGCAGGATTGGGGAACATCAGACCACCCACTTCATCCAAGCGCCCCGTGACAATATTAATGACCATTATGAGATACTGACTTAATAAGCCAAACTCTTGCACCGAGACACCCATGCGCCCATAACAGACCGAGCTTTCGGCTTCACAAAACTCTTTGACGAGTCGTTTAATCTCGCTTGCCGCAATGCCAGTAATATCAGCAACGGATTCGGCGCTATAATCTTTGGCAAAGTCTGCAATGCGCTCAATCTCTGGCGCGAGCGCCGCCGCTCTATTATTTTTAGCGCGCGCTTTGTCTGCATAACCTTGTAGATAGATTTCATTGAGCATGGCAAGTAAGAGTAAGACATCCGTCGCTGGGCGAATAAAATGATGCTCGCTCGCAATATCTGCCGTTTCGGTGCGCCTTGGATCAATCACTACTACTTTACCATCACGTGCTTTGATATCTTTTAGCTTTTGGCGCATATTCGGTGCGGTCATAATACTGCCGTTAGACGCTAGCGGATTACCGCCAATGATGAGCATATATCGGGTACGATTGACGTCAGGCACGGGGATACGCAGCATATGCCCAAACAGATGCATACTGACAATATGGTGCGGCAATTGGTCGATGGAAGTCGCAGAAAAACGACTGCGCGTCTTTATACTGCTTAATAAATGCTTAATCGTTAACATGCCGCCCAAATTATGGACATTGGGATTACCTAGATAAATACCAAAGGCGTTTTGACCATGTTTCTTTTGTACCGACTGAATACCCGCGGCCACTTTATCGAGAGCGTCAGGCCAGCTAATCTCCTTCCAACCGTTAGCCGTTCTCTCAACGGGATGACGCAACCGATCACTGTCTTCATGCAAATCTTGCAAGGCGGTCGCTTTTGGACAAATATAACCTTTGGAGAATGGGTCGTTTTTATCACCTTTAATCGATAGCACTTTTTCACCATCGTGCTGGATGACGATACCGCACATCGCTTCGCATAAATTGCAGGTTCTAAAATGTGTTTGTTCATTCGTCTTGCTTTGTTCACTAGCCATGGTCGCGCTCCCTGTTATTTTTTACTATCGCTTTCACTATATAAATTCCGTTTTATAGGTTTAATAAAGGTAGTAAATTTACTCGTCTTCAAAATATTGAGCATTAGCCAAAGTTAGACATTGATAAGCTCAATAACTAACCTTCCACTCTGTGCCTATCTTTAGCGAAAAAACTGCTAAAAAGTCCATTAAAGTTTTTGCACAACATGGCAATGGCCTGTTGCTGTGAATAGCGCTGTTGATGACAACCTAATATCAACTCATGTACTTGGGCGGCAGCGATATCAACGCAGAGATGAACGTCAAACGCCTCAAAAGAACACTCGGCTGACTGCAAACCCTGCATAAATATCTTGGTCCATTCGTCGCGTATCTCTGTGATTAGACTCTCCAAGCTTTTATTCTCTGCTTGCAAGTCAAAGCGCAGACTGTCTTCCATTAAACGTTGGAATAAAGCGATATTTTGAAAGGCCGCATCAAAAATCATGGTTAAGCAATACTGGCAACGCTGATTAAACGCCTCTTTAGACAGCATTGCATAGTCTTTAAGCATATCGACCCACGCCATACGCATCGGTGATAAATAGTTGTCTTTTAGCTGTGCGCCTAACTCCTGCTGCAATGCCTCTAAGCTATCAAAGTGATTATAAAAACTTGGTTGAGCAATACCCGCACCTTTGGCGATTTTGTTCATACTCATGCCACAAGCGCCCTCCAAGCTATACAGCCGCAAGGCACTTTTTAACAGCGCATGGCGCGTCTTTGCTTTGGCCAAATCACGCCTCGACTCTGCTTTTGTAGAACTTACTACCTTAAGTGCATTCACTGTCAATCTACCGTAGATGAATCAATCGTATAACGTATTTATTATTTCAACTATAAGGCTATAGCCATTTAAACGATAAGTCTATATTTAAATACTCAGATAGGTTTAAATACCGAAGCAAAGGATTATTAACAGTCAATCTTTACCTATCATGCTGAGAAAACGCCCTATCTCTTACACAACTATGCGGCCCATAACATAGTGGTGGCTTTTATCATAATTGAGTAACACTGCAAACATTGCCCATACAGACAAGGCGCGCTGAAATTCATATATTGGTAGCACAAGTTAGCCACTGGCTAGTTGTAGAGTACTGAAACGCAGTACTGAAAGTGTCATAAGAATCATAAATAATAATCTACATATTAAAGCGTCATACAAACTGTTGATTCAACTTTTATAACAGCTTTATCAAGACGCAATAACGAGAATAAGGAATATCACAATGAATGAACATACTCTAAAAGGTGATTGGAATCAGATGAAAGGTACAGTGAAGCAGAAGTGGGCTGACCTGACTGATGATGACTTACTACATATCGAAGGTAGCCGTGATAAGCTTGTAGGTAAAGTCCAAGAGCGTTATGGTCATAGCAAAGATGACGCTGAGCGCGAAGTTGATACATGGCGCAATGAAAACAAATATTAATTAATAATTGTTCTTATAAAACCTTGTCGTAAATACAGATCTTTATAAGTAAGTAACTAATTAAAAAAACCGCATTGATTATGATGCGGTTTTTTATTGCTCATTGATAGCTGTGTCAATATATAGAATGCTGGATCGCAGGTTTGAATAAAAAACAAACAGTGTAAAATAATTAACACCCAGACACGATAAAACCGCATAGCAATTAATTGTTATGCGGTTTTATTGTTAACGATCCTTGTTACCCATCACCACTCTCATCACTGCATCCTTGCAGGATATTGAGTACATTGTGATAGCCGGGCATCCTGCCCATTTCTTCACACTACTATTGGCATTATCTGCCTGCAACACGGGTCATGTGTCCTTATTCCAATTGCTATTATCATCCTGATGCCAGCAAATCGAACTATTATCCTTAATACGGTCAACTCAATCCTTGAGTCACATTCCCTTATGCCGTGTGTGTATAGTGTCAAATTATAAGGCTGCTGTTAAGTCGCGTAAGCGTCATTGCGTGTAAGCATATGCTTACGTCAGTTATAAAAATGACCGGTAATATCAGCCAAGTTATTGATAATAATATTATTATCGTTAAAAAGTATATTTAATGATTTTCTATAAACTATTTAAATACTAAAAGTGTTATCGATGTTTGCTAACGTTAGCAACACCTTGGTCACCTAAAGTGTCGAATGCTTACGCAAATATTTGCAAAATTTACAACTTATTAACACCAAAGACATGTATTAATGAGTTTTAAGTCTTACTATGTGTATGTAAGAAAATATTTCAAGATTAAGAGACAAATATCGATTATATAAGAGTGTTGCTCCGTAGTCTTTTGCTTCATAACCTTTATACAGTCTTTAGCTCTTTATATATAACAAGACATATAACCAGTCACTATTAGAAATTTAAGCCTGATAAATACCAGTATGACAAGTATAAGTTGGATTAAAATAAGGCTTATTAATAACAGTGCCTTACTCAGATATGCTATACCAAAGGAGATTTTATCGTGAAAATTCTACCCGCTTTCTCATTTAAGACAGCAATATCTGCCGGTCTGGCGCTGACGATGTTAGGGACGGTTGCCGGTTGTGCCGTTGTCGGTCCAGGTTACGAAGATTACCCAATATATGGCGGTAACAGCGATTATGGCAATGTTGACTATAAGCGTGTTAACCAAACCCTGCGCAATGACCTACGCCGCAAAGGCTATCAGGTTATGGATATCCGTGCTGATAACTATCGTGGCAATCGAGCCATCACTGCCATTGCTAGAAAGAACAATCAAACTTATGAGTTGAAATATACCTATCCTGATTTAAGACTCATTAGCTCAAATAAAAGAGCCTCTACTAGCATCTGGCAAGATGATAGATATGATAAAGACAGATACGACAAAAACGATTATAAGAAAGACAAATATAAAAATAATGGCAAATACAAGCAGAACAAGCATTATAAAAACGATGATATTGAAGACAGCATCAAAAGAGATTCGCGCTATCCAGCCATTAAACAACGCGCTATTAATAAGGTAAGATCGATGGGCTACCGCGTCGAAGGTATTGAGCTGGAAGAAAAGAACGGTCGCGGCGTGTTTGAGATTGAAGCCAAGCGTGGTTCGCAAGAATATGAGATTTTACTTGGCTATCCAAACTTAAATGTCATCAAGGTTGAGAAAGATTAGTATTTAAGCTGTATAAACTTTTTCAAGAAATGTTTTAAGCAGTAAATGAGATAAGCAATAAATGCATTAGCTAGAGATTTTGGCATCGTTGACTACTTGGTGCCTTTGGTCACATAAGCCAGCCCTTGGTTTATGTGACCATTTTTTATAGCATGGCTTTTGATAACATAGCTTTTGATAACATAGCTTTTGATAACATGATTTGTATGGCAAGATTTTATATAGCATCACTGCTAACGCCTTTAACATCATAAGAGGATATTATGAAAAAATTTACTTTATTAAAAACCACCGCTGCGAGTAGTACGATTGCCGCGTTATTAGCCATCACGACAGGCTGTGTCACCGCACCCGGTTACAACGCTTATGGCGACCTTTACGAGGACATTTATAAAGACACCAAGGTCTACAAGAAACACAAAAAAAACATCAAATCCATTGATAAAGAGCTTTATCAGCCTGCTATCGAGCAACGTGCGGCTAATAAAGTCAGTAGCATGGGTTACCGAGTAAAAGACGTCAAATATAAAAAAGGCGACAGTAAAATAAAAGTAAAAGCCCGACGCGGCAGTGAAGACTATAAAATCGAACTTGGCTATCCGAGCTATAACGTGATTAAAATCAAAGAAGATTGACAACAGGTGTTAAAAGTCTAACACCTCAATCACATCATAAGCAGGCGTCTCATAAGGATGCGCCTGCTTTAATGCCTCAATAACTGCCTTAATACGAGCCGTAGCAACGACCATCTCTACCCGCCATTCATCAACGGTTTCAAGTTTATCTTGCGCCCCAATATTTGGCTGACTGCCTGCCAGTGGCATAAACTGCCCTGTCCCCTGCACTTGCCAGCAGCATTGTTCATAATTGCCAATCTTGCCAGCACCCGCCGCAAATAAGGCGGATTTTACTGGCTCTAACGCCGTATCTGGAATAAAAACGGTTAATTTATACATAGATTACTTCCTTTGAGCCTATTTAGAAAAATTACTATCAGCTATAAACTTACTATTTTTTAGACAATGAAGGATGGTCGGTCCAGATATAGCGCAATAACCAATCTTTTGCCTCGCCTGCATAATCAATCCCAATCCGTGGACGCAGTGATATTGGCGGCTGACAGCCATCGTCTTCAATCCAAACTTCTGACGCAGGTGTAATGGGTTCGCCGTATAAATCACGGTCGATTTGCAAATGTTTGGTCAACTTGCCGGGACCGGCCAATTGTTTTATTTCTTTTAAAGGACTTAATGGTTTATCTACGCTCAGTAATTGCTCGTCAAGTAAGCGCTCACTATCCTCTGTGAAAAAGCCTGCCCGTATCAATACGGCTTCTGGTGACTCTGCGGGTCCACTTACTAAATTAAGCATATGATGGATACCGTAAGTCAGATAAACGTAAAACACGCCGCCTTGGCTATACATAATCTCAGTACGTGCAGTACGCGTACCGGCGTGAGCATGACAGGCGGCATCACCCTCTCCAATGTAGGCTTCGGTTTCTGAGATACGCATGCGCAGTATTCTTTGCTTGCCGTCACTATCGGTTAGCTGTCGACATAAAACCTTACCAATCAAGTCAGCCGCGACCACACAGGTTGGACGGCTAAACCATGCAGGTTCTAAAATTATAGTCTGAGTATCGGATGGCTTAGGCGCTAGCATCAATGATGACCTTTTGATTTATAACAGTATTTTTATATTAACGATATAAATTTAGCATAGAAACTCACCGAAAGACGTTAAGCGATAAACGCTATTACCTATTGCAACTGATGCTATACAGACAGTTAACTCATTCTAATAGTAATCTTGACTCTCGCTATTCAAGATTAAAAACATCCAATACTAAAATACATAATCAAAAGGATATAACAATGAGTAACTCTAATGCGAGTGATAATAAGCACAATAATAAGCAGCAGAATAACAATGAAAAGGACACGGATCAGAACACAGCGGTGAAAAATAACGACGCTGCTAATGACTCTAAAGACAACAACGCTAATAAAGATACTAATAGCAAAAACGATAAACAGAACAATCAGTCAGACAGCAAAGACAGCAAAGATGATAAAACGTCAGATAAGAATGGTAATAAAGACGATAAATCATCAGACAAAGACAACAGTAAAGATAAAGACGCTTCTGATAAGGAAGGTAAAGACAGTAAAAATAAGGACTCTAAATCTAAAGACGATAAAGAATCCTCTTTAAAAGACACTGCGACAACTAAAGCTAAAGAGGTGGTCGGCTCATTAGCTGATAAAGCCGCAGATGCGATGGAGCTGGCAGCGAAAAAAATCAAAGAAGTGCGTAAAGACAAATAATATAGCTGTCTTTAACATAACCGTTTTTAAAATGATTATCCCCATAAAAAAACTGAGCACATGGCTCAGTTTTTTATTACTTAAATATTGAAGTTTGGATATATTTAGCTTAATGGCACGCCAATACGTTTTGCCACTTCTTCATAGCCTTCAATCACGTCACCCAACGACTGACGGAAACGGTCTTTATCCAGTTTTTTCTTGGTAGCTTTGTCCCAGATACGGCAACCATCAGGCGAGAACTCATCACCTAAGACGATACGGTCATGGAATACGCCAAATTCAAGTTTAAAATCTACCAGTATCAAATCACCAGCATCAAATAAAGTTTTTAATACTTCATTTACTTGATGGCTCAGCTCTTTCATCTTCGCCAATTGTGCCTCATTAGCCCAATCAAGAGAGATAGAGATTGACTCATTGACCATCGGATCACCAAGCGCATCATCTTTATAGAACAGCTCATAAGTAGGCGGCGTCAATGCTTGCCCCTCTTCTAGACCCAGACGACGCACTAGACTACCAGCGGCAAAATTACGTACCACACATTCAACTGGAATCATATCTAAGCGCTTAACCAGCACTTCATCATCTGATAATTGCTTTTCGAAATGGGTTTCGATACCAGCATCAGCCAATTTTTGCATGATAAAGGCGTTAAAGCGGTTGTTCACCACGCCTTTACGGGCGAGCTGCTCGATACGCTTGCCATCAAGCGCTGAGGTATCGTCACGGAAATGTAAAATCAGCAGATCGTTGTCTTCTGTTTCATAAACAGATTTGGCTTTGCCTTTATACAGCAGTTCTTGCTTTTGCATGAGGGGAGTTCCTGTTCGTTCAAGCTTATGTGGTAAAAACGCGCAGCGACCGCTAAGCGCTTTATATTAAGGTGTTAAGAAAAAATGCTTAACCATAATAAAAAACCAGCGGTACAGATAGGGGTAAAAAAGGGTTTATTCTGAAACTTGGGTAACGGCAACAGCACGCTGAGGTTTTGGCAATTGATACTGCTTACCTGACTCGTTTTGCAACTTTAGCGTATTTGTGCCCGCGCTAGGGGTTGGATATAACGGCACAAATGGCGCGGTTTCTTGCTCAGCAGGTAGCTGAAGCGGCGCCAGTTTTTTGCTTTGCTGATACTCAAGACTACCGTTATCACGCTTGCCAAACACTTCTTTTGTCGCTTGGCAACCGCTCAATACCAACGTACTACCCAAAACTACCGTTAGCAGCGCCGGGAATATCTTTGCAGGGGTTGATGATACTGTCATCATATTATCTCTCTGAGTTAGCCGTTATTGCTTATTTGGTGCGTATTTGGATAATGCACTTATAGTTAAAATACTTAATAGACTCTTGCTAAGCTATAAGCGACATTTTATTGAATTGCCAAAAATCTAGAGTAAGTTGGCACGAATCAAGGCTTCATCAATCGTTGCATGGTGCTTTTCAGCCAACCATACCAATGGTAGACGAATACCTGTGTCTATCATGCCCATTCTATGTAGAGCATATTTGGCAGGGATAGGACTTGACTCGATAAATAGGTCGCGGTGTAGATGTTTTACCACGTCATGGACTTTATGAGCGGCATCAAAATCACCGCGTAAACCCGCACTAAAGGTCTCGCTCATGGCTTTTGGGGCAACGTTGGCAGTCACTGAAATATTGCCTTTACCACCCAGTTTCATCAATTCAAGGGCAGTACCATCATCACCAGATAACACCACCATTCTGTCACCGACCGCTTTGATCAATTGCTCGCCGCGAATCGTAGAACCTGTAGCATCTTTAATGGCGACAATATTATCGATATCAGCAAGGCGTTCAACCGTTTCTTGAGCAATATCAACAACGGTACGACCCGGTACGTTATAAAGCATCTGCGGTATTTTTACTGCTTCAGCGATGGCTTTATAATGCTGAAATAAGCCTTCTTGTGGCGGCTTATTATAATAAGGAGCAACCAATAGCGCACAGTCTGCACCCGCATCTGCTGCATCTTGAGTCAGCTTAATGGCTTCAGTAGTGTTATTGGCACCAGTACCTGCAATCACCGGCACGCGACCTTTGACATGCTGCACAAAATAGCGAATCACATCGCTGTGCTCTTGCATCGACAAAGTTGCTGATTCACCAGTGGTACCGACAGCAACAAGGCAATGCGTGCCCTGCTCAATCTGCCAATCTATGAGGTCTGCCAGACGTTTATAATCGACCGTGCCGTCAGGATGCATGGGCGTTACCAAGGCTACCATTGAGCCTTGTAGTCGGGTTTTGATATCGTCGTATGCTGTGCTCATAACCGTGCCTTACTGTATTATCCTAGCTTTTATTAAAGCTATCACATGATAAGTCGTGTGCAAGTGCCCTGATAAAGATAATCGTCATAAACACAAATGCATAATGATTTATGTTATTGAAAATAACGTTAAAGGTCATACCTTGCTTGATGGTGATATTCATGATTTATAATAACGTCATGAACGCTATTTTTATCTGCTGCCAATCTGATTGAGGGTTAGCCATAAAAACGCCTGTTAGTGTAGCATATTTTGGCTCTATCGCTATCAATCAATTAACCCCTAAGCTTTTTATAAAGCAAAAAATCGCCTGTCCATTGAGAGGCCAAGCGCTACTTTATTATGCCAATTTTGCAGCAAACATCGAGAGGATTTCAATGTAAGCTTGGCATTATTTGGGACTCAAGCCTAGCCTGAAAACTAAACAGTTAGTGTAGCGTAATTACGGATTACCGATAAAACCTTTTCCGATATTTTAACGAATCGTCAACACATCGATGGTCGGGCGATACAAGCAAGCCAATTATCGCCTTATTATTTATCTTAATCATCATCTATGATTCTAATAGCTCAGCTTCTCTACTCTCTACTCTATATTTTCTACTCAATCCGCAAACCGATAATACCCGGAATACCTTGACGCATCATCTCAAGCGTCACCACCCCTTTTTTGGGTAATAATGAAACGGCGCTAGAAAAATCGTTGACTGTTTTAATAGGTTTTTGATGCAAGTTAGTAATAACGTCGCCCGCCAATATGCCAGAGCGTGCTGCCAATCCTGTCGGCTCAATGGCGGTGACCAATACACCCGTCTTATTATCAGACGCCAGCTCTCTTTGCTCCTCCGGCGTTAAGTTGCGCAGCGCCAACCCTAAGCTTATGCCGTTAGTTTGCTGAGCAGAACTTTGTGATTGGATATCGTTTGAGGCGTTACTGAGCTTGCCTGTTATGATAGATTGCTTACCATCGCGCTGAATCTGGACGCGAAATGTATCATTAGGTCGGGCCCGATTAATGAGGTTTAATAAGTCTGATGCTTCTATAATTTGGATATCATTATATTTTAGAATAATGTCGCCTGATTTTAGCCCAGCCTTTTGCGCTGGCGAATCTGGTGACACACGCGTCAATAACGCCCCTTGCGGACGCGCCAAGTTATAGGCTTCAGCTAAATTACGGTCGATATCTTGGGGATAAATGCCCAAATAAGCGCGTGCGACCTCACCATTATTTTTTAGCTGCTCATAAATATCCATCGCCGCATCAATCGGGATGGAAAATGACAGCCCCATATAACCGCCTGTACCACTAAAAATACGCGAGTTAATGCCAATCACTTCGCCGCGCTGATTAAATAATGGACCACCTGAGTTACCAGGGTTCAAGGCAACGTCAGTTTGGATAAAGGGCACGCTGGTTTCACGCGAAAAATTACGGGACTTAGCACTAACAATACCCGCCGATGCCGAATAATCAAAACCAAAGGGTGACCCAATTGCCAATACCGGCTCACCTACTTTTAAAGCATTGGAATCACCGATTGGCAACGAAGGGAACTGACGACCCGTGACCTTTAATACTGCCACATCAGAGCGCTCATCACTGCCTACTAAAGTCGCATCAAGCTCGGTTCGGTCATTAAGCGTGACGCTGATTTTGTCCGCGCCCGCCACCACATGATGGTTGGTCAGCATATAACCATCAGCGGTGACAAAAAATGCCGTGCCATAAGCATGCTCAATCGCTGGCGTCGCTGCTTGATCAGGAATACGCAAACGATCGCCAAAGAATTTACGCAATAGCTCAGCGGTTTGGGCTTTAGCAAGCTCAGCCTCACTAACGGTTTTGGTGACATTTACGCGCGCCACCGCTGGGGTAACTTGCTGAACCAATCCCGAAAAATCTGCGGTGGTAACGGCAGCTTCAGCATTCGGTACGGTAGCTACATTGATACCCGCAACCATGGTAGTGGCTACGGCAAGTGCCAAGGCGCTCTGTTGTAACCAACGCGTCAAATTGCGCGTATTCGGTACTTTAGACATATTGATAGGCATATTTTTAGGCATGTTACCCTCCATATAATGGGTCTTATAGTCGTTATAAACTAATTGTTATAAACGGTTTAAATAGGACCGTTATTAAGCATAATTTTGGCGTATCTCATCAAGGTATCGTACTAATCTATTTATTCTAATAACTGTGGCTTAGCTTGCTTATTCACTAAAATCTAAAGCAATGGTCTTTATATTTTTAGATTAAAAATTTACTGAATGCTTTTATCGCAGGTTTTTATCATTAACTTTTAATAATGCAAGCTTGCAAAGTAGACTGTTTGTTAGTTTACAGTCCATTTTAGACTTATGGTATAAAACTTTCTCTTTTCTCTCATAAGGATGGTCAATGTCATTACCTACTTCTGTTTTAAAGTGAATCCACTATATGCTAGCAATGCTAAAAAATAACGCAAGCCTGCCTTATTTATAACATGCGCTTAGTAGCTGCTTTGATAAAGCTTTATGGGCAGATAGTAAAGCCGCTCAGAGCGCTCAGAAAAAAGAGCCTCGAAATACATAAAATAAAACCATGTTATGATAACAAGCCAAATAATTTACATGGCAAACAAAAGTTAATTTTTGTAGGTCATTAGGTTATCAGATTGGCTATCATCACCTTATTTTTCATCTTTTGCTTTTTTAGATTATGCTTACTAATCTGGGAAAGCTTTTGTCTTTACTGCGATATCGTATATATATCATATCTCACTTTGTTTTGAGCAATGCTATGGCTCATGCTGCCATTGACGTTATTGATTAACGTTACTGATTGATACTTTGATTTATATGCGACAGCTTATGAAGGGGAATTTTGCCACAGCTAGTGACAGCAGCGTCTATAGCCTGTGGCACGCCTCTTAATAGATATAAAATATGACAAGATTATAAAAGGATTAATTTATGGATACCGCCCTATTGTTATCCGGCGTGGTTGGGCTTGGCATCGCCGCCCAATGGTTGGCTTGGTATTTAAAGCAACCGTCCATTTTGTTTTTATTACTGATTGGTATTATTGTTGGCCCGATATTGGGCGCTTTTGACCCTGACTTGGTGCTCGGCGAGCTGATGTTCCCTTTTATCTCGTTGGGCGTGGCGATTATTTTATTTGAAGGCTCGCTGACTTTAGAGTTTGATGAGATTAAACAACACGGCTCTGTGGTACAGATGCTGGTATCGGTCGGCGTGCTTATCACCATTGCGATTGTGGCGCTATCGACTTACCTGTTGTTTGATGTCGACCCTTTGATTGCTTTGCTATTCGGTGCACTGGTTTGTGTGACTGGCCCAACGGTTATTATGCCGTTGCTGCGCAGCGTGCGCCCCAATAAAACCATTTCTAACATTTTGAAATGGGAAGGCATTATCATCGACCCTATCGGCGCGATTGCAGTGGTATTGGTCTATGAATATATCATCTCAGGCGGTGAAGCCAGTAGTATCTTGCTGTTTGCCAAAATTGTGGTATTGGCGGTAGCGATGGGCTTAGCGGGCGCGTGGGCATTGGCATTTTTAATGCGCCGCCATATGATTCCTGAGTTTTTACGCAATGTCTTTACCCTTGCTTTTGTGCTGCTGCTGTTTTCTATCTCCAACCACTTAGAACACGAGTCTGGCTTATTAACGGTCACCGTACTTGGGGTGGCGCTGGCTAACTGGCCAAAATTCCCACGTGAGACGATTTTAGAGTTTAATGAATCACTGACCATATTATTGGTATCGGTATTATTTATCATTCTTGCTGCCCGCGTTGAGCTTGAAAGTTTGCTGAGCGTTGGCTTTGCTGGACTGGTGCTACTCGCCATTGTGATGTTTGTCGCGCGTCCTTTATCGGTATGGGCGTCGTCTATTGGTTCCAATCTAAAAACCAATGAAAAGCTGATGATTAGCTGGATTGGGCCACGCGGTATCGTTGCCGCTGCTATTTCGTCCTTATTTGCTATTCGCTTGCAAGAGTATGATATTCAAGGTGTTGAGCTGCTCGTACCCTTGGTATTCCTCGTCATTATTGGCACAGTAATGATTCAGGGCTTGGGCGCCAAAATGGTTGGGAATTTCTTGGGCGTGCGTGAGCCTGAAACCAACGGTATCTTGGTCGTTGGCTCCAACCCTATCGCTTTATTGGTGGCAACGTCTTTAAAAGACCAAGGTTTCGATGTCATCGTCGCCCACAATAACTACACCAATATTGCCCGCGCGCGCATGAGCGGTCTGCGTACCTACTTTGGCAACCCCATCTCTGACCATGCCGATCATCACTTAGACCTTATCGGTATCGGCCGTCTGTTTGCCATGAGTATGGATAAAGAGATGAATACCTTGTCCGAGATTCACTATCGTCATGAGTTCGGCGAGCGCAAACTGTATCGCCTTAAATTTAGTGATGAGAAAGTCAAAAGCGAGCGCGATGACAAGCAAGGCAATTTTCATTCGCAGTGGTTATTTGGCAAAGATGTCACTTATACCAAGCTGGCCAGTATGCTGTCGAAAAAAGCGCGTATTAAAATCACCAATATCACGGACAGCTATAGCTTTGAGCAATATAAAGCCGATAATAAGCAATTCGTACCGCTTTATACGGTCGACAAAGAAGGTAAGCTACACGTGATTACCGATAATTTTGATGGCACGGTACCACGTGATCGTAAGCTGATTTCATTGGTCGTTGATGATGAAGTACAGCCAAAACCGGTCGATGTAACGCCGAAACAAGAGCAAGCACGGGCGGCGGCAGATGCCAGCTTTGAGTCCAGCTCAAAAGCGCCTGAAAAGCGTCAAGAAACAGAGCTCACGGACGCTAGTAATGACACTACGCTGCCGGAATCTACATCAACCACGGCGAAAGAAGTAGATAATGAGGTAACAAAGGATACTGATATAAAAACTGCGCAAGAAAATCCGTCCGATACTGTTACGCATAATAAAACTCCAGCATCAGAGGTTAATGCTAAAAAAGTAGAGACTCAAACGGCAGAGTCTGATGCTACTGGTGCTGCTAATTCTACTAACGTTACCAATGCTCATAAAACTAAAGGGGTAATGTCGGATAATTCGACGGCAACTTCGAAAACTAAAACCTCTAGCAATACTAATGGTAATGGCAGCGCACCGAAAACCAAAAAAGGCGCGCTTGACCCCAATCGTTTACCCGACTCCAGTGGCGATAACCTTGATAGCATTGATATAGATAAAGACTAGCGCAGTTTTTAAAAATTTTCCCATAAACTATAAAAGCCCCAACTGCTGAGTTGGGGCTTTTTGCTTAATTGCTTTAGGCTAACAATAATAATGCTAAATAGTATTAATCTGTTCGCTTTAAAACAACATCAAACTAATGCAAATTTTTCCTGAACGGTTTGCCAGATACGTTCACTGACTTCTGCAGCGCTGCCTGACGCATCAATACGCTGGATACGCTCAGGCTGCTCGCTGGCAAGGACGCTAAAACCTTGATGCACTCGGGTAAAAAACTCCGTCGCTTGCTGCTCAAAACGGTCAGCGGCGCTACGTTTATTGGCGCGCGCCATGCCTTCTAATACCGGCAAATCTAGCCACAAGGTTAGCTCTGGTAGCTGTTCGACAAACTGGCGGATAAGCATATCAATTTTAGCGCGTGTCGCACTATCACCATGAGCACGCCCAAAACCTTGGTAGGCAACGGTCGAATCGGTAAAGCGGTCACATATCACCCAAGTACCACGTTGTAGTGCTGGCAAAATCACTTGCTGCAAATGGTCACAGCGCGCGGCAAACATGAGTAGCAGCTCAGTATTATCGTTAATCGTGGTATCAGGGTCTAGCAAAATAGCACGTAATTGCTCAGCAAACGGACTACCGCCCGGCTCGCGAGTTCGCAGATAATCGATGCCCTTTGCTTGCAAATGGTTGCAAAGTTGCTCGATAGCGGTGGTCTTGCCAACGCCTTCAGTACCTTCAAAGCTAATAAAGCGCCCTTGAATGGACGCTGTATTAGTAGACGCTGTATTAATAGGATGGCTAGGCGCTTTTACTTGCGATGATTTTTCTTCTGGTAATGCTGACATGATATGACCTTATGTCATTGATGAGCGTTATGCCGTTATATAAATAGTTATATAAATAGCTATATAACGACATAACGACATAACGACATAACGCTCAGTACACGATAGATTTTTGGAAATATAGAGGATTAAATTACGGCGGCGGCGTTTGTGCTTTCTTTTGACGCATGACGCTTAGATAGTCTCTGACCGCTTGGTTATGCTCATTTAAGCTATTGGTAAATTTGTGCCCGCCGTTACCGGTCGCCACAAAATATAACGCTTCGCTATCGGCAGGATGCAAGGTTGCTTCAATAGAGGCAGCAGATGGCAGCGCAATTGGCGTAGGCGGTAAACCATCGATTTGATAGGTGTTATAAGCCGTCTTTTCATCGATGTCTTTACGGCGAATATTGCCTTCATAACGGCTACCCATACCATAAATAATGGTCGGATCGGTCTGCAAGCGCATGCTTTTATTCAAACGATTATTAAATACCGCCGATACCAAAGGACGCTCTTCTGCCACGCTGGTTTCTTTTTCGATAATCGACGCCATCACTAGCGCTTCGTATGGACTGTTATAAGGTAAGTTAGGGGCACGATTTTCCCACGCCTTGGTCAATGCTTGCTGCTGACGCTTATACAAGTCGGTCAGTACCTGCTTATCCGTGCTCCCTTCACCATAATAATAAGTATCAGGGGCAAACCAGCCTTCAAGATTGTGATTGACGATAGGGTCATTACTATTGATCACCGAATCTGGCAAGATGCCGACCAAATCCAAGGCCTGCGCAATACCGGCATTGTCTCTATTATTACCACTCTCATCAATCAGCACTTCTTTTTTGATGCCTTTATTATCACGTAGCGCCTGATATAAATCTTTTGAGGTTTTGCCTTCGATGATTTGTACTTTTACCATCGCCGCCTTTACCCCTTGCCCAAGCACGTGCAGCGTTTCAGCAAAGGTCGGGTTTTCTGGTAATTGGTAAATACCAGCATGCAGCGGACCATCGACTTGTGATTTGATATACAGCTTAGCCACGCTGGCAGAAAACAGCGGTATCTGCTGTTGCCACTGCGGCAGTAGCCCATAATACGTCTGACCCGCCTCAATCGTCACCATCTGCTGCGGCTGCTCAATACGTCCAAACAGCGTCTGATAAACCATCACCAAAAAAAACGCTGCAATCAGCCCAAGCACCAGTAATACCTGATAGCCGCGCTGCATAAAAAACGACGGATTATCGGCTTTATAGTGGCGCGGTTTATTATCACCGCTAATGAGCGAGATATCCGTCGCCGGTACTTCCTCTGCGGCAACGTCGTCAATGACAGGTTTTTTGTCCAACGCTGTGGTATCGACAGGCTGATCAGCTGTGCCGTCATGGTCGTTTATTGGTGGCTCATCAGGACGTTCAGGCGGTATTTCAGGGGTTGGCTTGCTCATGGCAACTCGCGAGGCAGAAGTTTGCTAGAATTTAGCACTGAACTGGGTGATTTTCAATGGTATTTGCTTAGCTTATCGATTAACTTACTATTTGGCTTGAGAGTGATGGCTTAATATTCATCCTCTTTTATTGTTATTTCCTCGCTTGCCCATTGGTCACGAAAACTTATTATGAATCTAAATTTCAATCAAAGTCTTGCCAAAAACTATCAGTCACCAAGCCAAATCATTAGAGTGCTCAGTGAAGATTGGGTCGCTAAGCAAAGTTATTGCCCTAATTGTAATGCCGAACCATTGGCTGAATTTACGAACGGCAAGCCTGTTGCTGATTTTTATTGCGGACATTGCAGCGAGGAATATGAACTAAAAAGTAAAAAGGCAAAATTAAGTCAGATTATTAATGATGGCGCTTATGACACCATGATTGAACGTATCAACAGTGACAATAATCCAAACTTTTTCTTTTTAACGTATTCTCAAGCATTGAGCGTGAATAACTTTTTAATCATTCCCAAACAGTTCTTTAAGCCGGATATGATTATAAAACGCAAGCCTTTATCCATCACTGCCAAACGCGCTGGTTGGGTCGGCTGCAATATTGATTTGCGTAAAGTGCCTGAATCGTGGAAAGTATTTTTGGTCAAAGACCAGCAAGTCATACCACGCGATGATGTCACTGAGCAATTTCAAAAAACTTTGTTTCTGCGTCAGCAATCACAGCAGACACGTGGTTGGACGTTGGATGTTTGGCAATGTATCGATAAACTCGGTGCTAATTTTTCTCTCAATCAGGTTTATGCGTTTGCTGACTTATTAAAACTCAAACATCCTGAAAACAACCATATTAGAGATAAAATCCGTCAGCAATTACAAGTATTACGCGATAAAGGCATTATTGAATTTACCGGTCGTGGGCACTATCGCAAATTATATTAAACGCTTTTCATTATAATGCTCAGCTCTCGGTTGCCCTTTCTTATCGCGATAGACATCAGCTATCAGCTCATCTCTATCGTCCCATAATGGTAAACGTGCCGTTGCAACTAAACGGTCATGAAACTTATGCGGCGGATACTCCCAATCAATTTCATCATTGATTTTAAAAAAGTGCTCTTCTCGATAATCTACATAAGCGTGCATTCTATTTTTAACATAGTTATTCCAATGCCATACTAGCTGCAATGATGTGCGAGCAGGCTTAGTAAACTGCCTTAAACTGACTGTTAACGCACGCCTTACTGGTTCGTCATTAGGAAAGACTTTAATACGTTGCTCGATAACTTCTTCTTGTGTTTCTGCATACTCAAACACACCGCCAAAGGCAATAAATCTCTTAAAGTCTTTTAAATACATAACGCCGAGCGATAATTGGGTATAAGGCGATAAATGAATAATTTCATCAGGTTGTTCTTTTGCTAATTTGCAAATTTCATCCAAAACCATCAAGCGACGAATTTGTATTGGAATTCTGCTTTCTTCATAAATTGGACGCATCGATATCTCTCCCTTCAAAAGGCGCTATTGAACCTTTATGATTGAGAAAATATCATTGATCGATTTGCCTGAGCGCACAAGTCTTTGTCACAAAAGACGATCACTTCTTTTTAAGCGCCTTTGCTAAGCTAGCGGATATAAATCCTCAAGAAACTTTGATAAGCATGTATTGGGAATAGTGATGATAAAAAGCGATAAGAAAGTGGAGAAAGTCTTTCAGATAGAGATTGTCGAGACGCTAAGTAACCTCGTGGAAGTTAGCGCAGAAAACGAGCAAGAAGCACTATTAAAAGCGCAAGAACTGTATCGCAATGAAGAGGTTGTTTTATATCCTGATAACTTAATTGACACCAAATTTAATATTTTTAAATACAGTTAAGTCGCTTCGAAACTTACCACTTCACCCGAGAATAACCGCAGACTGGTCATTGGCATAATACCGCGTAGCGCATTGCAAAAGAATAGCTGGCTTAAATGGGGCAAATCCTCATCTTGTAACGACCTGATGATAACGGGGTTATTGCTAGTCGATAACCCATCGATAATGACTTGTCGCATGACCCCAGCGACGCCCGATTGCGCCATCGACGGCGTATACCATTGACCTTGGGTTAAATAGTTTGCGTTGCCTTTATTAGCATTGCTTTTATTAGCATTAACAGTAGCGTTTGTCTCTGATGATGGCGATTCTAGCAAGCGTGAATCGGATAGCTGATAGAACACATTGCTCATCGTTCCCTCAACCCAGTGCCCGCTCATATCGCGTAGCAGACCTTCGCCGATGCTTGGTTTGATATTGTCTTCCAATGCTTTGGCTTTGATAGCGTGCAGCTCACCACTTGCCAGCACATTATCCAGACGATTTAAGCTTTTTAATCCAGCTAGCGGTGGCGGTAGGCAAGCAATTTTAGAAGACAAGCAAATGGCGGTGGCGACAGGTTGTAGCGGAATTAGTTGCCCATCAGGCAGAGACAGCGATTGCACAGTGGCAATATTCATCGGCAAGGATTTCAGCCAAATCTCGCAAGCACTGCCGGATTTGCTTGGTGTATAACCATAACCGCGAACTTCTTGGGCAGCACGCGTCACGATAAGTTTTAGCATACCTTGCTGTAATTGCTTGGCATGCATTTTTAATATTGTTAATAATGCGTCGCTGTCCAGCTGCAGTTGTAAGGATGTCGCATGGGAGACTAGGCGCTGTTGATGATAGTCCACCCACAATATCTGCCCATTAATGACGCCCATGGTGGTAAAAAAACCATCGCCGTATGCCAGCCCGCGATTGTCTAACGACATAGCGAGCTTTGCAGCATTTGGCGGGTGTAAGCATATCCAGTTATTGGGCGACATCAAGGCTAGCCCCGCTTATTTATCAGCGGTTTGAGCAGCGGATTTATTAATCACTAGCATACAGCTATAAAACTCGCATTTTGCCAACTCTACTTTTTGACCGCCAATGACTTTATTTTTGACGATTTGGCCGTTGAGCATATCAGCGACCAGCTTACCGCCTTCATCACCCATCAATTGGCGCGCCAGCTGATAAGACTTTTTGGCATGGTTTTTACTAAGCTTTTTTTCATTATCGGAATCTGTCGGATTGGCAAAATACCAGCCAAGCTCGAGATATTTTTCAGAATCAATCAAGTCTAAATACGGCGCATCAGCCTTCATAAAGCGATATTTGGACGCCGGATTACTGGCATAATCTAAGCTGTTTTCATCGGTGCTAACTACTTTACCAAATGCTGATTTTATCTCGCTCAGCTCGTCAACGTTGAGGGTTTTTACTTTACCCGTGCCCCATGAGGCGACATCATATTTTACTGGCGTACCTTGTTGGGCGGTTGCGCCATCTAAATCAGCGTGCGCGGTGGTGTTTTCTTCTTTAGTCGTCTCAGTGACGGTCTGCTCGCTCTTCTCGGCGCTGGCGTCTTCAATTGTGACGCTCTCTTTGTTGCTATCACAGGCGCTCAAAGACACGCCAACTGCCATTATCGTACTGACCATAAGGGTCTGTAGGCTATTATTCCACATGGGCAATTTACTCACACTTTTATAAAGGTCTGAAAATGGTATTAACGAGCGGGCAGCGATGCCGCTGATAATGAACAATGTCTATTAAGATTGTATCGTGATACGTTTTATTATTAACCTGTTGATACGCGCTTTTTTAGCAACTGGTTTTTTATCATATTCTTATATTTTCTTATCTTGCTTTTACACTTCTATAGTTCATTGGCCTGTTTACAATGGCTTTTTTATCATGGCTTGTCCACAATAACTAGGGCAGCCTAAAATCTTAATGCTCCCTAGTTTACCCAACTGCTTAACACTTGACCACCCTTTACGTTACGGATAGCACTCCCACAGAGTACAGATTTGTTAAAGACCTCACGAGGTAAAAACAGCCTTTATTTAACGATTTATTGGTGCAGCACACGTTTGTCAAAGATAGCGTTATCCCTTATGATAAATGGGTTATCTATTTTTTATAAATTATCGCCTGTTAATTTTGTTACTATTTTGCCTCTTTCACTATTTTGCCCCTTCTAGCCAGCGGACCTTTTATGACCCAGCATTTTATCGTTATCGGCAATCCGATTGCCCACAGTAAATCCCCTGAAATCCATACGCAATTTGCAGCGCAGGCGGGTATCGAGATTAGCTATCAGCGTCAGTATTGTCCTGATGAGGCGGCGAGTTTTACGGCGGTGATTGAGGCGTTTTTTCAAGGTGGCGGCGTCGGTGCCAATGTGACCGTCCCTTTTAAACAAGTTGCTTATGATTGCTGCGTGGCGCGTGGCGGCTTGTCTGAGCACGCCAAGGTCGCTGGCGCCGTCAATACATTACTGCTCAATACAGCACTGTTAAAAACTGGCACGCCGATAGCTGAGGCCATATATGGTGATAATACTGATGGCCAAGGTTTGGTTAATCACATCACAAGCTTGGGCTGGCCACTAAAGGGTGCACGCGTGGCAATTATCGGCGCAGGCGGCGCGGCGCGCGGCGTTATACTGCCATTGATTGAAGCCGGTATCACAGAGCTAACCCTTGCCAATCGCACATTGAGCAAGGCGACAAACTTGGTCAATGAGCTTAGCGCAGCAAGTGAGACGATTGCTAAGCAGCAGATTAAAACCTGTAGCACCGATGGGTTAAGCGGCACGTTTGATATCATCATCAATGCCACCTCGATTGGTTTATCTGGCGATACGCTGCCGCTTAACGACGAGCTCAGCGGTCATTATGCTTACGATATGATGTATGGACGCGCGTTGCCATTTTTGCAGCATTTTGCCGAGCGCGGCGCACAAACATCAGACGGTTACGGCATGCTTATCGGTCAAGCGGCGTTAAGTTTTGAGCGCTGGACGGGACATACGATTGATGTGGTAAAAGTCACTAAAACCTTACAAGCACTTTGATTGCTATTTTTAAACGTTTTTAAAGTATTGAAGGTATTAAATGTGACGATTAAAAAGGCCGTATAAATATTACTTATACGGCCTTTTTTAATCATGTATATCTTCTTTTATAAAGGTATTTATTTAGCCAAAACGCGCCAATAACCAATCTTCCATCCGGCGCAGCGGCACGCGCAAATTGGTTGAATGCATCACCACGCCGCCGCTTAGGCCGACCAAGCAACCAATAATAGTATCAAACAAACGTGCCAAAATGACTTCTTGATAAGCTTGCTCAGAAAACGGTAAGCCACTGCCGTATTCAGCAATAAATATCGTCAGCGGCGTAATAAATATCACGGCTAAGCCATAATGGCGGTCAACCAAGGTTTCAATACACAGCATCAAGCCCAATATCGCCAGCGCCACGCCCCATATCGGCAAACCCCACGATAGCATCCAACCCGCCAGCCCCACGCCTAATATCGTCCCAAGCAAGCGATGTATCTGCTTAATCCACATGGTACGCAAATGAATACCTTGGATAATCAAAAAGCAGCTGACCGCCGCCCAATACGGATTTGATAAATTTAAAGTCAACGCGATAACTAGCGCTAAACTGACAAAACCGGCGACAATCACACTTTCCGTGATGGTATCGGGCTCATAACGATAAGTGGGCGTTGGGGTCGCCGGACGCGTTGCCAATAAAAACAGCGAATATAACAGCGACATCACTAAAGCAAAACCACTACCAAGCATCACCAGTCCCGTGGCGGGCATGATGTCTTCTAAAGGCAGCGGTATAAATAACGCAATCGCACCCGCCATCAGCACAAACAATCCTGCCGGCGGCGGCTGGCGATAATAACGCCCAAAAATCACGATACCAAAAGCCATCAAGGTAAATATCGGCAATTTTAATATTGGAATCTGCTGCGCTATCAAGCCGAGGGCAAAACACAGCGACATTGCAAAGCCCCACGCCATCACCGTCACCAACCGATACGGCAGCTTACCCACTAGCGGGGTATTTAAAATAACCATCGCCCCCAAAGACGCCTTGATACCGGACGGTAAGGCGTCAAAGTAAGCACCCGCAAACACAGGGAAGCTAATAGCAATCGCCGCGATAATTGGCATATGCCAAGGTCGCTTGCTGCGGTTTACAGTAAGTAAGTGATTGAGCTCACCGTCGATAAGGCTTTTGAGGCGAGCAAATAGTGCTGTTAGCCAAAATGCTGGCGTTGCCTTGCGCTTTGATGCGCTCATAATTGGCTTTCTTTTATTCATTCATCATTCATCTTATTCATTCATGTAAATCATATTCTTAAATATTTTTGCTACTATCATCTATCTTTAAACCCCATTATACGAGTTATAGACAGTTCAAAATAAAAAGGCTCATTCAAAACAATATTCTACACTTATAACCAAATGTTTTGTTTTTATTATCTAATAATGAATATTAGTTATTAGTTGTATATTTGTCGCTATAGAAGATTTATACTGACATCAATGCTACAACAGCTGTTTTTTATCAAGGACGCCTTAACGGTTCTCTAAATGGATAAGCTGTTCTTAATAAAACTGCATGACAATCTATAATCTTGTCAACCTTTACCCCAAATAATTGAACAACCGTTTACATAAGCCGTGGCTCACATATTGAGCTGACCGTCTATGATAGCGAATAACCAAAGAGAGCGACTATGTTAACTTACAAAGCACCTTTGCGTGATATCAAGTTTTTGATAAATGATGTTTTCGACTTCCAAACGCATTATAAAGATTTGGACAATGGCGAAAACGCTGACCCTGAAACGGTCGATATGATTTTGCAGGGCATGGCTGATTTTGCCGAAAACGTCCTTGCACCACTTTATCAGCCAGCAGATGCAGAAGGCTGTCATTTTGAAAATGGTGTGGTCACCACGCCAAAAGGCTTTAAAGAAGCTTATGATCAGTTCGTTGAAGGCGGCTGGCAAGGTATCTCGTACCCTGAAGAGTACGGCGGTATGAACTTACCGATGTCAATTAACCTTATTAAAGCTGAGATGATTGGTACGGCTAACTGGCCATGGGCGATGTATCCTGGTCTATCAACGGGTTGTATCAATACTTTACTACAGTATGGTACGGACGAGCAAAAAGCGACTTACTTACCTAAATTGGTTGAAGGCACTTGGGCCGGTACCATGTGTTTGACTGAGCCACAGTGTGGTACCGATTTGGGACAAGTTAAATCAAAAGCCATCCCGCAAGATGATGGTACTTATAAAATTAGCGGTACAAAGATTTTCATCTCAAGCGGTGAGCATGACTTAACCGATAACATCGTCCATATCGTTTTAGCCCGTCTACCAAATGCGCCAGAAGGCACGCGCGGTATCTCACTATTTATCGTACCAAAATTCTTACCAACTGCTGAAGGCGAATCAGGCGAGCGTAATGGTGTGGCTTGTGGTTCTATTGAACACAAAATGGGTATCAACTCATCATCAACCTGTGTCTTAAACTTTGATGACGCGGTTGGTTACTTAATCGGTGAGCCAAACAAAGGCCTAAAAGCCATGTTTACCTTTATGAACACCGCCCGTATCGGTACTGGTATCCAAGGGTTGGCGCACACTGAGCTGTCTTTCCAAAACGCCCTACCTTACGCAAAAGACCGTCGTTCTATGCGTACCTTGTCAGGTACCAAAGACCCTGAAAAAGTTGCTGATGCGATCATTCATCATGCTGACGTTCGTCGTATGCTATTGACCCAAAAAGCCTTTGCTGAAGGTGGTCGCTCGATGATTTATCACTCAGCGCGCTATGCTGATAAAATGTCGCAAGGCGTTGCCAACGGTGATGATGCTGAGTTTGAAAAATGGGATGATAAATTAGGCTTCTATACGCCTATCCTAAAAGGCTTCTTAACTGAGCTAGGTATCGAAGCGGCAAAACACGGTCAGCAAATCTACGGTGGTCACGGCTATATCAAAGAATGGGGCATGGAGCTTATCGCTCGTGATGCTCGTATCGCCACTATGTACGAAGGGACCACTGGCGTCCAAGCGCTTGATTTGCTAGGTCGTAAGGTTATCTTACAGTCTAAAGGTAAAATCATCCGTGATTACACCTCAAGCATCATGAAATGGTGTGGCGAGTATGCGCTTGATAAAGACATGCGTAAATTCGTTTGGGCACTGACCAAACTATGTGCTGAGTGGAATACTTTGACGGTACGCTTGATGCTGATGGCACGTAAAGACCGTGAAATCATCTCAGCGGCTTCAGACGATTTCTTGATGTACTCAGGCTATGTAATGATGGGTTATCACTGGGCGCGTATGGCGGCTGTCGCTTATGACAAGCTTAAAAATGGCGGCACTGAATCTCCAGAATTCTATAAAGCCAAAATCCAAACCGCTGAATTCTATTTCGATAAATTGTTGCCACGTACTTCAGGTCACGCTGAAGCCATGGTCGCACCAAGCGATAGCATGACAGCGATGAAGATTGAGAACTTTGCTTTCTTAGATTAAGATTGCAAACGTATTAATTGACTGATTAATTGCTTAATAATTAATAAGAAAAGCGCCTATTATTTAGGCGCTTTTTTATGTTTAATTAAAAGTCAGAATATCCTAAAACTGGAAATACTAAAGCTAGAAATACAGTCAATTCAAAATACAGTCAATTCGTTAATATCCTCGTGCTGTTGGGATAAATTTTTCTTGCTTGCTGTTCGCAAGCGTGACAGAGGAGAGGCTACAAAAAATTTATCCCACCAGCAGTTTGCTTCGGTTTTACATCGAATAGACTACAGCGAATAAACTTAGTTAGGAGACGACGATGTTTGCCATTAATAACAAAACTACTTTATTAAGCGCACGAGTGATAAAAACACTGTTGCTTAGTGTCACATTGATAGGCGTTAGTGCAAATAGTACGTTGGCTAAAAGTAGCGACAGCCCTATTCATTTTGCGAAAGGCGCTATTAGTAGTACGGTGACTGGTAAATTAAAACCCAATGAAAACGAACGCTGGTATCGCTTTGATGCCAACAGTGGGCAATATGCCATTATTAATATTGCGCCACTTGCTGGCACGCCTGAGACGGCCAATGTCGGCGTATTGCATATGCCAAACGGTACACAAGATGGCACCAAAGGCGGTATCATTTATCAAGGTTGCTTACCCACAACCGGAAAATATCGCTTACGTATCGCCCGTAATCTAATGGCCACTCAAGGTAAAACGGCAGGTTATAAGGTTGAGGTGATGATATTACCTAAATATGCCAGTGAATCCTTATGCGAGTCTTTATAAGTTTATCAAAATACTAACAATATACTAGCGACGGAAAAGCGCGTAGTAAATACTCGTAAACAGTCATAAGCAGCCATTAGTCATCAAGCATTTTCTTATGATAAATCGCGCTGATTTCTTCCACCTCAACACAGATCTGTATACCTACGCGCCCTGATTGCTCGGCATCTAATGCCTCTTCTATAGCAGCCGTTAATAACTCGGCGAGCTGATGGCGTATGACCTCGTCACGGCCGCTCATTATTTTTAGATACGCATAAACAAAACCATTAACTTGCTCATCGTCTGCAATACCAACCAAAAACGTCTCAATCGGTACGATACGCGCTTTGATATCAGCTGGCTTAGCAAAGTGCCCACTGTCCCATAATGCTTGATTTAATGCTTTAAGAAATGACGCTTCATGAGCAATCGTGACATTTGGCGTTACTTGAATGGTTAAATGCGGCATCGGTAAAATCCTTAAAAAAGTAGCAAAACTTGTTAAACACTAATCGTCAACAATATCCGCAAAGCGTGCCGCAAGGGTGGTTGCCAATTGCTCAGGCGGCAGTTCAATCTCCAAACCTCGGCGGCCGCCACTGACATAGATAGTGCTTTGCTCTTGCGCAGAAGCATTGATGACCGTTGATAGGCGCTTTTTTTGCCCTAAAGGGCTGACGCCGCCGAGCACATAACCAGTAGTTCGTTCGACTTGTTTGGGGTCGGCCATTTGCACTTTTTTGCATGCCAGCATTTTATGAGCAGATAGCGCCTTGGCCATTTTTTTGAAATTTAAGGTTTTATCCACGGGTAAAATAGCCACCGCCAGCACGCCAGTATCGGTTGTGACCACCAAGGTTTTAAACACACGCTCGGCAGCAATGGCCAGTTTTTCAGCGGCTTCCAAACCAAAAGACGCAGCATTACTGTCGTGAGTATATTCGTGTAATTTATAATCAAGGTGACGTTGTTTGGCAAGTTTGATAGCAGGAGTCATAATATTTTAGCTTCGATACAGAAAGGGTAAAGAATAAATTTTAAAAAGATTTAAACAACAATGTACGATTTCATTTTAATTCCGGCTTAATCTTATCGCTAGTTTAGCAGATATAGTATTGCGCGAAATGGCTGATATTTCTACCTATGACTTCAAATAATTGCGCCTCTTAATAGCTATCTTAGCTGATAAACTCTCTGGTGATATTATTAATATTAACAGTATATACAGACACCATATATCGCTTTGATGGCTTTTATGGCATCATAAGCGCAACACATTTGACTAATTTTGATACTCATTATGATACCGAAGTTCTTAAAAAAACGGATTTTTAAAGCGCCCGTAACGACTGGCGACACGGCAACTACTAAAGACTTAGACAGCGCTATCAGCCCAGTCGTGCCAAAGCCTTATTCTAATGCCCCGATTAATCAGCTATATCGCAAGCTCTCGGGGCAGATGCTTGATGTTGCCGTCAAGCCAAAGCTATTGGGCGAGTTGCCTGAGTTTGATGACGACGACAACATTCTCAGATTTTATGTGCTGCAAGACTATTCGCGCTCCAACAGTATTTTGATTGACCTGCAAACACAAGAGCATAATCTGCCACCAGCGTTAGTCGGGGTACAAGATATTGCTCACGATATTAAAGAAAACGCGGCGATTATATTTTTACATCATCCGCATGCCAAAGACAGCCAACTGTCACCTCGCCTATCGCGCTTGGTCTCTGCCGTTTTACAGCATCCAGAATTAAAGGTGCGTTTGGTGCCAGTCTCCATCCTGTGGGGACGCGCGCCAGAAAAAGAAGACTCGTTATTTAAGCTTTTGACTGCTGACAACTGGCAAGACCCTAGTATCACCAAGCAGTTATTTAATATCGGCGTGATGGGACGCGATACCTTTGTTCAATTCCATCCACCGCAAGATTTGCGTACCCTTATTAATGATAGTCTTAAAGGCGATGGCGAAGGATTCTCTGTCTTTGATTCAGTAGCCAGCGATTTAAAAGACAGTCTTGCACAAGATACTTTATTAAAAGACCGTTTATTAGACGACACTTTATTAACAGAAGGTGCTTTAGAAGATAGCGAATTAACAGCTAATATTCTAAATAACAGTGCTGCAAAGAATAGCAACAGTATCACAAATGAAGTCGACGAAGCGCCAAGCTATGCCATGGTTGCCGCAGCGGATGGCAACCGTGAACTGGTGCGCTCGTTGCAACAACAGCTTAATATCTATTTAGACAAACAGCGTGCCAGTATGCTTGGCCCTGATTTGTCAGACAGACGCAACTTGGTCGATAAATTGGTATATTCGCCAGCCATCAAGAACGCCATAGAAGCCGAAGCTGAGGCCTCTGGTATCAGCGTCCGTGAAGCCCGTGCCTTGGCAAAAGGCTATGCCAATGAGATGGTCAATGACTATTCGCACTCTATTGTGCGCGGTTTTTATAAGTTCCTTACTTGGCTATGGACGCAACTTTATGATGGCGTCGAAGTACATCATTTTGAGCGTGTACGCGAGCTGGCAGCAGATTACGAGCTGGTTTACGTACCTTGTCACCGTAGCCATGTCGATTACCTGCTGCTGTCTTATGTCATCTATAAGCGTGGCCTGAGTATTCCTTATGTTGCCGCTGGTGACAATTTAGATGTGCCAGTATTAGGGCCGTTATTGCGCGGCGCGGTTGCTTTTTATATTCGTCGTAGCTTCCGTGGCAATGCGCTTTATACCGCGGTACTCCGTGAATATATGCACACGCTGATTACCCGTAACACGCCGATTGAATACTTTATCGAGGGCGGACGCTCGCGTTCAGGACGTCTATTACCGCCAAAAATGGGTATGCTGGCGATGACTGTCCATAGTCAATTACGTCACTCTGAGAAACCGGTGGTATTTATACCGACTTATATTGGTTACGAGCGCATCATGGAAGGCGGCACCTATGTCGGTGAGCTAAAAGGTAAGCCAAAAGAATCTGAATCATTAATAGGCTTATTGAAAGTTGGGCGTAAGATTGAGCGTATCTTTGGCAATGTACATCTAAGCTTTGGCACGCCGCTGCATCTTAGCGACTTTATGCAAAAGTTTGACGTACCAGCCAATAGCTTGCCTGCCGATCGCACCGATACGCCGCTTGATGATAAAGCCAGCGCCATGGTCGATAATATCGGCGTCAAAGTCATGCAGCATATTAATAAAGCAGCGGTTATCACCCCTGTATCACTATTGTCGTTGGTACTATTATCCGCACCGAAATCGGCGCTTGACGAAGATATTTGCCGTGAGCAAATTGCCCTATATCAAGGTCTGGCTCAGCAGCTACCTTACTCAGCTGATACCGTCATCACCGATATGTCGCCGCAGCAAATCATCGATTATGGTATTAAGTTGAAGCTTATCGAGCGTAGACCGCATATCTTGGGTGATATTATTCAGATTGCCGGTAAGCAAGCTGCTCTGCTTAGCTATTTCCGTAACAATATCCTGCATGTCTTTATTTTATTATCATTCCTATCGGCCTTGGTAGCACGTAATGGTCGCATCGAACGCAGTCGTCTAAATAGCATTGCCGAACAATTATATCCGTTCCTTCAAAGTGAGCTGTTCTTATACTATCCAGCCCATGGTTTGACAGAAACGCTCAACAAGAAAGTCGATAGCCTGCTGGCAAATGGCCTGATTGTAGAATTGAGCGATGGCATGCTGAGCGTCCCTGAGACAAATAGTAAATGCTATCAGCAGCTACAAGTGCTGGCGACGCCTGTTGAACAAAGCCTTGAGCGCTACTTTATGACCCTTGCTTTACTTGCCCAGCAAGGCTCAGGCAATCTGACCGAAAATGAAGTCGTTGACCTTTGTCATCTGCTTGGACAGCGTTTGTCGGTACTGTATGCCGATGATATTCCTGACTTCTTTGACCGTGCTTTATTTACCAGCTTTATCAGTGCCTTGACTCGTCTTGACTACTTGCAGAAAAACGAAGAAACGGGCATCTTAACCTTTGATCAGCGTATCGACCTTATTGCCCATCATGCAAAATATGTATTAAGTCCTGATATGATGCAAATTTTACAGCAAGTAGCTAGCCTCAATGAAGAAGAGATTGCCCACGCCATTACTGAGATTAGTAATAAGAAGCAGCGTAAATTTGGTCGTAAGCGTTAAGTTATATCTCGCAACACTCAATCATTTAGCAAAAAAAAAGACCTCTAATCAATTAGAGGTCTTTTTTATATCAGTTTTAAATTCCTAAACAGCCAATTTTTTATCAGCTGTTAGATAGCTATCTGACAGCTGTCTTAGGTAGATGTTCTAGGTAGAAATTTTCTTATACTTCATACGCTTAGGACTGGCGTCATCACCCATGGTCTTTTTGCGATAGGTTTCAAACTCAGAATAGTTACCATCGAACCAAACTGGGCCTTCATCTTCGAATGCCAAGATATGAGTGGCGATACGGTCAAGGAACCAGCGATCATGCGACACCACCATGACGGTACCTGGGAATACTTGAATCGCATCCTCTAGCGCACGTAGGGTTTCGATATCCAAATCGTTTGAGGGTTCATCAAGAAGCAATACGTTTGCGCCCTGCTTTAGCGTCTTAGCAAGCTGCAAGCGGTTACGCTCACCACCTGATAATTGACCAACGTGCTTTTGCTGGTCTGAGCCTTTGAAGTTAAAGCGACCGATATAAGCGCGGCTTGGCGTCGTATAGTCACCAACGGTGATGATATCTAGGCCGTCAGACACTTCTTCCCAAACGGTTTTGTTATCGTCCAAGTTATCACGTACCTGACCAACATAGGCAACCTTGACACTTTCACCTAGATCAACTGAACCAGTATCTGGCGTATCACGTTCGGTAATCATGTTAAATAGCGTGGTTTTACCCGCACCATTTGGACCAATGATACCGACGATAGCGCCTGCTGGCACGTTAAAGCTTAGGTTTTCATAAAGCAAGCGATCGCCAAACGATTTAGAGATATCGTTGACTTCGATGACTTTATTACCTAGACGTGGACCTGGTGGAATGTAAATCTCTGAGGTCTCGTTACGCTTC
The DNA here is from genome assembly GCF_027919975.1 of Psychrobacter sp. ANT_H3. Taxonomy (NCBI): domain Bacteria; kingdom Pseudomonadati; phylum Pseudomonadota; class Gammaproteobacteria; order Moraxellales; family Moraxellaceae; genus Psychrobacter; species Psychrobacter sp. ANT_H3. The sequence continues at coordinate 104,669 of NZ_JAQISM010000007.1, read as the reverse complement.
TGGAACTCTTGTGAGTTCAATTCTTCAAAGCGCTGTACACGAGATTTAGACTTGGCCTGTTGGCCCTTTTGATTTTTACGAATCCACTCAAGCTCTTTTTTCAGCGCTTTAGCAAAGGATTCTTCTTGCTTATTCTGCTGCTCTAGACGGGTATTCTTTTGCTCGAGCCACTCAGTATAGTTACCTTCGTACGGATAGCCATGGCCACGGTCAAGCTCCAAAATCCACTGAGCAACGTTATCCAAGAAATAACGGTCATGGGTAATGGCAACGATAGTACCGCTATAGTTCTGCAAGAACTGCTCTAACCATGCTACGGACTCAGCGTCCAAATGGTTAGTCGGTTCGTCTAGTAATAGCATATCTGGGCGTGACAAGAGCAGACGACATAGTGCCACACGGCGTTTTTCACCACCTGATAGTTTGCTAACATCCGCATCCCATGGTGGCAGGCGCAAGGCATCAGCCGCTTTTTCTAGCTGGGTATTTAAGTTATGCGCATCCCATGCTTGGATGATGTCTTCCATCTTGCCCTGTTCTTCAGCAAGCTTATCAAAGTCTGCATCAGGCTCAGCGTACTCAGCATAAATGGCATCTAAACGAGCAAGCGCATCTAACGCTTCACGCATACCGTCTTCAACGTTACCACGCACGTCTTTGCTGTCGTCAAGCTGTGGTTCCTGCGGCAAATAACCAATTTTGGTGCCAGTTTGCGCACGTGCTTCACCACTAAATTCCGTATCCACGCCCGCCATGATGCGTAGCAAGGTTGATTTACCTGAACCGTTGATACCTAGGACACCGATTTTGGCACCAGGGAAAAACGATAGGTTGATGTTCTTTAAGATTTCACGCTTAGGTGGAACAAGTTTTGACACGTTGTTCATCGTGTAAATATATTGAGCCATTAACACTCCGATAGACTGCATAGACGAGGCTGGCAAACCCTACTCAGCAATAATGCCAAATGGACTGCGCCTCAAAAATCAGGGTTATAAATTGTCTGTCATTATCGCATTGTGGCGCAACCCCTGCAAGCTAACAGGCTGTTTTACCTGTCGTTTTGCGCCTTTTAACTTTTTTTGCGGTCTTTTTGCTGATAGCAGCCCATTTTATTAACTATCTACGCTAAAACCTTGATTAAAAAATCATTCATTACAAACCCTTGTAGCAATACTTAAGGTAAAGTAAATCTATTAACATTTACCCTATCTAGCCTTACGGTTGATAACTAGAAAATTTGCTTAAAAAAGCCCACAATAAGCAGAGTAAGCTACTAATGATAAGAGCTAACTTGATAAAAAATAGCTTAGTCATACAAATTAGCAAGTACAAGTTTAATAAGCACAGTTTAATAACTACCATTAAATTAATAAGCGTAAAAGCACTAGCTACGAACAATTATAAATATTAATAACGGAGATTTTTTATGAGTAATAATAATAGCAAACCAGTAGATATCACCCATGACGAGCAAGCAAAGCGTTTTGAGACCTCAATCGATGGTCATACCGGATATATCAGCTATCAGGAGCGTGACGATAAATTGGTCTACGACCATACCATCGTTCCGCAAGAATTGGGCGGTCGCGGTGTCGGTTCAGCCTTGGTCAAACACGCCTTAAATTATGCACGTGATAATAATAAAAAAGTCGTGCCACAATGCTCGTTTGTTGCTTCATATATTGATAAGCACCCTGAATATCAGGACTTGCTTTAACCTAAGATGAGTCAGTAAGTTAAGTCCATCACTAAGGCTTTATGACTAGAGCGATGCTATAAAATTGAGCGTTAAAAGCGATCGTTATTTATCGCTACAACCTTACGATATTTTAAGCATTAATGACCTACTATTACCCTCCTATTTATCTGATGTTCTTTATTATATTTTTGCCTACAAATATATAATAAGAGATTAGAAATAGGTGGGTTTTTTGCCCTATACTGCTTATATTATTGACGGCTGATATTGTTTGCTACTTATATCAGTTATCAGTCGTTAACATAAGACGGCTATCATAAAGTAACTGGCATAAAGTAATTAGGATAAAACAGTTCCTAGACAGCAATCTTGTCATCAAACCCTCCACTATAATAATAAAGGATATCACCATGAGTAGTTTATCTAATCAACAAGTTGATTTGCAGTTGGAAGAACTGCCAGGCTGGCAGCGCGATGGTAATGCTATCGTAAAAACCTACCACTTTGGCGATTTTGTTGAAGCCATGAGCTTTATGAATCAAGCAGCTTTTCATGCTGAAGCATTAGAGCATCATCCTGAATGGAGTAATACCTATAATGTGGTCGAAGTTCGCCTGACTACTGGTGATACCGGCGGCATTACTAGCCATGATGTTCGTTTGGCAAAACGAATGGAGCATATCATCCAGCCTAAAACCTTTTAGCATTTAACATTTAGCATTTAACAATATAGTCCAGAGCGCATACAGCATTTGAAAGCACTTAGCATTTGAAAGCACTTAACTTTTGAAAGTACTTAAATTTTGACCATAAAAAAGTCCTCTATTGAGGACTTTTTCTTGTTATGAGCATGAATACTTAAAATCTAAGCAGTCACTGTTCTCTATTACATGCGGCGACTAACAAATGCGACAATGAATAGAATCACAGCAATAGCTAGTAGAATGTAGGCAAAGTTTGCAGATAGGCCAGCAACACCGCCAAATCCTAGGAAACTTGCAATTAACGCGATTACGGCAAAAATAATAGCCCAACGAAACATAATAATTCTCCTCAAATAATAGTTTAAAAACGAAATACTAAGACCGCTTTGGTAAACACCAACAATCCCTTTATCAGTTAAATCGTCTTACCTTAATAGTCTTAATCATCCAATATTTTACTTTTTGTTTTAATACTGAACGGCTTACGAATATAGATTAGCAATGATTGGCTGTAGAAAACGTTCATTTTGGTAATAATGTCGATAGGTTATGTAAACTTTGTAGCAAATCTTACCATTTTGCAGTTTTTACTTGGCTTTTGAAGACTTATGTGTAGAGATAGTGAACGTTTGCTTACACTCAGCTGTTTTTATAAGAAAATTGGCAGTAATTTTCAACTCTATACTTTAGTATTTTTTACAGGCTGTCACTTAAAGCCATTAATTAGTAAAGCCGTTAATTAATAAAACCGCTTCCTAGTAAAAGCCACTTATTGAAAATGAATTAGCAAAACCACTTAGCGATATTTTTTAGAACAAGCGTTTCATAATAAGCATTTAATAGACAACATCTAACAACAACGACCTAATAAGGAAGATAAATATGAATACGGATACTTCAAACCCTAGCAATGCAGTAAATGATAAGCAAGCAACCTCTAGCGAAAAACGCCCTTATGCAGTGGTTCTTTATGGAGCAACCAGTTTTGTTGGACAGATTACAGCGCACTATCTAACAGAATTTTTATCAAATGCTAAAGACAAAAATGGCGCAAACGTTACTTGGGCGATAGCCGGTCGTGATAAAGAAAAACTCAATGAGCTGCAATCTAAACTTGCTAGCAAAGTCGATATTATTATTGCGAATAGTGACGATGCAGCTAGCCTCGATAAAATGACCAAGCAAACCCAAGTTATTATCTCAACCGTTGGCCCTTACCTAAAATATGGCGAGCCTTTGATTAAATCTTGCGCGGAAAACGGTACCGATTATGTCGATTTGACCGGTGAAGCTATCTTTATTAAAGACATGATGGATAAGTATCAGGATACGGCAAAGCAAAGCGGCGCGCGTATCGTCAACTCATGTGGCTTTGACTCTATCCCATCTGACTTGGGCGTTTACTTTACCCAGCAGCAAGCAGAAGAAAAATTTGGCAGCACCTGTGATGTGATTAATATGCGTGTCAAAGCAGCAAAAGGTGGTTTATCGGGCGGCACGATTGCCTCGATGGCGACTATCTTTGAAGAAGTCGGCCAAGATAAATCCCGCCGTAAGCAAGTAGCAAATCCTTATTTACTCAATGATGATAAAGATGCGCCAAACGTGCGCCAAGCCAATGTCAGCAAACCTGAATACGATGACGAGCATAAACGCTGGCTGGCACCCTTTGTGATGGCAAGTATCAATACTCGCATCGTGCATCGCAGTAACCAACTGCTAGGCTATGAATATGGTCGCGACTTTAAGTATGACGAAGCAATGTGGATGAAAGATGGCCTTAAAGGCAAGCTATCAAGCTATGCAATGAGTGCAGGCTTATTAGGTTTTGCCACTGCCATGATGATTACGCCAAGTCGCGAGCTTTTATCTAAGCACGTATTGCCTAAATCAGGCTCGGGTCCTTCTAAAGAAGAGCAAGAAAACGGTTATTTTGATATTCGCCTATTTGGCCAGACCGCCGATAAAGATAGCATCAATACCAAAGTCACCGGTGACAAAGATCCTGGTTATGGCAGCACCTCGCGTATGTTGGCCCAAGCAGCATTGTGCTTAGCGCAGGATATTAGTAAAGAAGAGGTTGGCGGCGGTTTTTGGACGCCCGCTTCCGCCATGGGCGATAGCTTATTAACGCGTTTAGAAGCGCACGCTGGTCTTAGCTTTGAAGTCGTCGATGCTTAATAACATTCATGATTAAAACCAAAGTAATGTGATTTTAACTAATATAGTAATGACCGCCTCTTAGTAATAAGAGGCGGTTTTTTATTGTCTATACTTTTTCGGCTTATTTTTTATCTGACAATAACCATACAGTAGTTGCACAAAATCACCTATAAACATCCATCTGTTAGACTTTTAATTTATGTACTACTGAATCAACGCTTGTTTAGTTGGTATTCTCCCCTCTAGATTTTATAACTGCTTTAATTTGGCTTATAAAACTCTTTATCCAAATCGATCATGATAATCGCTTACTGGTTATCATGATTTTATTTTTCCTATAGATTAGATGTTAGTTATATTAAATATATAGATTCGAAATATTAAATAAATCTCGATATTTGGCTGTTATATACCTCTGTTATATACAGCACACAAAATAAGCGTCAAGTTTGAAATGCTTTAAACTGACATGATAAGACTATAAATTAAGGAATTAATTCATGAAAAAAAGTACTTTATCTTTATCGCTACTCATTGGCGCTGCACTCACTATCCCAAGTTTGGCTATGGCAGCACCTGCTGATAAAGCAGCAGCAGAGAAGCAAACGGCGGTTGCTGCAACCACACTTGAGCCTGCAAGCGAAAACACCAGTAGTAAGTCAGTAGCCAATCAAGCTAATCCAATTCAAATTAGCGAAACTCAAACTATCTCAAGATCAAAGGTCAGTGTTAACAATAGCGCTAGCCAACAGCCGATGACCACTGAGCTACAAGCTGAGCAAGCGGCTATGCAAAATCCAGAAGATACGCTGCAGCCACAAGCACAAGATGAAATGCTAGAAGAAGAAGCTGTATTAGAAGAAGATTCATTAGAGACAGAAGAAGACGTAGAAGTAACGGAAGATTTATAAATTATAGGTCAAACGCTTGTATGAGTAGATAAAACCTTAAAGTTCTTTATTACCAACAAAGCTATTATCAACAAGCCAAACCACTCTTAAAGGGACTCCTCCAATATATCCCCAATAAAAAAGGCAGCCATCGATGGCTGCCTTTTTTAGTTGTTTATCGTTAAATAAAACCCTTATAACCATAAACAGTCATTACTTTAAACAGACACTACTTTTTAGCTTTGGTCACGCCAGCTTCTTGTAATAATGCCCCAAGCGTACCCATTTTACTAGGTGCTTCTGCTTTCTCAGCTCTAGGCGCTTTACGGCGGTTATTGGCGCTGTCTTTATCTTGACGATTGCCACGCGGTTTTGTTGCACGCTTATCAGCAGCTGGACGGTTACTAGCTGGACGATTGCTGCGTGGACGGCTAGCCTTATCGTCATTGCCTGTACTTTCTGCAGTCGACTTCGCAGCTGGGCGTACTGGTTTTTCAGACTCAGGCTTCATACTAAAGCCGATACGGCCGCGTTTTTCATCGATAGAAATCACACGTACCAAGACGATATCGCCTGGTTTGACGCGGTTCATTGGGTCAGCGACGAAGTCATTGGCCATCTGAGAGATATGCACCAGACCATCTTGATGGACACCGACATCAACAAAGCAACCAAAGGCTGTGACGTTGGTCACCACGCCTTCAAGCTGCATACCTTCGCTCAAGTCTTTAATACTATTAACGTCTTCACGGAAGTTAGCAGTTTTAAACTCAGGACGTGGGTCGCGTGCAGGCTTGGCAAGCTCTTCAATGATGGCTTTGACACTGATATTGTCATCGTTAGCAGCAAGCGCAGTGGTATCGATAGTATTTAACACACCATCGTTACCAATGACTTCTGGCAACGTTTTACCGGTTTGCTCAAGTAAGCTGTCAACCAGCGCATAGCTTTCCGGATGCACGCCTGTCGCATCAAGAGGATTGCTACCGCCATGGACGCGTAAGAAACCTGCGGCTTGCTCAAAGGTTTTTACCCCTAAGCGTGGGACGTTCTTTAATGCTTCACGGCTATCAAAGGCGCCGTGCTCTTTACGATAGGTAACGATTTGCTGAGCGACGTTTTTATTCAAACCAGCAATATGCGCCAAGATAGCAGGACTTGCCGTATTTACATCAACACCAACGGCGTTCACGCTGTCTTGGGTGACTTTATCTAGACTGTCTGCTAATTGAGTTTGATTGACGTCATGCTGATATTGACCAACGCCTATCGCTTTTGGATCAACCTTAACCAATTCTGATAGCGGATCTTGCAAGCGACGGGCGATAGAAACTGCACCGCGTACAGAGACATCTAAATTAGCAAGCTCATCACTGGCAAGCTCACTCGCCGAATAAACTGACGCGCCTGATTCATTAACGATAACGGCTTTGGCTTTTAATTCAGAGTTGGCGGCCAAAATCTCTTTAATCATCGCATCTGTTTCGCGGCTAGCCGTACCATTGCCGATAGCGACCAAATCAACCTTATAAGTGCTTAATAATTCATCGATGACTTTTTTGGCTTCATCCATCTTATTATCAGGGGCGAATGGATAAACGGTTGCAACGACAGGCTTGTCTTCGCTGTCTAGCATGACATGGCCTTGAGCATCGACAATCGCCATTTTGACGCCATGACGGATACCCGGATCAACACCTAAGATCACTTTACGGCCAGCAGGCGCTGACATAAGTAAATGCTGTAAATTATTGGCAAATACATCAATCGCATCGGCTTCAGCGGACAGACGTTTTTCAGTCAATAAACGATGCTCGATATGCGGACGCCATTTTTCTTTCCATAAACTGGTCGCAGCCTCCACTAAAAATTCTTGACGTTCTGCTGGCGCTTTGGCATCAATCTCAAAGTGCTTGACGATTTTTTCGATAAATGGAGCGTCTTCGCCTTCGATTTTAAGACCTAAAACGTTTTCTTGGCGACCGCGCAGCATCGCTAATAGGCGATGATTTGGCAGACGCGCCAAGCTTTCACTATGCTCAAAGTAGTCTTTGAATTTTTCGCCAACTTCACGTTTTTCTTCACTAGCAACAGCAGAGACGATACTCGCCGTTTTAGCAAAGCCACTGCGCAGATTATCGAGTAAGTCTAACGCTTGCGTCCATTCATCAACGATGATGGCTTGTACGCCTGCCAATTGCTTGTCGATATCGCTGAAGTCGACTTCAATCTCATTACCGCTATCATCGGTAATGCTAGATTGTGCTTGATAGTCGGCCAGCGCCTCTGTCGGCGTAATCTCTTGCGTTAAGACCGCTTGTGCGGCCACATCAAGACCGGCGGCACGGGCTTTAGCAGCTGGTGAACGGCGACGTGGACGGTATGGCAAGTAGATGTCTTCAAGCTCAAGTTTCGACGTCGCATTATCAATGCGCGTCTGTAGCTCTTCAGTCAAATTGCCCTGCGTGCTCAGCAGCTCGGTAATTTTGAGGCGACGGGTTGCCATATCGCGCTCATAATTGAGCGACTTCTCTAAAGCTCGCAGCTGCGCATCGTCAAGATTCTGCGTCTTTTCTTTACGGTAACGGGCAATAAACGGAACGGTCGCGCCTTCATCGTAAAGTTTGACAAACGCATTGACTTGAGCAGTCTTAATGCCAAGCGCGCGAGCAAGCTTGTCGTGAATATTCGCGTGTGTGGTTGCATCCAAAACCTGTGCATTTGTCGAGGTTTGAGATGGCGTTAAGGTATCAGTGCTACTCATAGACGTATCAATCGTTGAGAAATGTAGTTTTGCATTATAGCAAAAGCTGCATGAATAAAAATCCTTTTTATCTTTTCGTTATTTATCGCCTGTTTTATGGCAAAAATCGTCTGATATCGTTCTTTCTAACGCCTTGTTAAACAAACGCATACAGCATTTATCCGTATCAGTGATGCAATTGCGCCTGCAATCTTATACACTAAAGTATCAAGGGCACAAATATGGCTAAGCCCTGCTATATTGAACAAAAGTCTTTATTTTTATAGGTTTTTTCCACGACTATATTTTTTATGACAACTAATGGTTTGCTAATCATGATTTACTTATCAACGGAATGATCATTAAATAATAATAAGATTTTTACCCGCGTTTTTAATGGTATTTTTATAAACGTTTTTTACTAAAAACTGCTACTAATAATAATTTTTATAAGAGGATGACTGTATGACAGATAACAACAGCCCTGACACCTTAAACCAACGCATTTTGGTCGTTGATGACGATGCACGCTTGCGCTCTTTATTACAACGCTTTCTAGAAGACGATGGTTTTGTCGTCCGTACGGCGCATGATGGCAATCAGATGGACAAATTGATGCAACGTGAGCTGTTCTCATTGGTGGTTTTAGATTTGATGCTACCAGGCGAAGACGGTATTAGTATCTGTAAGCGCTTGCGCGAAGACAATGGTGATATCCCGATTATCATGCTTACCGCTAAAGGTGGCGATGCCGATCGTATCGCTGGCCTCGAAGCCGGCGCTGATGACTATTTGCCAAAGCCATTTAACCCAAAAGAGCTGTTGGCCCGTATCAAAGCGGTGCTGCGTCGTCAAAATCGTGAGCTACCGGGTGCACCAAGCCATCAGCTTGAAGTGGTTGAGTTTGGACCATGGACGCTTGATTTATCGACCCGTACCCTTAAACGTGATGGCAATGTGGTCACTTTGACGACCGGTGAATTTTCAGTATTAAAAGCTTTGGTACAGCATCCACGTGAGCCATTAACGCGTGATAAATTGATGAACCTTGCCCGTGGTCGTGAATGGGGCGCGATGGAGCGCTCTATCGACGTGCAAGTGTCACGTTTGCGCCGTTTGATTGAGGACAATCCTTCACAAGCGCGTTATATCCAAACCGTTTGGGGCGTGGGTTATGTATTCGTGCCCGACGAAGCAGAAGTTGAAGCGGCCAAAAATGAGTCGTTATAAACTCATAAATGCTGCTTGCGGCTATTGATACCTCAGATGGTTAATATTTCATCCTATTAATATCACGGGCGCAACATTGAAATCACCTATTATGCTTCAAAACATACCCTGCACCTTGGTGACAGGGTTTTTGGGTTCTGGCAAAACCACACTCATTAATCAATTAATTGCGACCAAACCACTGGGTGAGCGCTGGGCATTATTAATTAATGAGTTTGGTCGTATCGGGATCGATGGCGCACTACTAACCAGCTCGCAAGATAGCCATACGAAAAATGATATCGCCATTCGTGAAGTGAGCGGCGGCTGTATTTGTTGTACCAGTCAGTTGCCACTACAAATCGCTCTGAGTCGCTTGCTCAGTGACCATCATCCAAAGCGTCTGCTTATCGAGCCAACAGGACTTGCCCATCCGCGTGAGCTTATCCAACAGCTGAGCGCGCCGCATTGGCAAACGGCTTTAAAGATGCAAGCGGTCATCACGGTGCTTAGCGCCCTGCAATGGCAACAAGAAAAATATCGTACTCATGAGGGTTTTCAGGCGCATGTCCGCGATGCCGATGTCTTAGTCATTAATCGCTATACTCAATTAAGCGCTGACGAAAGACAAGCGCTTCAAGCATGGGTAGCCAAGCTCAATGCACAAATTTCTATTATTTGGGCAGAATCTGACAAGCAGATAACTACTCATAAGATAAATACATCAACAGGCTATTCAGCAGCATTAAGTGCACAGCTCGGCAAGCCCAGTTTTGTCATCTCAAAGCAGCAAAGAGTCAATATCAATGAGCCATACATAGCGGTTGTAGGCTTAAAGCCGCTGAGTCATTCTTTAACAGCGAATACCTTCCACAATCCTGAAAGCAATGACGATAATAAGCCCGATACAAGTGTAGAGCTGCCCTATCGTTATCATGAGCAACAAAAAGATATTCTACTGGCAGGGTGGCGACTACCAGCAGAATATGTATTAGATGCCGATAAGTTACAGGATTGGCTGTTAAAGCTGCCAAATTGGCAACGTATCAAAGGCGTTGTGCAAACCTCTCATGGCTGGCTACAAATCAATTTTACTCCTGATAGCTTGTCCACAAAGATAGTGAGCGCACAAGCAGATAACCGACTAGAGATTATTTTGCAAGCAAGTACTGAGCAAGAAGATGCGACAGCGGTCAAGATAGATTGGGAAGTGTACGACCTTGAGCTGATGGCATTGATGTTATAGATAGTTATAGTTATTGATTGCCTAGCCAGCTATCGGCAGTGATAGACAGATTATTGATAATAATTGACAGTAATGATAATGCTGATGAAGATAAAACCGATAAAAAAATCCCCCACTATCAACATAATGGGGGATTTTTTATTAACGCAATTGGCTGTCTTTACTACCGCGGCGATTAAATAGCTCAGTCGCCTTTGCTTCTTGTTCAAGCTCCGTTTGACAGCCGACGCAGTGTTGCACACCCGGCACGGCAATACGCCGCGCCTCTGGAATCGGGTTGCCGCATTCATCACAGAACTCAGCACTTTTACCCGTTGGCAGCGCACGACGTGCCCGCTCTAACGCATCGTTGACAGTCGCATCCATTTGCTCATGCTCTGCCCCATCTCTTGACCAGCCACCTGCCATAATCCCATCCTATTTTTTATTAACGATATTTAAATCATAATTTATAAAAGTCTTTAATAACAAATAGATGGGGTTATAAGTCGCTTATTTCAATAAATACGCAATTTTATAAATACTATTAATAGTTATAAAAATTCTAAGCAATAGGAATACAGCTGCTTATTAATCTTTTGGTTGTAGCTCAATCACTTGACCGCGCACACCGATGCTCTCATCACTCATTAAAAACACATAACCGCCCATAATATCTTCCGGGGTTTTAAGGCTCATCGGATTTTCGCCGGGAAAGGCATGGGCGCGCATATTGGTACGGGTGCCACCAGGATTGATACAGTTAAAGCGCAAGTTAGTGGTATTCTGCGTTTCTTGGGTAAAGATATCGCTCATGCCTTCTACCGCTTGCTTAGAGAGTGCATACGCGCCCCAAAACGCGCGAGGGTGAGTACCGACGCTACTAGAAGTAAAGACAATCGAACCATGTGCTGCGTCCTTAAGTAAAGGAAGCAGCGCTTGTGTGAGCATAAAGGTGGAGGTAAAGTTGACCTTCATCACTTGGGCAAACATATCAACATCGTACATCTCAAGGGGCGTCAAAGCCCCAAGCATGCCCGCATTATGCAAGATGCCATCAAGCTGACCGACTTCTTTAGCAATCAGATTTTCTAGCTTTTGCATCTCAGCATAGGTTGCGCCCTCTAGATTCATCGGTAGCATGGCTGGCTGCTTACCGCCAAAGCTCTCAATTTCATCATAAACGTATTCAAGCTTACTGCTAGTACGCCCCAACAATAATACCGTCGCGCCATAGCGCGCATAGGTTAAGGCGGCGATACGCCCGATACCATCACCGGCACCCGTTACCAAGATAGTTTTACCATCTAAACAGTCATCAGGCGGTATAAAATTACGAATATCGTCGTGCGATACAGCTGGCACAGAAGCTTGCGCCGCTGATGGCATCTGTTGTTGGCTAGTAGGCTGATTAGTATTGTCACTCATGGCATTACTCACTGCTTATTATTTAATAGGTAGGGTGCTTAATAGCTATTTCGTTAAATGGTTTATTTGCTTTATAAATAGTCAAACTTGCCAGAAGAAAGCAATAACTTATTCAAGTCTGCAGGGGTTTCGGTAATATAATCTGCGCCCCATTTCTTCAGGTTTTTTTGATCTTCAGGCGGAATATAACCGTAAGCGGCTAAGATAGTCGGCATGCCTGCAGCCTTGCCAGCTTCGATGTCACGTATATGATCGCCAACATAAAGCACGCTTTCAGCGGCACCACGCGGGATAGAGAGTCTTTCTAATGCTGCATACATTGGCTCTGGATCGGGTTTAGAGCGCGATACATCATCTGGGCACACCAGTACCGAACAACGCTCATTTAACTGCATTTTTTCTAATAACTGCTCAGCGAGATAACGCGGCTTATTGGTCACAATACCCCATGGCACGCTTTTTTCTTCTAATACGCGCAGCACCTCTTCAAGCTCATCAAAAACACAACTATCGACACATATTTCCGCTTCATAATCGTCTAAGAACTGCTGACGAAACTCCAGCAACTCAGATTCGCTGACCTCAAGTTGGTCGTTGTGGCGCAGCATCAGCTGCACCATCGCCGAGGCACCGGCAGAGACTTGCTCACGAATTTCGGCTTCAGGTGGCGCTTGCCAATCATTTTCGCCGCTCATTTTACCAATAATGCGGACGAAGTCCGCGGCAGTATCGATTAATGTGCCATCAAGGTCAAACAAGACAGCTTTTACAAATTGGCTCATAACAGGCGCTCTTAATATTAATTTAAAACATTGATTTAAAAAGTGGTCAAAAAGGAATGCTTATAAAAGGCGATTTACGCCAGTGGCTTTTGTACCGCCATCATATAATTAACATCGACGTTTTGTGCCAACCAATAACGCTTGGTCAATGGATTATAATGCAGTCCAATGATGTCTTGACGGGTAAAGCCTGCCGTTATCGCCATTTTATCCAACTCAGCTGGGGTGATAAATTTGGCGTAATCATGGGTGCCGCGATCAAGCAAGCGCAATACATACTCTGCCCCAACGATGGCAAACAGGTAAGATTTAGGATTGCGGTTAATCGTCGATAGCACGCAAACGCCGCCCGGTGCCAATAGTGTAAAGCACGCCTCGACAATAGCAGCTGGGTCTGGCACATGCTCAAGCATCTCCATACACGTCACGACATCGAACTGACCAGCATGGGTAGCCGCTAACTGCTCAATAGGAATATGCTGATAACGCAAGGTATCATCTAAGTTGCTTTGCTCAGCATGTAAGGCCGCCGCTTTGAGGTTTTCGGTACCGAGGTCGATACCGGTCACATCAGCGCCGCGACGTGCCATTGATTCTGCCAAAATACCGCCGCCGCAACCGACATCAAGGACTTTTTTACCCGCCAAGCCCATCTCTGCCGTTTTACTGCTATCAGCACTCATAAAGCCGCGCTTCACGTTTTCTTCTATCCAGTTAAGGCGTAGCGGATTGATTTCGTGCAAAGTAGCAAAAGCGCCAGTTTTATTCCACCATTCACTCGCCAAGTTATTGAATTTTTCCACTTCACTGGCATCGACATTGATAGCAGTGTTTTGGTCAAATTTGCTAGCAGCATTGTTATCTAGCTCGTTATTTGCGTAATCGTTTGAATCGTTGTTTGACTGATTATTCATAGGCTGGGCAGAAGAGAAAGCTTGGCTCATAGGGTTTTTCCTTTATGGGTATTATAGTTATTATCATTTATAGGCATGCTGACATGCTGACATGCTGACATGCTCAATAGCAGTATGCCCAATATTAGCATGAGAGCGGCGACTTTGTCGTGAGTACATCGTCACCGATTGTGAATCGCGGCAGTAAATACTTAAATTTTAATGAACATGTCAGCGTTATGATTATTATTAAGCAGCAGACTTTTATACAAGCGAAAAATTTGAAACTGTTTTATAACTTTGAATATTCTTAATAAGTCTTTCTTAACAAGCCTTAGTGAATAAGCAAGTCTTAGTGAATAAATAAGTTTCTCTGTGAAAAAAATTAATAGCTGTCAGCTTAAAACTAGCAGCTTAAAAATGATAAGTAAGATACCTTAAATAATAGCTCACAGCTTTACAACCGTTAGTTAAGAATCGGGTTCACAAGTGCGGGCATTTTACGCTATTATAGTCCGTACTCTATTATAGGTCGATTTAGCGAAGACAATTTAGATAATGCATTGTCGTTTATCTACTTTCAAACCTATATAAATGCGCTAAGCAACTTTTGATCTGAAAATTTGCACCAAACATTTTAAATTTTGACACCTCAAGGAACAAGTATGAAACGTATCATCGCATTGACTGGTCTGGCTTGTGCTATTGGGCTGGCCAATATGGGCGCGCAAGCCGCCAATTATGTCGCAGGAAAAGATTACCGTGTGCTAGACAATCCAGAAAAAATCAGCGGTGATGCTATCATTGTGCGTGAATTTTTCTGGTATGGCTGCCCGCATTGTAACGTCCTAAATCCGCATATGGAAAAATGGGCAAAAACTAAAGATAAAGACGTGGCCTTCTTTAAAACCCCAGCAGCGCTTAACCCAGTTTGGGAAGCCAGTGCCCGTGGTTTTTATGCCGCGCAATTACTAGGTTATGAAAACAAGACCCATGATGCGCTATTTGATGCGGTACATAAAGACGGCAAGCAATTATTTGACCAAGCGTCATTGAGCAAATGGTATGCCTCACAAGGCGTCAACGAAAAGAAATTTAACAGCCTATATAACTCATTTGCGGTTGGAACAAAAATTGGTCGCTCACAAGCAGGCGCTAAGCGTTATCAGCTCTCAGGTGTCCCAGCGGTTGTTGTCCATGGTAAATATGTGGTGACCGGCGAAAGCGCCACTGTCCCTAAAGTAGTTGATTATCTGGTCGATAAAGTACGTGCAGAGAAAAAATAAGTCAGTCTGCACAATTGATTAACCAGTATTAGTTTATAGAAAAATATAAAAAGCCAATCATCACTGATTGGCTTTTTTATGGGTCGTTATTATGAACGGCAACGCCGCTTTATAGCCAGTATAATTGGCTACATCTTTAGCTGTGACAATATCGCCACTTCCCGAATATAACTGGCCAAATCCTCTTTAGACTCTGCCATCAGCTCATCGTCTTGCATATGCTTAGCATATTCAATCCAAAGCAACAGCTGATACATACTATTGCGCTCAGAGGCTTTATATTGTTTAACAAACTGCTTAAGCGTGCCTTCATCATTGATGTTTAAGCGCTCAAACCAACTCTCGATTTTAGAAACTTGCTCTTTTGGGAAAAAGGCATCAAACAAGGCTTTGACCAATTCATGGCGGTTTTCTTCACTGATAAGTTTACCGACACGCTTGGTTTGGCGATTGCGCGCATTGGCACTGGTGATATCAGCAAGCGCCATCAGCTCTGCCATAAAATAATCACTTGCTGGCAGGTTTTTGAGCTGTTTTTTCGATAAGCTGGCAAGCGGTATCGACAGTGCTTGCAAGCGCTCATGAGCTTTTTTGAGCTCTGTGCGCGAGACGCGCATATCATGTTCTGACCAGTCAATCATAAAAGCTTTCCATTTTTCGAGATAATAAATAATAGATAATAGATAGTAAATAATAAAGTTAATCGCATTTTTGCCATTTATACCTTGCAGCTTATAAGTTTTAGCTACAAAGAAAGCATCACCAACGATTCTTTTCACGGTGTTTAGCAACAACGGTCAAGCCTTCAGGCAGGCCAGCGGTCAGCTTATCTTGCAAATGCTTGGTGATAAATACCGAGCGATGTTTGCCGCCCGTACAGCCAATAGCGACCGTGACCGTATGGCGATTGTTATGCAGAAAATCAGGTAACCAACGATTAAGAAATTTTGCGATATCTTCAGTCATCTCAGACACTTCTGGATAATCGGCAAAAAATTCAGCAACCTCAATATCAAGACCGGTCGCAGCTCGTAGCGTTGGGTTCCAATGCGGATTGGGCAAAATGCGCACGTCAAAAACAAAATCTGCATCAATTGGGCTGCCGTATTTAAAGCCAAACGATAGCAGGTTAATCACTATTTGATTATCAACCCCAACATAATCACGCAAGCGCTCTTTCAACTGATGGATATTCAGCATAGTGGTATCGATTTTGACATCCGCATGCTTAAATATCGGCTGCAAAAGCTGAATTTCTCTTTCAATCGCTGCTGGCAGATTATAAGTGGTATTTTCTATGCCTTTAGTATCTTGCACCATCAACGGATGAATACGGCGGGTAGCATTAAAGCGCGCAACCAAGGTTTCTTCTTGCGCCGTCACATATACCACGGTGACAGCCTCTTCGCCATATCTTTGCTTTAACGCATCATGTGTTTCAGCAAAATTGGACAAATCCGCACGTGGTGTACGAATATCGACACCCAGCGCGATGCGTTTAATCCCACTATCACAGACCAGTTTTTGCGCCGCTTCAGGAACCAATGACAAAGGCAAATTATCAATAGAATAATAGCCCAAATCTTCTAAGATATTGAGTACTGAGGTTTTACCTGAACCTGAGCGCCCTGATACTACTAAGATACTTAGTCTATCTTTATTTTCTACTTTCGCGTTTATAGGCTTTGCTAAATTGTCATTTGCCTGTGCTTGCTTATCATCCTTACTTGCACTCATGATCCGTCATCCTAATAATTGCGTCTGGCGAATTACTCTGTCAGCACGGCAGCTTGACCGTCACTAACTGATTGTCTAATAAACGTGCACGGCCCAACCAAGCCGCAACCAAAATCACCAAATCCTGCTGATTCCCATTGAAAGTTGCAGATGCAGCATCTGTCTCTAAAGAATCGAGCTGAGCCGTTTTAACTTCTAAATAATCAATCTTAAAGCCCGCCTCAGTGATGCGTGCCCGTGTTTCTGTTAACAAAGGCGCAAGACCTTGTTCGAGATGCTGACCCTGCATTAACTGCTCAGCTAAGCGGAGCAATTCTTTATGTAGCACAGGAGCAACATTACGCTCAGCTTCAGTTAGATACTGATTGCGCGAAGATAATGCTAAACCATCAGCAGCACGTACGATAGGCGCACCTATAATTTCAATTGGATAGCTTAAATCACGCACGATTTGCTGGATAATTGCCAATTGCTGATAGTCTTTTTGGCCAAATACGGCCACCTCAGGCTGGACAATATTAAATAGCTTAGAGACAACGATGCCGACACCATCAAAGTGATTGGGGCGCGATTGACCACATAGCTGGGTGGTAATTTCCCCAGCACGGACTGACGTTGGTGGCGGTAATACTGGATACATCTCATCAATGCTTGGGGCAAATACATAATCAGCACCAACAGTAGCAAGCTTGGCAACATCTGCATCTAAGGTACGTGGATAACTGTCAAAATCTTCACCGACGCCAAATTGGGTAGGATTGACAAAGATACTCACCACGACAATATCAGCATGCTGCTTGGCAAGCTTTACCAGCTCAAGATGACCGTCATGTAGATTCCCCATGGTTGGTACTAACGCAATACGCTGCTGGCTATCTTGCTGACCACGATAAGGCTTTAAGGCGGCGCGCAGTGTTGAGATATGATGATGAATAATTGGCATAGTAAATACTCTTATCCTGATAGCTTTTTCTACTGATAATCGTCAAAACACTAAATTTAAAGTACTAAATTCAAAGCATTAAATTCAAAGCGCTAAATACTAAGCACCAAATTCAAAGTTTTAAATTAAAGACCACTAGCTAAATTGGTGCTGCTCAGTCGGAAAACTACCATCGCGTACCGCTTGCTGATATAGGGCAAATGCGCCTTCAATACTACGCGCGCTATTACGCTCATCGGTTAAAAAGTCATGAACAAAGCGTGGCACGCGACCATGCACCATACCAAGCATGTCATGCATGACTAAGACTTGACCATCAGTATCGGCACCAGCGCCAATACCAATTACCGGCACGGCAACCGCTTGAGTCACAGCTTTTGCAAGTTCAGCAGGTACGCATTCTAATACCAAAAGTGCCGCACCGGCAGCAACCACCGCTTTGGCATCAGCAAGTAGCTTATGAGCCGCCTCATCACCGCGCCCTTGAATTTTATAACCTCCGAAGACATTAACCGACTGCGGTGTCAGCCCTAAATGTACACAAGTGGGCGTACCTGCTTGCGCTAATGTCGTGACTAAATCGCAAAGCTCACTACCGCCTTCAATCTTAATCACATGCGCGCCCGCCTGCATCAGTTTTCGGCTATTGGCAACCGCTTCTGGGAGCGTCACATAACTCATAAACGGCAAGTCGGCTAAAATCAGTGCGTGCTTATTACTACGGGCAATATTGGCCGTATGATAAGCCATATCATCGACGCTGACCGGTAAGGTTGAATCATGACCTTGCACCACCATACCCAGACTATCACCAATCAATATCGTATCGATTTGTGCTTTATCCATCATGCGCGCAAACATCGCGTCATAGCAGGTCAGACAGGTAAATTTGGTACCGTCTTTTTTAAATTTATTTAAAGTCGATAACGTCGTCATATCATCCTCAATGCTTTCAATCATCAATACGTTTAACAATCAATGACTGGAAATTCTGCTAAATGCCAATTTGCTGCTACTTTTTAGTAGTTAATAAGTCTATTTAACGGTTCATACGTCAATCATCTGATAACAACTTTAACCCTGTCCAATCGTTACTCAGCGGATAATGCTTGATTGGCTTGCCTGCAATAATCAACTCTGGGGCTAACTCTCGCAGCGGTATCAAAACAAAATTACGTTCAGGCAAGCCAGCATGCGGTATGGTTAATTGCGACTCCGCTATTTGCGCGTCACCATATAATAAAATATCGACATCAAGGCTACGCTCACCCCAACGGCGCAAACGAGCGCGTTTTGCGTGCTGCTCTAACGCTTGGCAAAAATCAAGCAGCTCAAACGTAGTCAAAGTGGTCTCAAAACCTGCGACCGCATTGATAAAATCAGGTTGGTCTTGCGGTCCCATCGGTACTGAAGCATAAAAGGAAGACACCCGTACCGCGCGTATCTGCTCGTGCTTTTGCATAGCTGCAACGGCTTGCTGCAAATGCTCTACAGGTGAACCTAACTCATTTGTCAGATTACTACCCAAGCCCACATAGCAGGTAACCCAAGTTGCATCAGCATGGCTTTCATTGTCATCGCTAGCATCAAAGTGCGTATTCATAGTTATCACTTTACTCTATTGTCCGCTCATAAGCTTAAACGTTATTAATGCTTGGCTGACGGCGGCGACGCTTTGATGGTACAGGGCCTTTTTGCTCATTCATTTTACTAGCAGCTGTTTGATGCTTAGCTGACTGACTTTGACTGGTCTGGCTCTTAGTATCTTGACTGGTTTTAGTAGGTTTGGCTGCTGTAGCTTTGGTTGCCTTCTTAGCCTTATTTTCAACGTCACTCGTTTCAGTTTTACTAACAGCTTCAGTCGCTAGCTTCGGCGCTTTTTTTGCATATCTCGCCGCTTTTTGCGCTTTGCTATCGACTGCTTTAGCCTCTACTACGCTATTGCTATCAGCTGAGCTATTTCCATTGTCATTTTCTACAACAGTAGGCTGACGACGGCGACGCTTATGCGGTATCGGCTCGTTATTCATACTGACAAGCGCCGGTGTTCTGGCTACCGTGCGCGTAGCATACTCTGTCGTATGCGCTTTAGCAGAAGCTGAGTCAGTACTAACATTGGCATCAGCTTGCTTTGGTTTTGTATGATGCTTTGCTGCTTGATTGCCAGACTGCTCTTTAGGCGCTGCGTTGTCAGTAACGGCGTTTTTTTCTACAAACGCTTGGCTAGCCGGTTTAGATTTAGAAGGCGACTTAGATGACGATTGCGACTGTGCATCACTTGGCAATTGCTTGCGTAATGGCGGTACAACCTTCTCATGCTCTATGACAAATAACGGTGCAGGCTTGGCATTGTGGCGTTTAGTTGCCGCTTGATGACCTATGTTAGCAAGTGATAACTGCTGCAATTGCGCAAGCTCATTATTATCTTGTGTCGCTTGCTGCTTATCATAGCTATTATTACGACCATTCTCATTACGACCGACATTGCTGCTACTATTACTGACACTGTTATTAGCATGCTGAGCCGACTGACTGGCAGCACGGCGGCGGCGTGATGGCACGTTTGAGGCATCATTAACCGATTGCTTGGTATGAGCATTACCGTTTACTTTATCTTGCTGATCGTTTTCTATGTGATTCACCTTGCCATTATCGTTCGAGGTTTGGGGTTTTTGACGATTACGCCCGCGACCGCGCTGCGCTTGCTTATACGCACCGCGACGAATGTTTTCATCAAAGTCATCAATCGCTTGTTGCTGCTGCTGTTCGGTCAAGGTTTGATAGTTGTGCCACCACTCGCCCATACCATTGGTCGATTCTGATAGCGGATGTTCGGCATCACCGCACTGCTCGCGCAATAACAAGAAATCAAAACCGGCGCGGAAACGTGGGTGCTCAGACAGCTGGACAATTTGTTTACTACGTGGCGCGGCCAATTTTGGCTGCAATATCCAGATATCACGAATAAACTGTTCAGCAAATTTTGGAATGGCGGTTTTGATACGCTGACGGTCGATGACTTTGCCCGCTGCATGCATTTGTGCATCCGCAAAAGGCATATTGCGCTTTTTGGCTTTTTCTAATTGATGTAAGTAGTTTTCCCACAGCAACGCGGCATAAAAGAAGGCAGGGTTAATGCTTTTGCCAGCGCCGATACGTTTGTCAGTATTAATAGCGACTTGTTTCACTAAAGCACTTGGCTCAGCAGGTGGGTAAATGATTAAACTATCAATCGCACCCGACTCAAACAATAGCGGCAATAATGGCACTAAATAGCCACCAGTAAACATCTTTTGCGTTTCATCATATAGACGATGCGGAGAGATTTGCTCAAGTAGCGCCCAATTACCATCATGGAACTGTGCGGCTAGTTCGCTATCAAAATCAAAGCCCAACTTGGCTTTAAAACGTAAGGCGCGCAGCAATCTGACCGGATCTTCTTCGATACGAGTCGGCGCATTGCCTAACAGGCGAATAATTTTATTATCAATATCTTCAAGGGCACCGCAAAAATCATGCACCACGCCTTTAAGCGGTTGATAATAAAGGGCATTGATAGAAAAGTCGCGACGGGCAAAGTCTTGTTTGATATCGCCCCAGACATTGTCGCGCAGAATCATACCATCTTGATTGGTATTGGAATCATTAAGCGGTGGTCCACGGAAAGTGGCCACTTCGATAAGCTCGCGCCCAGAGTAGACATGCGCCAATTGAAAACGGCGACCGATAATACGGCAGCGCTTACCAAAGACGTCTTTAATCTCATGGGGCTTAGCATCAGTGACCGCATCGAAGTCTTTTGGACGCAGGCCTAGCAAGGTGTCGCGCACGCCGCCACCGACGATATAGGCATCAAACCCAGCTCGGGTTAGGGTTGCAATCACTTCGGTAATGGAATTTGGTAATTCAGATTTATTCAGTTCTAACTGCTTGGCGGCACGCTCGGCCATGCATCTACTCCTCGCCTTTATTCTTAACCACCCCTGACGAACACAGCGTCTATCAGGCGGATGTACCTGCTAGTTTAACAAATTTTGGCCATGGTGGGTGTGTTATGACATTTACTTACATGCTATTTTGTCAATATTGGGGTTAATTAATACAAAATATCCTGATTAATACCGTGATTAATCCTGCACGCTTAAACGTCTGCGATTCTTCTCAACGGTTTTTGCACCGATGCCTTTTACCTTGGTTAATTCATCAACGCTCTTAAAGCCGCCAAACATCTCACGATATAAAATAATCGCCTGCGCTTTACTGCTGCCAACACCGTCTAATGCCACCAGCTCGGCTTCGGTCGCGCGATTGATATTAATACTGGTCTGCGTACGCGCTTGGCTTTGCGCTGCTTCTTGCGTTAAGAGATAATTATAAGCACTTTGGGGGTTATCAAAACAAGGGGCGGCAAGGACAGGATGAGACAGCATCGCCATGATAGAAACTATGCCTACTAAAAAAATGGCTGCACTTTTAAACAAATTAACATGTTGCCATTTGATAAACGAGTATTTAGTAAGTAAGCTTTTATTAGTCGCGTTCATGTTGTTTAGCCGCTTCCCATAACGCATCCATCTCATTAATATCGCTGTCTTCTAAACGCTTGCCAGCGGCAGCTAACTGGTCTTCAATATAGCCAAAACGTGATTTGAATTTATGCACACAGGTCAACGTCGCAGTTTCAGCGTCGAGGTTTAGTTTACGGGCGACATTGACCAGCGCAAACATGCAATCACCAAGCTCCTTTTCAATCTCTCTGATATTGGTTTTGATTTCAACTTGGGGCTTATCTAAAATCTCGGCCTTTAGCTCGGCAATTTCTTCATCCAGTTTATCAAATGCGCCGCTGACGCCTTCCCAATCAAAACCCAATTTTGACGCCTGTTTTTGCACATCCTGCGCTTGCATCAGCGCGCTGCCTGCTTTGGTATTGTCCAAACGGCGCTGTGGTTTACCACGTGCAGCGCGGGCTTGTTGCTCCTCCACCTTAATCTCATCCCAGCGTTCTTTTACCGCGGCTTCATCTTGTAGCGTTTCTGCTTCAAACACATGCGGATGCCGGCGAATCAGCTTTTCTTGTAAAGTGGTAATGACATCGCTCATATCAAAGCGCCCTTGCTCAGCGTACATCTGACAATGAAAAACCACTTGCAGCAACACATCACCAAGCTCGCCTTTGATGTCTTCATCATCATCGCCTTGTACCGCCTCGCCAAGCTCATAGGCTTCTTCAATCGCATAAGGAATGAGACTATGGTTGCTTTGTTTTTTATCCCACGGACAATCTGCTCGCAGCCGTGCCATTAAGGATAATAAATCCGCCAACTCGCCACTTGCTTCTGGCGTTCCTGGTACCGGTGTAGGCGCTGTTATTTTATTTTCTAAGCTATTCATAAAAAACACTCTTATATTTTTATTGGTTATTCAATAGAACCCTATTAAGTTTATAACGATTTTGTCGTTAGTGTAGCATTGAAAACTGATTAGCTTATAATTGGGTAACCTACTTAATTATCATCTCACTGCTTAAACGCAAGGATTTTATCGTTATGCCCACATCCGATACCAATAATGCCAGCTATGCGACTCAAACCCAGTTCGCGCCGATTAAAATTGATTCATTTAAAGCTTATGATATCCGCGGCGAGCTTGGCGTCAATCTCGATGAAGCTATCGCTTACCGTATCGGCCGTGCCTTTGCCCAAATTTTATTTCAGCGTTATAACAGTGCCGATAATGATGCTACCGCTGAACTGAAAAACTTAAAACCAGCTATCGTTATCGGTAGCGATATCCGCCATTCAAGTGAGCAGTTAAAACAATCAACAATCAAAGGTATGCTAGATGCTGGCGTCGATGTGATTGATTTGGGAATGACAGGTACGGAAGAGGTGTATTTTGCCACCAGCTACTATCAAGCGTTGGGCGGTATCGAAGTCACTGCCAGTCATAATCCGATTAACTATAATGGCTTAAAATTGGTCAAAGAGCACTCAAAACCGATTAGCGCCGATGATGGTTTGGCAGAGATTCAAGCATTGGCAGAATCGGGACAATTTACCCCTGCTAACGCCTTAGGCAATTTACAATTAATGACGGATAAAAGCGCCTATATCAATCATGTGATGACTTTCATCGATATTGATAAATTAAAACCGCTGAAGCTGGTTATTAATTCAGGCAATGGCAGCGCCGGTCCCGTGGTTGATTTATTAATCGAAAAGTTAGCACAAGCTGGTGCGCCGATTGAAGTGATTAAATTGCATCATGAGCCTGATGGTAGTTTTCCAAATGGCATCCCTAATCCGATGATTTTGGCTAATAGAACCGCCACCCAGCAAGCGGTGTTAGCACATAAAGCCGACCTTGGCATTGCCTTTGATGGCGATTTTGACCGTTGCTTTTTATTCGATGAATACGGCGAATTTATCGATGGTAGCTATGTCGTTGGGATGCTGGCGCAAGCGTTTTTAAATAAGTATACGGGCGAGTCGATTGTTTATGATCCACGGGTAATTTATAACACCGAAGCCGTCATCCATGAGCATAATGGTAAGGCGGTTATTAGTAAATCTGGGCACTCATTTATCAAGCAGGTGATGCGTGATTCTGGCGCGGTTTATGGTGGCGAGATGTCGGCACATCACTACTTTCGCGATTTTTTCTACTGCGATAGCGGTATGATTCCTTGGCTGCTGACCATTGAGCTATTATCGATTACCGGTAAAACCTTGTCAGAATTGGTCAGCGGTTATATTGCAGCCTATCCAAGCTCAGGCGAGCTGAACTTTCATCTGACCACGCATGATGCGCAGACGATTATTAAGGCAATTGAAGATAAGTTTAGTACCGAAAATCCAACTAAATCGATGCTTGATGGTTTGAGCTTAAACTTTGGCGAATGGCGTTTTAACTTACGCGCCTCAAATACTGAACCATTAATTCGGTTAAATATTGAAAGTCGCGGTGATGAAGATTTACTACAGACCAAAACCCAAGAGATCCAACAATGGCTTGCCAGTCAAGGTGCGGTACCTGCTTAATATGAATAGCTGCAATACTGAATAAAGTAAAGACATTCTAAACCTGTGAAAATAAAAAAAGCGCCGATCAATATAGAAATTAACCGGCGCTTTTATTTAGCTTTAGTCTAACAACTTTTTGTCTACTGAGCTTATTTTATACCTAATAGAAAGCCTTATTTGGCGCGACCAATTCCCATATAGTCGCCGACTAGACCATCTATCTGCGTTGGCGACAAGGCATTTTGCGCATCAAATATGGGCATCGCTTGCTCATTAAGTTTGGCAATATCTAGTCGGTTCTCTGGCAACCAGCTGATAATAAAGATTGCCTGCGCCTCATTAAGCTGTTGATACGGATTGTTTATCAACTGAAGTAATGGCTGCTGCTTATAAAGGGCGGCAAGCTCGGTTTGCGCTTTATCGCTATAAACCAGTGTACGGATATTATAAGACCATAATAATGCCAATAAAGGATGAATCGCTGACTCTGCTGTCCGTCCCGAGCCTGCTTTATAACTACCGCCCCAAATCATGACGGTTTTATTATCGATAAAACCATCAAAATATTGCCAAAACTTACGGAAGATCAGCTCTTTTTGGTCTTCATTAATATGGATAACCGATTGCAATAGCGGCATAGCCAAGCTCTGCGCTTGACTTGACTGCTGCAGCTGAAGTAATTCCGTCGGTAGCGTATTACCACCAAACCCCCAACCCGCTTGCAAGTAGCTACTGCCCACGCGCTCATCGAGTCCCATAATGTGGCTGACCTGCTGAATATCAACCTGATGACTATCAGCCAAGCGCGACATCTCATTCATAAAGCTAACTCGCGTTGCCAGCATCGCCATGATGCTACTACGGGCAAATTCTATCGTCGCAATATCGGCATGATGCGTTGCACGCGCATGCTGCATTAATGGTTGGAGCATATGTAGATGATAGCTGCTGTTTGACGTTTTTTCACCGAGTAACCATAATGACGGATTCAACATCGAGCTATAGGCATCACCGTCTTTTAAAAATACGAAGGGTAGATAGTATACCCAAGCGCGCTGCAAACGTTTAGACAGTGCGGCAACCGCACCCAACTGTTTAATACCACTCATGATGAGCGGTAATGCTTGCTGATGACTATGATTAAAGGCGGTAATCCAACTGTCCTCTAGCCATACCGCGCTAATACTTTCTAAAAATAGCCAATATAGCGCAACTGATTTTTTCTCATCATTATCATTCGCCACTTCATAACGCTGTATAAGCTCATCAGCACTCTTTGGTAGCACATAGCTGACAATTTGTTGCTGCTGATCATACATCTGCCAAAGCGCTTGCAAATGATGCTCAAAGCCATATTGCTGCAACTGCTCCGCCAATATATCTTTATCGGCATAGAGGTGAACCGCATGACCGAGACTTGCCAGTACCACTGCACTGGTAATCGCTTCAATACTATGACCGACAAGGACACAAACGTTAGTATTTATCGCCGTATTATGAAACGGATTGGGTGCAGATTTATGCTTATGTGTATTTATGGCATCAGCGCTCATGAGTTTACCTTTGATTATTGGTGAATTAGCAGCATGAATAAATTAACAGCAGGCACTCTTAAGAGAACAGCTTAATATGCTGTAATAGCTGATTGGTAGAGCTGTCGAACTGCTCACCACCCTCTTGCTGCATAGCGGCATGCACTGACTCTGCCATCTGCTTACCCATCTCGACACCCCACTGGTCAAACGGATTGATATCCCAAATGCTGGCCATCACATAAACCTTATGCTCATAAAGCGCAATTAATGCGCCCAAACTATGCGGGGTCAGCTCGTCAATCAATAAGGTTGTTGATGGCTGATTACCGCGGTAGTATTTATATTTATCAGCGTCAGAAGCGATTTGTATATCAGCATCAGCAATAGCCGCATTGCCAAAAGCCAGTACCCGACTTTGCGCTAGACAGTTGGCTAAAGACAATTCATGCTGCTGCTGTAGCGAGGCATTGGTCGCTTTATCACTATAACGACGCACACAGGCGATAAAATCACAAGAGACTTGCTGCGTCCCTTGATGCAAGAGCTGATAAAAAGCATGCTGCGCGTTTGAGCCAATCTCACCCCATAAAATCGGACACGTATCATAATCAAGGCACTCACCATGCAGCGTCACCGATTTACCATTACTTTCCATTTCAAGCTGGGTCAAGTAGCTTGGCAAATACTCTAAACGCCCATCATAAGGCAATACCGTATGAGCATTTACCTGTAAAAAGGTACTGTTCCAAACGGCAAGCAAACCTAATAATACTGGTAAATTCTCTGCAAAATCCGCTTGCGCGAAATGCTCATCCATACTATGAGCACCGGCCAATAACGCTTTAAAGCCATCGATACCGATACGAATGGCAATAGCAAGACCAATCGCTGACCATAAAGAAAAACGGCCGCCAACCCATTCCCAAAGCTGCAATTGGTGCTGAGGATGAATACCCCACGCGCTCATTTTCTCACTGTTGGCTGAAATACCAATAAAATGACGACGTAATACACTGTCCTCTGTACCTGCCCGCAGTTTTGCGGTTGCAAGCAGCCATGAAAGCGCGGTTTTGGCATTGGATAACGTATCAACGGTACCAAAAGACTTAGAGGATATAATAAATAAGGTAGTTTCAGGATTTAAGTGCTTGAGCAAATTATCAAGCTGGGTGCCGTCCATATTGGAGACAAAATGCACTTCAATAGCAGTATCTGCCCACTCATCAAGCGCAGTGGTCGCCATCAGCGGCCCTAAATCAGAACCACCGACGCCGATATTAACCACATCGGTAATTGCCTTGCCGGAAAATCCACGCCACGTACCACTGCGTACACGCTCGGATAATCTGGCAACGCGTGCCAAGCTCTGATGTACGTCAGTAACAACATCTTGCGTACCAACTTGCAGTTTCGCGGTAACTGGTAAGCGCAGCGCTGTGTGCAACGCCGCACGCTCCTCACTGGTATTGACCATCGCGCCTTGCAGCAAAGATTGAATCCGGCCTGATAAATCACAACTATTCGCCAAATTTAATAAATCTTCTAGCACAGCATCATTAATACACTGCTTGCTATAATCCATATATAGCGCGCCAGCTTGCGTGCTAAAACGGCTCGTACGCTCAGCATCTTGGGTAAATAGCTTATCAAGCGACCATGGCTGTGCCGCCAACTCCTGTAACTGCTGCCAGTACTTAGAATTACGCGCGCTGCTATAGCGATTATTGCCTTTTATATCGTTCATGCATTACTCTTCATCTGCTAATTGCTGCTGAGCGAAATAAATAAACGCCTGCATATAAGAGCGCATATCGCCGGCATCATAACTGGCACCGCGCATCGTCGTGACATTGACGCCATATTGACTAATCAAAGCATCGATAGCATCAGTCAGCTGAATCTCACCGCCAACCGACGCTTTTGTATTGGCCAGATAGTCAAAAATATGGTTGCTAAAAACATAGCGCCCAACGACGGCCAGTTTTGAGGGTGCATCTGCTAAACTTGGTTTTTCTACAAAACCGGCAACCTTAAAGCTCGTATTTGCATCTGCTTTATTATCTATATCGTGCGCACCGTTATCAGATTCACTTAACTGAGCAATACCGTATTTATGCACATCTTCATCGGCGACAGTATCGACCAATATCTGTGAGTGCTTGTCTTTAGCAAAGGACTCAATCATAAAGGCTAAATTGTCAGCAGTCATATCGGTGGCAAAGGGATCAAGCACCACATCGGGCAGCAGTACCGCAAAATCATTCATACCTATAATTGGGCGCGCGGCAAGTACCGCATGCCCTAAACCTAATGGCTTGCCTTGGCGTATCATTGATACCGTTACATCATCTGGTAGCCAATTTAAGCTATCGGCTAGCTCATTTTTACCTTTCGCTCTAAGCTGATTATCCAGCTCAGCATTGATATCAAAGTAATTTTCAATGGCACTTTTTTGCGCATGACCGACCAACACAATATGCTTGATACCAGCTGCGATTGCTTCTTCAACGACATAGTGAATGGCCGGACGATTACCAAGCGGCAATAGCTCTTTTGGTACGGATTTAGATAATGGCAACATACGGGTGCCAAAGCCTGCAACGGGGATAACGACGTGGGTAATTTTTTTCATAATTTTTAAACTGTGTTAAGAGGTGTGAGATAAAAGCTAGGTTTAAACATAGTTTTTATGCAATTTAAGCGATGTTATACCCATTCGGATTCATACTCTGCCAACGCCAGGTATCTTGGCACATTTCAGTAATAGACAGCTTAGCTTCCCAGCCCAATAATTCTTTCGCCTTATCAGCACTGGCATAGCAGCTGGCAATATCTCCTGCGCGGCGAGCAGAAAACTGATAAGGAATGTTTTGTCCTGATACTTCGGAAAAAGCCGTGACCAATTCTAAAACAGACGTTCCTTTACCTGTTCCTAGATTAATGGGCAAAAAACCTATTGAGCTGTATTTATCTTGACCTACTCGTTTCTGCAAATAATTAAGCGCAGCAACATGCCCTTGGGCAAGATCAGTCACATGGATAAAATCGCGTACCCCCGTACCATCGACGGTAGGATAGTCATTACCAAAAATACTAAGCTTTTCAAGCTTACCGACTGCCACTTGCGAGATATAAGGCATCAAATTATTAGGAATATCATTTGGATCTTCGCCAATCTGTCCTGATGGATGCGCACCTACGGGATTAAAGTATCTAAGCGGAATAAGATTCCAGCCATCATTGGTTGCCGCTAAGTCTTCTAAAATATGCTCGACCGTAAGCTTACTTTGCCCATAAGGATTGGTACAAGAACGTGGCGATGTCTCATCAATAGGCAGTACTTCAGGATCACCGTAAACTGTCGCTGACGATGAAAAAACTAAGTTTTTAACGTTGGCTTCAGCCATGACTTCCATTAAAGTAATGGTGCCGCTGACATTATTATTATAATACAGTAGTGGCTTGGCAACGGATTCACCAACGGCCTTTAACCCCGCAAAATGAATCACACCAAAAAACTCATGTTCTGTAAATACTTGTCTGAGCAACTCAGTATCGCGAATATCGCCTTCGATAAATTCAATAGTCTGACCAATGAGAGTAGAGACGCGATTGATCGCTTCACGGCTACTATTAGATAGATTATCATATATCACGATATCATAGCCTGCTTGATGCAACGCTATACAAGTGTGTGAACCGATATATCCAGCGCCGCCGGTAACCAATATTTTGTTTTTCATAATTGCTACATTTTAGTCGAAGAAAAGTTATTTTTAGAATAAAAAAAGACACCCCATTGTAGGGGTGCCTTGTATTTTTTTCAACGACGTTTCGGTATTAGATTATTGATTAATATCTAAATTACCAACCAGTAACTTCTTTTAGCTTGTCACCGATTTTTGATGGATCGCGAGTGTAAGCAATACCAGCGTCTTCAAAAGCTTTAAATTTCTCTTCAGCAGTACCTTGACCACCAGAGATAATCGCACCAGCATGACCCATACGCTTACCAGCAGGCGCGGTAACACCAGCGATATAACCAACAACCGGCTTAGTTACGTGCTCTTTGATATAAGCAGCTGCTTCTTCTTCAGCCGTACCACCAATCTCACCGATTAGGATGATAGCTTCAGTTTGTGGATCGTCTTGGAACAGTTTTAGCGCGTCAATCTGATTCATACCAGGGATAGGATCGCCACCGATACCGATACAAGTTGACTGACCAAAGCCAAGCTTAGTGGTCTGTGCAACCGCTTCATAAGTCAACGTACCAGAGCGTGAGATGATACCCACTTTACCTGGCAAATGGATATGACCTGGCATGATACCGATTTTGCACTGACCTGGAGTGATAACGCCTGGGCAGTTTGGACCGACCATACGTACGCCGTCTGCTTCTTCGATATAACGCTTAGCTTTTAGCATATCGATAGTCGGTACGCCTTCAGTGATCACAACGATCAACTTTACACCGGCATCGACCGCTTCAACGATAGAATCTAGTACAAATGGTGCCGGTACGTAGATAACTGATGCGTCAGCTTGGGTCGCTTCCATCGCTTCCGCCATGGTGTTAAATACTGGCAAACCTAGGTGCGTTTGACCGCCTTTACCTGGTGTTACGCCGCCAACAACTTTGGTGCCGTATTCAATTGCTTGTTCAGAGTGGAATGTACCGTTCTTACCGGTAAAACCTTGTACCAATACTTTGGTATCTTTATCAATTAATACACTCATTATTTTTTTCCTTATTCGGTTGTCTTGCAATAGCAGTTTACTAGCTCATCTGCCGTTAAATGTTAACGATTGATATTCATACTAAAAACTGCCATCACGCTTTGACTATAATGCTTAATCGTTTTTTAGGCGCCTATTAATAAAATAGCACTTATTTTAACGACTTATATTAAAGACTTACGCTTTAACCGCATCGACAATTTTTTGCGCCGCGTCTGCTAGGCCTTGGGCTGAAGTCAATTTCAGACCAGATTCTTCTAGAATCTGTAAGCCCAATTCAGCGTTGTTACCTTCTAAACGTACAACCACAGGTACTTTTACGTCGACTTCTTTAACCGCAGCGATAATGGCTTCGGCAATCATGTCACAACGTACGATACCGCCAAAGATGTTGATTAGAACACCTTCAACACTGCTGTCTTCTAGAATGATTTTGAACGCTTCAACAACACGATCTTTAGTTGCACCGCCGCCAACGTCCAAGAAGTTAGCAGGTTTGCCGCCATACAATTTGATGATGTCCATGGTCGCCATTGCAAGACCAGCACCGTTGACCATACAACCGATGTTACCTTCTAGCGCAACATAGTTTAAGTCAAATTCAGCCGCTTTAAGCTCACGCTCATTTTCTTGCGTTTTGTCTTGTAGCGCAGCTATTTTAGGCAAACGATATAGGGCGTTTGAGTCGATACCAATTTTGCCATCGACACAAACGATTTCGCCATTTTCGCGAACCGCTAATGGGTTAATCTCTAGTAACGCAAAATCATTGTCAATGAATGCTTGATAAGCACCGCTCATCAATTTTACAAACTGGTTGATTTGTTTGCCTTCAAGGCCCAGTTTAAATGCCACTTCACGTGCTTGATAAGGCATTAGACCGACTAATGGATCAACGCTTACTTTAAAGATTTTTTCTGGTGTCTCGCTTGCTACTTCTTCGATATCAACGCCGCCTTCGGTTGATGCCATAAAAGTCACGCGACGCGTAGAACGGTCAACAACCGCGCCAAGATATAGCTCAGTTTGTACTGGGTACATATCTTCTGCAACCAATACAAAGTTTACTGGTTGGCCATCAGCGTCAGTCTGGAATGTAACCAGATTGGTACCGATAAGCGCTTCAGCAACTTGCTTAGCTTCTTCACGAGTCTTAACCAATTTAACACCGCCCGCTTTACCACGGCCGCCAGCATGTACTTGCGCTTTGATAACCGCAATGTCTGTAGGCGTTTTATCAAAAGCAGCGGCAGCTTCGTCGCCGTTATAGGCGATGATGCCTTCTTGAATGGGCAAACCGTAGCTTTTTAATAGCTCTTTTGCTTGATACTCATGTAAATTCATTGATTGTATCCTTTATTTTTTACAATTAATAAAAAGTGAAATCAAGTGCGTAGAAGAATATATCTGAGCACTTATGATGGTGGCGACCAGTATCTCAATAATGATAGCGGTCGCCCCATCCGGTTAAACTTGATATTTACTTAAATTGTCTTAGCTTTAACTTTTTTAGCTTTAATCATTTTAACTTTAAAAGCTACTTGCGCTTTTTACGCTGGATGGCGTGAATCGCGCGACCATCTGCAGAAAGAGCCGCTTCGTGAACCGCTTCAGAAATGGTTGGATGCGCAAAGGTCATTAACTGCAAGTCTTCGATACTAGAAACAAATTCCATCGCAATCATACCTTGATGGACGATATCGCCAGCACCAGCAGAGATAGCATGCATACCTAATAAACGGTCTGTTTTAGCATCAGCAACGACTTTGATAGAGCCTTGTGCTTCACTTTGCGCAAGCGCACGGCCGTTAGCTGCTAGGTTAAATGAACCGGTTTTTACTTCATAACCCGCTTCAGTCGCTGCTTGCTCAGTCAAACCAACCCATGCGATTTCTGGATGAGTATAAATGACGTTAATAATCGTGTCATAGTTAACTTGTGCTTTTTCGCCATGAATGCGCTCAACCGCCATCATGCCTTCTTCCATTGCTTTATGCGCAAGCATAGGGCCACGGACCAAGTCACCGATAGCGTAAACGCCATCAAGGTTGGTTTTGCATTGGTCATCAACATCGATTAGACCGCGTTCAGTCAAGGTGATACCGCTGTCTGCGCCCAATAGTTTTTCAGAGTAGGCACGGCGGCCAACACAAACGATTAGCTTATCAAAGCTTTCCTCGCTCGACTCGCCTTTAGCTTCACTAGTAACGACAACTTGATCGCCTTTCACTTCCGCATTGGTCACTTTGGTATCGACACGGATATCAAGACCTTGCTTCTTCAGCATTTTGCCCGCTTCTTTAGCAATATCTTTGTCAGCGGCGGCTAAGAAACTTGGTAGCGCTTCATAAACCACCACTTCTGAGCCCAAACGACGCCATACTGAGCCAAGCTCTAAACCGATAACACCGGCACCAATCACGCCTAAACGCTTAGGAACTTCAGTGAAATCAAGCGCGCCAGTAGAATCAACGATGCGATCGCCATCAGTTTTTACCACAGGAATATCGATAGGAACAGAACCTGCTGCAAGAATCACGTTTTTAGCCGTAATAATGGTTTCTGCTTCGTCAGCAAGGGCGGTAAATTTAACTTTTTTATCCACGCCTTTACCATCTTCCAACGTGCCCCAGCCTTGAAGCCAGTCAACGCCATTACCTTTTAACAATGCCGCAACGCCGCCGGTCAATTGCTTAACGATGCCTTCTTTACGGGCAATCATTTGCTCGATATCGATAGCAACGTCGCCGGTGCTGATACCATGTTCAGCAAGGTCATGCTTAGTCGCTTCATAACGGTGTGATGAGTCAAGCAAGGCTTTTGATGGGATACAACCGACGTTCAAGCAAGTACCGCCAAGAGCTGGCTCACCTTTATAAACGCGTTTTTCGATACAAGCAACGCTCATACCCAGTTGGCCTGCACGAATAGCGGCTTCATAACCACCAGGACCGCCGCCGATGACGACTAGATCATAATTGTCTTTCATAGTACGTTCCTATTTCTAATTCTAATTTCAGTTAGGATTTGAATGATTAATTAAGCTCATGATAAATAAAGGCACATTTTATTCTGTCGTTAATACACGCTAAGAACAAAGGTTTATCCAGCATTTATCAATAAACCACAATCACCTATTCCAAAGTTAAAAAGCTTGTATCAGTGGTTACCGATACAAGCTCATAGGCTTAAAGGTCTAATAGCAACATGGTTGGATCTTCGACCAACTCTTTGATAGTTACTAAGAACTGCACTGCCTCTTTACCATCAATCATACGGTGGTCATAAGACAATGCAAGATACATCATTGGTAAAATCTCAACTTTACCATCGACTGCCATCGGACGATCATTGATAGCATGCATACCCAAGATAGCGGTTTGCGGTGGATTCAAGATTGGCGTTGACATGAGTGAACCAAATACGCCGCCGTTTGAGATAGTGAACGTACCACCAGTCATCTCATCTAGACCAAGCTTACCTTTCTGTGCTTTACCACCCAATTCACGAATCTTAGCTTCAACATCAGCCATGCTCATGCGATCGGCATCACGTAGTACAGGAACAACCAAACCACGATCTGAAGATACAGCAACACCGATATCATAGTAGCCATGATAAACGATATCATCGCCATCTAGTGAGGCGTTAACCGCTGGGAAGCGTTTCAATGCTTCAGTCGCCGCTTTTACGAACAACGACATAAAGCCTAGACGTACGCCGTGACGCTTTTCAAACTGCTCTTTATACTTAGCACGCATGTCCATCAACGGTTTCATGTTGACTTCGTTAAACGTGGTTAGCATCGCTGTTTCTTGCGAAGCAGCTAGCAGACGATTGGCAACTGTTTTACGTAGACGCGTCATTGGTACGCGTTTTTCAGTGCGCTCACCTGTTGACTCAGCGACTGGACGACCGCTATCAGATTTGATAGAGCTGTCAGCTTTTAGCGTTGGGTTTGCCATATCGGTTTTGGTCACACGACCGCCGCGGCCACTGCCTTCGACGTCTTTAGGATCAACGCCAGACTCTTTCGCCGCTTTACGTACCGCAGGGCTTTGATCTTTATGATCAGCTTCGTCTTTTTTATCTGTCGCTTGAACTGGCTCGCCGCCATCAGTACCTTGCTTTGCTTGTACTGGCGCTGCTGGCTGGTCTGGATCAACTGCAGGAGCATCACCTTTATCAG
Source organism: Psychrobacter sp. ANT_H3 (assembly GCF_027919975.1). NCBI lineage: Bacteria > Pseudomonadati > Pseudomonadota > Gammaproteobacteria > Moraxellales > Moraxellaceae > Psychrobacter > Psychrobacter sp. ANT_H3. Next base: position 69,475 of record NZ_JAQISM010000007.1, on the reverse strand, counting down.
CGCTACCACTATCTGTACTACCGCTGGCACCTGCTTCAAACTCTGCGATTAACTCGTCAGACAAAACAGTATCGTCAACTTGCTTAACGATTTTAGTCACAACACCGTTATCAGGTGCAACAACTTCTAATACCACTTTATCAGTTTCGATTTCAGCCAATAAGTCATCACGGCTAACTTCTTGACCTTCAGTGACATGCCATTCCACGATGGTGCCGTCGGCAACCGATTCTGGAAACACGGGGGCTTTAATTTCAGCCATCGATATACTCCTTAGATGTTGATATTACTATTTATTATTAAGTCGTGATAAGCAGTCAGTACCGTTTTAAATTGTCTTGCTGAAATGGTCATACCGAGTACTGACTGTTATCGCCTGATTCATGTATCTTGAATAATCTGTTACGTAAACGAGTCGCTATTTAGACAGCTCATCCACACTGATGCCAAGGCTACCAGCAATCAAATCTTGTTGCTGCTTGACATGCAGTTTTGCCGAACCTGTCGCTGGTGCTGCACTAGCAGGACGCGCCACTGGCTCCATGACTTTCGCCTTGGTTGGATGCGGCACGACAATGCGGAACATGTGCGGCGCTAAATAATACCAAGCACCTTGGTTCAATGGCTCTTCTTGCGTCCAAACAATCTCAGCCAAATTGCTATATTTCTCAATTTCAGCAATCAAACGTTTCTCTGGCAATGGATAAAGCTGCTCAATACGCACAATCGCAACATGGTCAAGACCTAGCGCACGGCGCTGCTCTAGCAAGTCATAATAAACTTTACCGCCACATAGCACCATACGAGTCACGTTGTCCGGATTTTGCTGATCCATCTCTGGCAATACCGTTTCAAACTTACCGTTTGCCAACTCTTCAAGGTTTGACGTCGCAAGCTTATGACGTAGCAAACTCTTCGGTGACATAACGATCAATGGCTTACGAATCGGACGTACTGCTTGACGGCGTAGCGCATGATAAATTTGCGCTGGTGTCGTTGGCGTAATGACTTGCATATTGTCTTCAGCACATAGCTGTAAGAAGCGCTCAAGACGAGCAGATGAATGCTCAGGACCTTGGCCTTCATAGCCGTGTGGTAACAACATGGTTAGACCACAAACACGCTGCCATTTGGTCTCACCACTTGAGATAAACTGATCAATAACCACTTGTGCGCCGTTGACGAAGTCACCGAACTGCGCTTCCCAAACGATTAGAGCATTTGGCACAGTCGTTGCGTAGCCATATTCAAAGGCCAATACCGCTTCTTCTGACAACAATGAGTTATAAGTGGCAAAACGCGCTTGTTTTTCACTGATATGTGACAGTGGCACATACATGCTGCCGTCATTAACGTTATAGATTTCACTATGGCGATGCGAGAACGTACCACGGCCAACGTCTTCACCGGTAATACGAACCAATACCCCATCATGATCAACCAATGAGGCATAAGCCAAGGTTTCAGCTGCACCCCAGTTGAGAGGCTCTTCACCGGTTTGCATGGCTAAGCGCTGCTCGACCATTTTTTGTACTTGGCGTTGCAGCTTGTAGCCTTCTGGCATCTCGGCCATACGGCGACCATAACCTTTTAGTATTTCGATATCGACGCTGGTATCCCAGTCATCAACCAAGTCATGACCCAAATAAGGTTTCCAATCGACAAACAGCTCTTCGTTAGGTTGGCTAACTAAAGAGTTGGCAACATAATCACCACGGTCTAACGACTCACGATATTCATCTTCGTAGCGTTTTTCATCTTCTTGGTTAAGCAGACCTTCTTCAATCAGCTTTTGCGCATAGATAGTACGCGTCGTTGGTAGCTTCTTAATAACGGCATACATCAATGGCTGAGTTGCAGATGGCTCATCGGCTTCGTTATGACCGTTACGACGGTAGCAGAACAAGTCAATGATAATGTCTTTATCAAACTCATGACGATAATCTAATGCCAATTGAGCGGCAAATACTACTGACTCAGGATCATCACCGTTTACGTGTAAGATAGGTGCATGCACCATTTTTGCCACGTCAGTACAATATTCCGTTGAACGCGCATCTTCTTGACGGCTGGTGGTGAAACCAACTTGGTTATTGATAACAATATGAACCGTACCGCCCGTGGTATAAGCACGAGTCTGTGACATCTGGAAGGTTTCTTGTACCACACCTTGACCAGCAAAAGCGGCGTCACCATGGATAACGATTGGCAGTACTGAATTACCAGTTTTATTGTCTTGTAATGGCTGATCGTTACGACGAACTTGACGTGCGCGTACCGACCCTTGCAGTACAGGTGCCACAATCTCAAGATGCGATGGGTTAAACGCCAATGCTAAATGCACCTCGCCACCTGGCGTCATCACGTTTGATGAAAAACCGTTGTGGTATTTAACGTCACCTGAGCCTTTTTCTGGCTGTACTTTACCATCGAACTCATCGAACAAATCGGCAGGGTTTTTACCCAAGATATTAACCAGTAAGTTCAAGCGTCCACGGTGAGCCATACCAATGACCATCTCTTTAGTGCCATAACCGCCAGCACGTTGGATGATTTCATTGATAGCAGGAATAAAGCTCTCGCCACCTTCTAGACCAAAACGCTTAACGCCCGTATATTTACGAGCCAAGTATTTCTCTAAGCCTTCAGCAGCAGTCAAACGCTCAAGAATTGATAAACGTTTTTCTTTATCAAACTCGATGTAACCTAAATTGGTCTCTAGATATTTTTCCATCCAGCGTTTTTCTGTGCTGGTGGTCACGTGCATATACTCGACACCCATGTAACGACAGTAAACGCGCTCCATGATTTCGATAATTTCACGTAACGTCGCTTCATCCTTACCAATATTTAAATCATTGGTTGGGAATACCGTATCAAGGTCAGCTTCTGACAGGTTGTGATAAGCAAGGGTTAAATCTTCCACTTCTGCACGTGGATGTAGTTCTAAGGGATCAAGCTTAGCGCGGCGATGACCACGGCGACGGTACGCTGAAATCAGCTGCTGCACGCCCATTTGTTTCGGGTCAGCACAGTTACCTGGATCGTTAGCGGTTGCGCCAGACGTATCAGCACTCACTTTATTAGCAGTCTGATTACGTGCTAACAATAAGAACTGGTCTTTAATCGCATTATGCGCGGCATCGTTTGGTGATTTGTATTGTTCAAAATACGCTTGCCAATCGCCATCAACGCTACTAGGATCTTCTAGATATTGCTCATAGAGCGCTTCGATGTAACTGGCATTATCAGCGGCCAGTTCAGTATGATCTACGCTCACTGCTTCTTTAGTTATACTATTCATAATAATCGTCTATTTGATAGATAAATGAATGGAATCGTGCTTATTATTGTGTCATGCGTTGTAGATTGGCGATATTTACCATCAGTTTTTAATATTTACTATTAGTTTTTAAAACTAAAGCGTTGACACCAAAAGCTATCTAACGATAAAAAAGCCTGATTGCAATACCAATCTTACAATTACAATTATTTGTGAACGGCCGGTTTTCTTAATCGTCTCGTTTCACAACATTAATTTATATATAATGCTGTCAGCTATAACCAAATTGTTAATGATAAGGTTTTTAGCCCAGCATTTTTCTTTCAGTTAGCCTATCAATTGGCTATTTTTACTGAAACGTCTTCCTATGGTAGAAAATTGGCGTATATTCCGCCAAACATACATTGCCGTATAGAGTAACATGCCTACCCTATGGGCCATAGTTTGTTTGTTCAATACTAGGTATTTACGTAATGAATATCTATTATCATTTTTCGCAACTTTGTTCTTAAAATTGCTTAGTATTTGTAAAACCTTCATCTTTGCAACACCTTCATCATTGCAACTCTAAGTCTCTTTAACACTAAACAATATTACCATATTCAATTATATAGGGAGACGCGCGATATAGCATGTCTTCTTACATACAAGCAACGTATTGTTAATACAGCCTTACTTACCCTCACGGATTTGCCACTGGCCCTCAACAATACCGCTCACGATATCAATATGGTCGTGTTAATAAGAAAAACAATGGCTTATCACTTAAAAAATAGCTAAATGCTAATATTTTTTAATAAAAAACACCACCTAATGATAGGTGGTGTTTTTGATGGCGCTATTATAAAGCTAATTGACCATAAAAGGTAGACTAACCTGCATGATCAAGCAGTAAATTACGTAGATGACCAATGGCTTTGGTTGGATTCAAACCTTTTGGACAGACTGAAACACAGTTCATAATACCGCGGCAACGGAACAAGCTAAACGGATCATCTAAACGTGCTAAACGCGCACGCGTATCAGTATCACGGCTGTCAGAAACGAAACGGTTGGCATTCAATAGTGCTGCTGGACCCAAGAACTTATCAGGGTTCCACCAGAACGATGGGCAGCTGGTTGAACAGCATGCACATAAGATACACTCATACAAACCGTTCAATTTTTCACGTTGCTCAGGTGACTGCAAACGCTCTGTTGCTGGCGCTGGCTGGTCATTGATTAAAAACGGATGAACTTTTTCGTACTGCTCGTAAAACTGGTTCATATCGACGACCAAATCACGAACAACCGGTAAACCTGGTAACGGACGAACCGTTACTTTTTCTGGCAAGGTATTCATGTTGATTAGACAGGCAAGACCATTTTTACCATTGATGTTCATGCCGTCAGAACCGCAAATACCTTCACGGCATGAGCGACGGAAGGTGAGGGTTTCATCTTCCTTTTTTAGGCGTAATAACACGTCAAGCAACATACGATCTGAGTCTAACAACTCAACCGTATAAGTTTGCATGCGCGGCGCTGCGTCCACATCAGGATCGTAGCGATAGATTTCGATGGTGCGAGTACCTCGGCTCATAATGCTAAACTCCACACGTAGATGATGGCGGGCTGACAAACCTTACAATCTAAAGACTGTAAACCATCAGCGCTGGTATGTCTAAATCTCAGCGCTGATAGCGGCCTGTCGCTGGCGGTCACCTTTTTAATAAATTAATAAGGGATAAAACGTTTTTTACAGTGCGTAAAAATCATGCGCACCCAGTCTAGAATTAATAGACGCGGACTTTTGGCTCGATATAATCGACCGTCAATGGCACTTTACGAACCGGCTTATAGATAATTTTATTGCCTTCAGAATACCATAAGGTATGCTTCATCCATTCTCTATCGTTACGGCCGTTTGGTGCGTATTCATCATCTTCTGGACGATCATAGTCAGACACACTGTGTGCGCCGCGACTTTCGTGACGCTTAGCCGCTGATATCATCGTAGCTTTTGCCACTTCATACAAGTTAGCAACTTCGAACGCTTCAATACGCGCGGTGTTAAAGACTTGTGATTTATCCGCCAAATGGATTTGGTCGATTTTTTCACCAAGCGCTAAGATTTTCTCAACGCCTTCGTCCATCATCGCTTGCGTACGGAATACGCTGGCATGCGTTTGCATGGTTGCACGAATCTCGTCAGCGACGTCTTGTGCATTATAGCCCGAGGTTGATTGTTGCAGTTTGTCTAAACGACGCACGGTAAAATCAAGAACGCGTGGATCTAATGGCTTATAGTTGTGGTCAGCATGATGGAATTCATCAACGATATGCTTACCAGCAGCGCGACCAAAGACTAATAAATCAAGCAGTGAGTTAGTACCTAAACGGTTAGCACCATGAACACTCACACAAGCACACTCACCGATAGCATAAAGACCTTTAACGACATTGCCTTTAGCATATAAACCGTCTTCATCGGTACCCGCTTCTAGATCCGGAACAATCACTTGACCATGAATCGTGGTTGGAATACCACCCATCATATAGTGAATGGTTGGGATAACGGGAATTGGCTCTTTAGTGATATCAACGTTGGCGAAGTTCTTACCAATCTCAAATACTGATGGTAGACGCTTCATGATGGTTTCAACGCCTAAATGCGTCATATCCATTACGATATGGTCAGCATTTGGACCACAACCACGGCCTTCTTTGATTTCTTGGTCCATAGAGCGCGATACTAAATCACGTGGTGCCAAGTCTTTTACGGTTGGCGCATAACGCTCCATAAAGGCTTCGCCATCTTTATTACGTAAGATAGCACCTTCACCGCGGCAACCTTCGGTCAATAGTACGCCAGCACCATGAACGCCCGTTGGGTGGAACTGCCAGAACTCCATGTCTTGTAGTGGAATGCCTGCGCGAACCGCCATGCCAATACCGTCACCAGTATTGATGTAAGCGTTGGTAGATGCGGCAAAGATACGACCTGCGCCGCCTGTCGCTAATACAGTGATTGGCGACTGGAATACCGCAACAGTACCCGTTTCTTGCTCAATAGCGATGACGCCATTGATGTTACCGGCGTCGTCTTTGATCAAATCAAGGGCAATCCACTCGATAAAGAACTCAGTACCTTGCTGTAGGTTTTTTTGATATAGCGTATGTAGTAGCGCGTGACCGGTACGGTCAGCAGCAGCACAAGCACGCTGTACAGCTTTTTCGCCATAGTTTGAGGTATGACCACCGAATGGGCGCTGATAAATCGTGCCGTCTTCGTTACGGTCAAACGGCATACCCATGTGCTCAAGCTCATACACCACTTTTGGCGCTTCACGGCACATATACTCAATAGCGTCTTGGTCACCTAACCAATCTGACCCTTTAACGGTGTCATAAAAGTGAAAGTGCCAGTTATCATTGCTCATGTTACCCAAACTTGCACCGATACCGCCTTGAGCAGCAACGGTGTGCGAACGGGTCGGGAATACTTTGGTCAAGACTGCAACCTTCATGCCCGCTTCCGCTAAATGCAATGAAGCACGCATACCTGAGCCGCCGCCACCAACGATGACCGCGTCGTAGTTCAGGGTTTTGATATTACTAATGGTATTATCTTGTCTAGTTGCCATTACGGTTTTCCTAATGCCTGTTAATGCTTAGAAGTAAATAAAAAGGGTGGTCTGCATCTTATTGTGCGCTAACGCTAGCAAGCTTTTGCTGCAACGCTACTGACAATAATCAAAATACAATACAAACAGCCTTCAACCACTTAATTTGCATATCTATCGTTATATTGGGCTTGCTCACTTGTTCACAGCTTTATCTATTGAATAAGCGTCATTTACCGTATCAGTAATTGTGAATTTAGTGGGCGCCCAACGCTATGATTAGCTATGACTATTTTGGCTACTAACGGATTTCTTATCGCCTGAGCACTTTAAAGTACCTTGTTTAAAATAAACGCTTTCAAAAAGTACGTTATTTAAAATAAACGCTTTAAAATAAGCGAATCATCACCAATGCTGTCAGCTTTATCCGTTGTTATGGTTAGATATTCAATTTATAAAAATCAGATAAATCAATATCTAAACCTATGATTAATGGTTAAACCGCAACAACACCGAAGCCGTTACCCCAAAAAATCATAATGCCCCAAAATAGGAAAACTAAAATAGCGATAATCATTAATGACTGTAGCACTAAACGTAGACCTGCTGCGCTTGAGCCCAGTTTGCCAGTGGTAATATAGTCAGTAAATACCGTCCACATACCAACCCAAGCATGACCAGCCAACGCCAAAACGGCCAATAAGCTGAACAGACGCATCGGTAAACTGGTCATAAATTCTGACCATTCAACGAAGCTTACATTGCCATGAGTTAAGAAGAAGCCCAGTAATACCACACTGTATACGGCTAAAACCACACCACTGATACGCTGGATAATCCAATCACGTGAACCTGAGCCGGTTAGACCAGTAGCGCTTTTGATTCCTGAATCATTTTTCATTAGAACATCACCCATACAAATGACGCGACAATTAAGATTGCTGCAATTACAAAGCTAATCATAGAAGCGGCACGGCCAGATTTTAGCTCCTCATTCATGCCCATATCAGCAAATAAATGCTTGATACCCATCACAAAGTGATAAGCGATGGCGGCGACAAAAATCCACGCCAAAAAGCGAACAAGGACATTGTCAAATATGGCTTCAAAACTCTCAGGCGACGCCAAAGAATTCTGTAATATCCATAACATGACAGGAATAAGTAGAAATAAAATAATGCCAGAGATACGATGCAAGATTGAAGCTATCGCAATCGGTGAGCGATTAACGCTAATCACTTGGCTTAAGGGCAGATCAATAGGTCGGTTGCTTTTCACAGCGGGCATCCTTTTTGCGGTTATACTCCTGTATCTGCTATCAACGCTTGGTACAAATACACTTCTATAAGCGGCGAGCAACACATGAGATGAATAAGGTAAGGAAGGGCTAGCTGACGTTATTTCATTTGCGCTAAATTTGATAGATAGATTTTATATAGAAAACACGCTCTCTATATATCGTTTCTATGAGACCTTTTTCTATAAGGCTTCTATAGATTCCTATAAGGACCCTATAGACTGCTCAACCTCGCTTGTGGAACAGACAATCCCTACCAATAACAAGCTGTCTGCGTGTTTTATAATAGTAAGCACGCAGCATGGGATAAATCGATTAACTAGTCTATTTTTACTGCTTGCCATCAACAAAAAAAGATAACGCCAGGGTGTCATCTCTATATTATCATTTTTTATTAAGGTAAACTTCACTGTTGGATATCTAAAAATAGAACAGTTAACAAGAATATTTAAGCGATAAGCTGGGTTCTGGTCTATAAAGCGAACGTCCAATCGTAAAAAAGCAGCAGTAAAGCTAGGCTTTATCAGCGACTTAATTACGTTGATTTATCAATTTGCGCAAAGCTAGTGCCAGTTAAATCCCTCTAATTATAAAATGACTGGCCGCTAATTACAAATTTATCCCCTAAATAGTGGTTATTAGAGATTAAATAACAAAAAGCTGGCTATTAGTAAGATGAATTCATTAGTATTACTCAATCAAAATAATTCGTCGCATTAAGCCAATTTGTCGGTTACGCATACTCTCTCTGTTTTATAGTATAGCGCCTTAAAGATTAAAATGGCTTATCTTAGCAAAAACACTGTAATATTATAATGTTAATGATAATCATTACTTTCATATTAGCATGATGCTTTACAGCCAAATTACTAAGCAGACATATTTTGATACAAAGTTTACAGTCGCTAATGACGACTACAGCACCCCTATTACAGACATTACTGCTAAAAGTCTTTTCAAAACTTAGCTAATAACTGCTAATATAGCCTGCATCTTAAATGGGTTAAATTTATTTAACCCTTTAACTGTTTTACCGTTTGATTAGTGATGACGCGAGGGTGTGCGTCGATATATTTTTATTCTAACAAGTTAAAAAATGGAGAGCAATTTATGGCTGACAACAATGCCAAACTAACCGTAAATGGTGAAGAATACGAACTTCCTATTATTGAAGGTACTTTAGGGCCGTCAGTTATCGAAGTTGCTGCTTTTCAAAAAGCGGGCTACTGGACCTACGATCCAGGTTTTATGGCAACTGCGCCTGTTGAGTCAAAAATCACCTTCATTGATGGCGGTAAAGGCGAGCTGTTGCATCGCGGCTATCCTATCGATGAACTTGCAAATAATGCTGAATACTTAGAAGTGGCGTATGCGCTGATTCATGGTGATTTACCAAACGCTGAGCAAAAAGCGGATTTCTATGAAAAAATCCGTAAGCATACTGGCGTTCATGACCAATTACGCAAATTCTTTGAAGGCTTCCGCCGTGACGCCCATCCTATGGCTATTATGGTTGGTGTCGTTGGTGCTTTATCAGCTTTCTATCATGAAAATCTAGATGTGAGCAATGAAGAGCATCGTGAAATCACCGCTATTCGCCTAATCGCTAAAATGCCAACGCTTGCGGCCATGAGTTATAAATACTCACAGGGCGAACCGTTCATGTATCCACGTAATGATTTCAATTATGCGGAAAACTTCTTATACATGATGTTTGCAACGCCTGCTGATGTTGACTACAAAACCAATGACGTTATCACCCGTGCAATGGACAAAATCTTTACCTTGCATGCTGATCACGAACAAAATGCTTCAACGTCTACCGTACGTCTAGCGGGTTCTACTGGCGCAAATCCTTACGCTTGTATCGCTGCTGGTATTGCGGCCCTTTGGGGACCATCGCATGGCGGCGCCAATGAAGCCGTACTCACTATGTTAGATGAAATTGGTACAGTTGAAAACGTACCAGCATTCATGGAAAAAGTGAAAAGCCGTGAAGTGAAATTGATGGGCTTTGGTCACCGTGTTTACAAAAACTTTGACCCACGCGCACAAGTGATGAAAGAGACTTGTGATGAAGTATTGGGCGCATTGGGTATCAATGATCCTAAGCTTGAGCTTGCAATGGCACTTGAGAAAATCGCTTTAGAAGACCCGTTCTTCGTTGAGCGTAACTTGTATCCAAACGTTGATTTTTACTCTGGCATTATCCTTAAAGCCATCGGTATCCCAACGTCAATGTTTACTGTTATCTTCTCATTGGCACGTACCTCTGGTTGGATTAGCCATTGGCTTGAGATGCACAGCGCACCGTTCAAAATCGGTCGTCCACGTCAGTTATATACTGGTGAGACAAAACGCGAATTCGTTAAAGTCGAAGACCGCAAGTAGTCAGTCTTTTGTTTTAAAAGTATAAAAATTAGACAGATAAAAAATCCCGCTATCGTAGCGGGATTTTTTATGGTTTGCCTTTAATAAGAGGCATTAAGCAAAACAGCTTTAATACTCTAAACTTATAAAGCTTTACTGAAATTCTTTTAAAGTTTGCTCGTATTTGGCAATTTGTTCATCATAGCCTTTAATGGTTTCGTTAAATTTCGCCATCAGCGTTTCAAACTCTTGCTGCTGGGTGATTTTCATCTGCTGCATATCAATGACTTGCTGGGCTTCTATTTGTTCCCAAACCTGATGCTGAATAATCAAACGCGCCAGCGCTGGACTTTTTGCACTAAGTCTACCGGCGATTTCTGCATGTTCAAAGACCTGCGGCACCAAAGTCGCAATATTAATCAAGGTATCAACATCTTCAGCACTAAGTGGCGTGGCCACAGGTTGATAAAGGGTTTCCATCGCTTGCTGATAACTGTCTATAATCTGCTCATCTGTCAACATCACTGGTTTACGCGGCTCAAGGCTAATACGCTTAAGCACGGTTAAATCGCGCTCGCCAACCTCGGTACTGGTATTGATATCAGTCTCTGCAGTAGCATCGATATCAGAGTTACTATTAGCATTAGACTCACTATTATTATTCGCCGTGGCGACTGCTGCTGAATCCGTGGTGGCTGGTTTGGCTATTTGCTCAGAAGCTGTATTATTTGCAACTGGATTAGCGGTATTAGACGGCTTAGCATTGTCTACTGACACAGCATTTGTACTATCAGGTAACAAATCATTGCCACTGTCTGACGCATCTGCCGCTTGTAGCGATTCATACTCTGCTTGCAAGCGCTGCTGCAGTCCTTTCGCTTGCGCAAGATACAAAGGCTGGAACTGCTCTATACGGGCAGCAGCCGAATCGCTTTTGCGCATAGGCTGACTGTCTTCAGCGCTGGTTTGCTCGCTGGTTTGGTTGGTATCAGGTACTGGCTCTTCTGCTTGCTGCTGACAGCCGCTCACTAACAATACGCCAGTCAATGCTGCCGCAAGCAATGTCGGTGCTTTATAAGGGCGAATCATCGTTTTATTGATAGAGCAACGACAGGTATCAGTGTCAATGTCAGGTTTTACTGGTAAAAGTTTAAACATCCGAATTCATATCCTTATTAAAAGCAGAAAGAGTAAAAGCCAACGTGATAACACTATCCATGAATGATGATATTTCTAGAAGCGCTATTGAGTCAATTGAGTGATAAAGTATCGAGCTTTTTATTACCATGTTTTTTATTATAATTCCTGTTGCTATTGTCTAGCCTTTCTACTTATTTTGTTTATATATTAACTGTCTACAATAAGAGAAAACTTAAGCCATCATATAAATATTCCAGCATAATAGAAAGATTAAACTTTAAATGAGCGGTGACTGTCACGGGTATCATGACTGCTATTGAGCGTTTGTACCTTTAAAAATGGAATACAAGTTTCAAAATCACGACAGTCGTGACCACGATGACGACGGACAAAATAGTCTTGTACCATACGCGCCTGCTGTTCAATGCCATAGTTAAAAAAGGACTTACCTGCTTCAAGTACATAATCATAACGGCGATTTATGATAGCGCCACGTACGACTTTAAGACCTTGCTGCAATTGCCAAACGTGGGTCAATTCATGGATAAGCCAGCTTTGCTTAGCCAAGGAACACTGGCTAAAATCCGTAACCCAGTCGGCCAGATGGAAATAAATATTACCATTAGGACTGACAGCATAATGCTTTAGTACCCACCACGCGGTCTTAAGCTGCACACCATCAAGCTTAAGGCTGTCACCGAACACTGAGCGTGCCAGTGCTATCTCTCCCTCAGTCAGCTGGCGTGACTGTTGCTTTGGGCCTTTAGCAGCTATAGAAGGCTTAAATAAGCGCTTGAAAGTCGACTGCAACATCATTAGTGTCTTACCTTATATTCAAAAACTGAGCATTTATAGATGCTATTTTATAAGTACTATTTTTTATAGAACTGTTAAACCTTTAATAAGGGTAAAAACTTAAAAAATAAAGCCTTTAAGACATAAGCTGTACACTTAGCTGACTTTTATTAACGTAAATCTGCGTTAGCCTAGCTAGAACGACATGAGTCATTGTTTTTAGCGTTAAGCTTAAAATAAAGATACACCCTAATAAGAATTAAAAATATTTAATTGATAATAGAGACCTTTATGCCACCTAATTTTCATGCCGATACGCCCCTTGCTCAGCGTATGCGCCCTGCAACCCTTGATGCTATTATCGGTCAAGAGCATCTGTTAGCAGCGGGTGCACCGTTACGGCGCTTGGTCGAACAAGGACATTTGCCGTCGATTATTTTGCATGGCGAAGCAGGTATTGGCAAAACCACCATTGCGATGCTGTTGGCTGATGCCGTTGGGCGACCCTTTCATGCGTTATCAGCATTAAATACCGGCGTTAAGCAATTGCGTGAAGTATTAGATACCAAGGATTCACTAAGCTTTGAGTCACCGGTGGTGTTTATCGATGAGATTCATCGTTTTAATAAAGCCCAGCAAGATGCGTTACTTGGCGCAGTAGAGTCAGGTGATATTACTTTGATTGGGGCGACAACCGAAAATCCATCATTCAGCGTTAATAATGCGCTGCTATCGCGCTGCCAAGTTTATCGTCTAGAGCCGCTGACGCCTGAACAAATCAGTGCCGTATTACAGCGCGCGCTTTTAGAAGATAACATTCTCAAAAATTTAACCGTTGATTTACAGGCGCAACAAACGATAAGCCAGTTGGCACATGGTGATGCCAGAAAAGCGCTCAATTTATTAGAGCTTGCTATTCAAACGGCGGATGCTAAGCAGTCGCCGCTTGTCATTGATGATGAATTGGTCGCCCGTGTCGCTCAGACGGCGCTCGTACGCTACGATAAAGATGGCGAGCAACATTACGATATTATATCTGCCATGATAAAATCCGTACGCGGCTCCGACCCTGATGCTGCGCTATATTGGATGGCGCGGATGTTGGTTGGCGGCGAGCCTGCCGATTTTATCGCGCGGCGCTTGGTCATCTTGGCGAGCGAAGATATCGGTAATGCCAATCCTAATGCCCTACTTCTTGCGGATGCCGCATTGCGCAGTGTGCAGTCCATTGGCATGCCTGAGGCACGTCTAATTTTAGGGCAAGTGGTGGTTTATCTGGCGACCAGCGCCAAAAGTAATAGCACTTATAAAGCCATCAATGCGGCGATGGCCTTGGCAGAAAAAGACGCCTCACCTGTGCCGCTACATTTGCGTAATGGCGTGACCAAATTGATGCGCAATCAAGGTTATGGTCAAGGCTACGCTTATCCGCACGATTATCCCAACCACTATTATCCGCAAAGCTATTTACCCGACAATTTAGTCGGGACAAGTTTTTATAAATTTGCTGACAATCAGCGCGAGCAACATAGTAAGCAGTTTATGGACTGGCTAAAGGGTCAAGCGGCCAGTAACGAATAAAGGCTATGCGTTTGCATCATTGATAATACTTATGATTATTTTTAACCTATTAACTGACATATTGGCAAGATGACGCAGCACATTGGGGTGAAAAGCGTTAAAATGTCCTCATAATGATATATACAAACCAGTTGATCGGAAAACTTTATAGCACATTGCTTCTATTTATGTGGCTCTTATCAAGCCATGCTTTGCTTTACCGCAACAGTGTTTTTGTCAATCTACTGCTACAATAGGCAGATGATGATGTATATCCCTAATTAAACCTATCTATAAATAATAAAATATTGAGACTTCCTATGAGTTTAAATACGATTCCTGAGATTATCGAAGATATTCGTGCTGGAAAAATGGTCATCTTAATGGATGACGAAGATCGTGAAAACGAAGGCGATATCATTATGGCAGCGACCCATGTGCGCCCTGATGATATTAACTTTATGATTACCCATGCGCGCGGTTTGGTTTGTTTGACCTTATCAGAAGCACGCTGTCAGCAGCTGGCACTGCCACTGATGTCAGACCGCAATGAGGCAAAATTTAGCACCAACTTTACCGTGTCTATTGAAGCCGCTGAAGGCGTGACGACGGGTATTTCTGCCGCTGACCGTGCGCGTACCATTCAAGCAGCGGTATCTTCTTCAGCAAAACCAGAAGATATCGTCCAGCCTGGGCATATTTTCCCAATCATGGCTCAAAATGGCGGTGTCCTTCATCGTGCCGGTCATACTGAAGCGGGTTGTGATTTAGCGCGCCTAGCAGGTCTGGAGCCAGCAGCGGTTATTGTTGAAATCATCAATGATGATGGGACGATGGCGCGCCGTGATGACCTTGAGATATTTGCCAAAGAGCATGGTATTAAAATCGGTACGATTGCAGACTTAATTAACTATCGCATTGCCAATGAACAAACGGTCGAAGAGATTGAATCACATCCGTTTGAGACCGAATACGGTACCTTTACCTTACATCGTTTCCGCGAATTTGGCGCTGACGAAACTCATTTAGCCTTGGTAAAAGGCGATGTGAGCGAAGGCGTTAGTACCGTTCGTGTCCATGGTTTCCATCCATTACGCGACTTATTTGCCGCTAAAAATGACACCACTGGTCGTAGCGGATGGAGCGTACGCTCAGCATTAGAAGAAATACAAGAATCAGAACGCGGCGTGCTGGTTTGGATTGGCAATCATCAGCCGATTGATTTAGGAGAGGCGCTTGATAAAGCCGCTGAAAATCAATCAATCTCAACCATTGCTCAGCAGCCGTATCGCAGCATTGGGGTTGGCGCACAGATTTTACGCCATTTAGGGGTTCGTGATATGCGCTTACTGTCATCACCGATGAAGTTTTATGCCTTGTCAGGGTTTGAGTTGAACGTCGTTGACTTTGTTCACGCGCCTAAGCAAAAATAAAGACCCACAGTAAAAGCTAGCAGTAGAAATAGAACAAAAAAGGCACGCTAATCATTTAGCGTGCCTTTTTTTATGAGTTTTTTATTGATTCTTTATTGATGATTACTGTTTTACCGTTATCATTTTAGTAGCATTTATAACCTACTAAATAAGCCGACTTTTTAAAGTTTTTAAAGCTCGGGCGTATGACCAACGCTTGCTTCTAATGCCACTAAGCGCTCACGCTCCTCATTGGTCCAAGGCAACTTATCCTTGCCATCACTGTCTAAACGGACAATGACCGCATCAGCGGTTGCGACAATCATCTTTTGGGCGCAGCTATAATAGCTATACTCGATTACTATGCTGGTATTACCCAAACGCTGACAACGCACGCCTAATAATAAGGTATCGGGATAAGTGACAGGGTGTAGATATTGGCAGCTTGATTGCGCTAAGACCGTGACCATACTGCCATCAAACATGCCAAGCGCCTGCAAATAGCCAATCCGTGCTGACTCCGCATAGCGATAAAACACTACGTTATTTAGATGGTTAAAGGCATCCATCTCACCCCAATGTATCGGCTGATGATGAATAATTGGATAGTGCGCCAACTCGTCAGGACGGGCATTACTTAAACTTTCATTACTTAACGCTGTATTTTTCTCAAAACTATTCATCACTAGCTTTCTCTTGTTTTTATCTTATAGAGTTTTAAAAAACACCATTAACGTTTAGGCTTATCTAAAATTTGCTTGGTTAATAATGGCGTAGGTTTTGGCGCATTGGCAATCAATCGATCTAGCCAGTCTATAACCTCGGTAATGTCATTAGGAGACGATTTGGTTTGTACCTTATCTTTATTAGCGGTTGTACTATTCGCTGTTGGAGAGGTTTTATTATTAGTAGATGTTGTTTGTGGCGTTGACGTTTGTGGTACTAGGGTTTGCAGCTGTTTGCGCGCTTGACGCAGATAGCCGACCAGCTGCTCTTTTTCACGCATATTGCTGGCTTGGGTGGCGAGATTCAATGTCATAATCACTTCGTGAATCATGAGCTGGCGACGCGTTAAGCTCATATTATTATCAAGGTTTTGAGTCAAATCGCTGGCATTAGCAGGATGTTCACGCTCGTAGCTGTGCAAAAACTCTTGGATATTTTGAATGGCTATATTTTGTAGCTGCCACGGACTCGGCTGTGAGCTTCTTGCCTGCAGGCGCTCAATATCCTTTGCCAAGCTTTGTTTAATCACCACAGTCAGCGCTGGGGCAATCTCATTACTGCTTTGGGACAATTGCCAATGCAGGCCACGTAATAATTCAATCGCCGCACTTTCGTTATTGTCTGCCAATAATCTATCAGCCGCTTGTATTTGAATACGTAATAAATCGAGCTGGTTTTGGGCTTGGCTACTGGCGGCGGTACGCGGTGCTGGCAAGGTTTGCTGACTCATAGCAAATATGCGATCATCCATCTCATTGAGGCGACTGACCACTTGCTCATTGCTTTGCAAACGCTCATTGACATTATGCTCAAAACGCTGCTGACTGATATAAAGCCACAGTAAAGCGGCGATAAGCAATAAAATCATTAACCATTGCAGGCGCACCAAAAACATATTTGCTTGCCGGCGCTGCTGAATAGCAGAAGGTTCCTGAGATAACGATTCAGAATTCATGGACATAAGGCAGCACCGTTAGTGATTGATAATTTTTAAGCAAATATAAAATAAGTAGATTAATAAAAGTCTGTGTTCTGGCTTACTCTGTTTTCTTACCTACATTGAATCCACTATTGGCGAATGGATTGCCGCAAGGATAGTGGCCGGCGCCAAATCTTCCACCCGCCAATAGCTTAACTGCTGACGCGCGACCATATTGGCTAAGCGCTCACCTAATACCACGTAAGCAAAATCATTAAGCTGCAGCGGTGAACCGGCTATTTTGTCTTTATTTGACTCTGAAGCTTTTGCGGCAACTGTCTTAACAATCGCTTCCCAATGCTCAAACGCCGTGCCACTACTGACAATCACGATGGGCTTTGGCTGTGCTACTGAGGTTGTCTGCTGCAAGGATTGTTGGGTAAGAAACTGCGTTTGCCATTGCTCATACTGCGTCATAGCATCGGCAGGCATTTTGCGCTCATACCAAGCGATGCTATCGATATGGACGCCGCGCGCCTGTAAGGTATCGACCAATAAGCGCCGCCCACCAAGCCCGCGCCATACCAAGAGCTTATCGCCAGCTTGGAGACTGTCAATTTCAGGCATGGCTAGCATACCTTCATTATTGGCAATTAACGGCTGCAATACTTGATAGCTTGATGCAGCCAACTTTGCATCATTTAACACCGCTGCGGTGGCTTCCCCAACCGCTATCAGATGACTTGGCGCTTCTAAACCTGTAAACCCTGTCTCTTTTTGCTGACTAGCATTTTCGCTAGATTTTTGAGCATGGCGCTCATGCTCAAGTGCTTGCCAAACAGCCAGCCCTGAAGCTGCTGCTGTCGGGCTCACGATAACGAGTGCTTGATAGTTACCTGCAAACCATTGGCGCATCAATCCCATATCCTGCTCGGTAGTTGGACGCGCCTCTAAGGTCAACATCGGCATATCAATCACTGACATCCCTGCTGCTTGTAAATGCTCGGTCAGCGGTGCGGCACGCTCAACTGGGCGCGTATTGATGACAACCTGCGGCAGCAATACTGGCTTATCAATAGGTTGATTCGAATCAGTGGACTTCGGTGATGACCAAGACATAAACATACCGTGACAAAAGGCTTAGGAAGAAAGGACGCTTAATCATAGAACCATCTAAATAAAGATAGCACTATGATTGAGATGACAATAATAGTTAAACATTATTAAATATAGATGCTATTTAGGATTATAAATGGCTGATAAAATATCACCAGCACCGATGGCTAGTAGCATTTCAGCGACGTCAATACCTAGCTGGTTGGCTTGCGCTTCTTGTTCAGCTTGGCTGCCGCTTAAAGTCAGGCGTTTATCAGCTTTGAGCAGCTCGCTACCGTCTTCTTGACCGACGCGGCCACGTAGCCATAAGCTATCACCGGCATCATTATTGCCGTTTTGGCTATCGCTATCGTCGTCTGCATCAGCCATTTGCAATACTGCATAAGCCGCAATCGGTACTTGGCAGCCACCTTGTAAATGACGGTTTAGCGCGCGCTCAGCGATGAGGCGGATACGAGCTTTATCATCATTTAACGGTGCTAGTAATTTTAGAACCTCATCATCGCCTTCACGGCATTCAATCGCTAGAGCACCTTGTCCGACCGCTGGCAAGCAAATATCAATATCCAACTCACTGCGAATGCGCTCATCAAGCTCAATACGCTGCAAACCACTGGTGGCCAAAATAATGGCGTCATACTCGCCCGCATCAAGCTTCCCTAAGCGCGTACCGACGTTGCCGCGCAGGGTCTTAATTTGCAAATCAGGACGATAGGCCTTGATTTGGCATTGGCGACGTAGACTTGCGGTACCGACTACCGCACCTTGTGGCAACTCATCGATACTATGATAAGTGTTAGAAACAAAGGCGTCAGTTGGCGAGGCACGTTTACAATAGACACCCAGCGTCAAGCCTTCTGGCAATTCCATCGGTACGTCTTTTAAAGAATGCACCGCAATATCGGCCTGCTTGTCATACAATGCTTGCTCAAGCTCTTTAACGAACAAACCCTTGCCGCCAATTTTTGCCAGTGGCGTATCTAAAATCTTATCCCCTTTAGTGACAATCTTTAGCAGGTTAATCGTCAGCTCAGGATATAGCGCCAGTAGGCGGTCACGGATATGCTCAGCTTGCCATAATGCCAATGGGCTTTGGCGGGTGGCGATATTTAAGGTAGTCAAAGCAGGTGGCTGCATGGTGCTCATAAAAGGCCTCAATAAGTTCGATACTAGAATGTCAGTGCGCAACAATAATGCAAATTTGGCACCCAAAACGGGCGCTACAAACGATATATAAAGCAGAATGATGCAAAAAAATACCCCTATTTAAGCATAAATAAGGGTTTGATGATATGGCATGATTATGTCAACAGCATGAAGCCCTTATCACTACATGCTTTGAATCTTTTCACGGAGTGCCGGTAGATGGCGACGACTGACTGCTAGCGTCTCATCAATCCCTTTAAAGTGCAGTTGAAACTGTCCTGCATCTAAGGCTTCTAAAAAATATAGATATTTGATATTGATAATCGCGTTACGATGCACGCGAAAAAGCCTGTCTTCAAACTCTTGCTCAAGCTCTTTTAGGGTGTCATCAATGAGGACAACGCCTTCTTTATGGCGTACTTTGACGTATTTTTGATCGGCAGTAAAGTAGTAGATATCTTTGAGCTCAATCAGCTCAACCCCGCGGTGGGTACGCGCTGCGATATGTTCACGCACTGGACGGGCAGTTGGGTTTTCGAGTTTGCGAATCTCATTTAATTGCGCGGCATTGAGATTGGTGGCTTTATGCAGTGCTTCTAGCAACTCATCTTTATTGGCTGGTTTTAATAAATAACCAATGGCATTGGCTTTTAACGCTGCAATCGCATAATGGTCGTAAGCCGTTACAAAGATGATGGCGGGTGGATGATTCAGCTTCGCAAGCTCTTGGGCACACTCAACCCCATCCATCTCAGGCATACGAATATCGAGCAGTATGATGTCCGGCTGCTGAGATTTTACGGCAATAATGGCCTCGATGCCCGTCTTTGCTTGGGCAACCACCTCATGACCTGATTCTTGGACAATCCTAACCAAACGTTCACGGGCTAATGGCTCATCATCACAAACAACAATCCGCATGCAAACTCCTTTATAAGTGCAGACTTAACAATCTTTAATAGTATTTATCATATATCAGCATTTATTAGGATTTATCATCATTTAAAGCTCACCACTTAGCAAAAAATACCATACGCCTTTTAGCAAAGGCAATGCACCCTACTTCAGTTATAAACCAACCGTCCCATTTCTGCAAGCCACCAATAGCGCTTGAGCGTTTCAACGCCATTTTTAGCATTTAAGCACTGTTAATATTTAAGCATTGGTAATATTTAAGCATTGGTAATATTTAAGCATTGGTAATATTTAAGCATTGGTAATAGTTAAGCATTGGTAATAGTTAAGCATTGGTAATAGTTAAGTACTGTTGATTTTAAAAGCTGCTAATTTTAAAAACTGGTGAGTTTAAAAACTGATAATAATCATCAACAATATGATAAACAGTGCAATAAATATGCCACGCTACCCGCCTACGATTGCTGGTTTATTATGACCAACCAAAGAAAGCGCTTTCAAAAGCAAAGATTATAAACTGACATCTTGGAGCGGGTAATGAATAATAGTAATAATTTGTTTACTCGTCACGCGGCTTTGGATATCTGCGCTGTCGCCAAAATAAGCTCGCAGACGTTCTGCTTGAATATAAAAATCCATGTGCTGGCGTAAGTCATGGTTAATCATCAAGGTTTTTTTAGGCAGCTGCACGCTAATGGTAATCTCGACGCGATGCTGCAGCCAACTGACTTTAATATCGATATAAATGGTGTCGGTGGTCATCCTAATGACGTTAACCAACATTTTTTCAATCACGCTTTGTAAAGTCAAAGCAGTGATGACCATGTCATACATAACATCTTCGTCAGGTAGCCGCCAGTTTACTGCCAGTTTGTCCTCCAAGCGGATAGACTCAATGGCCAAATAATGCTCACAAAGGGCAATCTCTTCTTCAAAGCTAATCTCACGCGCACCATTAAAACTGGCACGGAATAACGCTGAAACGTGCTGCAATAAGTAAGCGGCGCGGGTTGGGTTGGTTTCAATCAGCGACATCAGGGTATTAATGGTATTAAAAAAGAAATGCGGCGCTAAGCGAGCTTTTAATATATCGTTTTGGGCGCTCAATTTTTGCTCAAATGATTGCTTCAGCGCATTCAGCTCACGGTAGCGCCGTAAAAAAATTAGCAAAGTGGCAATAGTAAAACCGGCGGTAATGACGGTATTAAACACCACCGTTGAGACAAAGACGCGAATACTATAATCAAACCAACCAAAATTTATCATAATCAGTAGGACCAACATCATGGTCACTGCTGTGGCGCTCGTTAAGATAAGCAAGACATAGATGCTGGCTGTTGAGACGCTTAAACGCTTTAATATAGGGCGCAGATAATCAATTAAATAAAAAGAAGGTATCAAGGTTAAGCTGGTCTGGATAAACCTTGCGATAAATTTGATGATAAATTGCGCTTGGTTGGCCACACTATGGCGATCGACTATCGCTACAAACAGTGACCAAAAAAAGATTGCCAGTAGCCACTGCCAAGCCTTCATGATTTCCATGAGCTTGGGCATAAAAAACTCTAAGCGCTCCGCTAGTAAGGCAACCTCATCATTTGCTATACTTGAGTTCTTATTCTCTTGACTTGTCTTGTACCGATATGAACGCCAATTCTTCAAATAGTAATAATCCCGATTCAAATAAAAATCCAGCTGTTTCTGATTCTAGCACAGAAGCTTCTCCAACAAATACTGCCGCAGCGCAAAGCCCTACCAGTAGTCAGGGTCAGCAGATGTGGGGCGGTCGCTTTAGTGAAGCGACGGACAGCTTTGTCGCCGCCTTTACCGCTTCTGTCGGCTTTGACCAACGCTTTGCCCGCCACGATATTCAAGGCTCAATTGCGCACGCCACCATGCTTAAAGAGTGTGGCATCTTAAGCGCTGACGACGTTGCGACCATTATCGATGGTCTACAACAAGTGTTACGCGAGATTGAAGCCGGCGAGTTTAACTGGTCTATCGCGCTTGAAGACGTGCACATGAACGTCGAATCACGCTTAACTGATATTGTCGGCGCGGTAGGTAAAAAATTGCATACTGGCCGTAGCCGTAACGATCAGGTTGCGACCGATATTCGTCTTTGGTTGCGTGAAGAAACCGATAATATCATCGCGCTATTGGTACGTTTGCAAAGCGGCTTGCTAGATTTGGCGGAACAGCACACTGATACCATCATGCCAGGTTTTACCCATCTGCAAACCGCGCAGCCCGTCAGCTTCGGTCATCACGTGATGGCATGGTTTGAGATGTTATACCGCGATACCGAGCGTCTTGTCGATGCGCGCCGCCGTATCAATCAGATGCCGCTTGGTAGCGCCGCCCTTGCTGGCACGACTTTCCCTATCGATCGTACCATCACTGCCAAGTTGCTAGGTTTCGAAGGTATTTGCCAAAACTCACTCGATGCGGTCTCAGACCGTGATTTTGCTATTGAGTTTACCTCTGCCGCATCTATCCTTATGATGCATATGTCACGTATGAGCGAAGAGATTATCCTATGGATGTCAGCGCAATTTAACTTTGTGCAAATCCCTGATCGCTTCTGTACTGGCTCATCTATCATGCCGCAAAAGAAAAACCCTGACGTACCAGAACTGGTGCGCGGTAAAGCAGCGCGCGTCTTTGGGCAATTGATGACATTGTTAAGCCTGATGAAAAGTCAGCCGCTTGCTTATAATAAAGACAACCAAGAAGACAAAGAGCCGCTCTTTGATTGCGTTGACACCTTGACCGGTTCGTTACTCGCCTTTGCTGATATGCTACCGAACATCACACCAAATAAAGAAAATATGCGCGCTGCAACCATGAAAGGCTATGCAACAGCCACCGATTTGGCTGATTATTTGGTTCGCCGCGGTGTGGCTTTCCGTGATGCCCATGAAGTGGTCGGCAATGCCGTTGCTTTGGGTATCAAAGAAGGCGTTGATTTAAGTGACTTATCACTGGCGCAGCTACAGCAATTTAGCGATGCGATTGGCGATGATGTTTTTGAGTATCTAACGCTAGAAGGTTCATTAGCCGCCCGTGACCATTTAGGTGGTACCGCGCCAAATCAGGTTAAACAAGCAGTCGTTAATGGTCGTGCGCGCCTAAAAGTATTTGCGTAAAGCTAGCAGCGCCATACAAGGTTTAATCACAGTATTAGCCCATGCATAAAAATACCCGCATCAATCGCGGGTATTTTTATGCAGATAGTTTTATAAATATGGTTTTATAAATATCGTTATGAACATCAGTAACTATATGGGCTGTTACCTTCTCTACACCTGATATCCTTGGCTAAATCTTAGAAGACCGTTATCATAGGTCAATACCAATAATTCATTTAATAATTTAATACCATTAACTAATAAGGATTGCTTTATGACTGAGACTTTTAATCCACAAGCCAATACCGTCTTTTGCCGCAAATATAAGCAAGAATTACCAAAAATGCCGCATCCGCCTTTTCCTAGTAAAAAAGGTCAAGAGCTGCAAGAAACTGTCTCGGACAAAGCATGGAAAGAGTGGCTTGAGCAGCAAACCATGCTGATTAACGAAAACCATCTCAGCATGCTAGACCCTGCAGCCAAAAAGTTCTTAACCGAGCAACGTGAGAAGTTCTTAGATAACGAAGACTATGAGCGTGCGCAGGGCTGGACACCAGAAAAATAATGCGCATGATGGTTGTTATTAATTGAAGGAACTGTCATTGATTAAAAGACAGTTACTAAATTAAAAATATCAAAACTGCCTCTCAACTAACAAACGGCAAATGACTAGGCAGCACCCTTATAGTTTGTTAGTATGAGACTGATTCACAACACTGACAGACTCGGGGTGCGGTGTATGACAAGCTTACTTTCTAAGCTTTTTAATACATTCGCTGAGAGATCACCCGCCGAACCTGATGCGGTTAGTACCGACGCAGGGAAGTCTTAAGCCTATGTTACAACTGTACAAAAGGCGCGCAGAAATGCCTTTTTATTATTGCCCATATCTTATGTCTGACGGCGTTTTTACGCTGCTGTATGGCAATAATAAAAAGCTGCGCCTACCAATTATCTAAAAAACGGCATTAGATTGAGTTTCAATGAAAGTTGAATTTAATCATAGTGCACGTGTTTGATGATTGAATTTGTCTGTCTTACATAGTCTTGCCCCGCAGCTACTGGCGGTGTTGCTTTTATTCAAAAACCAACACGCTAGGACAGCATATGACTACTTCAGATTTACAAACAACCCAAACCCCTTCGACCCCTGTTACTAAAACTGTCGATAAAAAAGCCGACGTCCTAAAAACGCCTGCCCATCGCAACCAAAAAGATGCCCGTTTCGAAGAAGACGCCCGCGACTTACACCGTATTCTCCCCGCTTCCAAAAAAATCTATATCGAAGGTTCAAGACCCGATATTCAAGTACCGATGCGCGAGATTAGCTTAGCAGATACCCCTGTTGGCGGTGCCGGCGCTAATGAAGGCGAGCACAATCCTCCATTTTATGTCTATGACACCTCAGGCGTTTATACCGATCCTAATGTCGATATCGACTTGACCAAAGGTTTGCCTAAATTACGTGAAGGTTGGATAGCTGAGCGCGGTGATACCGAACAGTTAGATGGTTTATCAAGCTCATACGGACAAGCGCGTGCCCGCGATATCAGTACCGCTAACTTAAGATTTGCTCATATTGATAAGCCGCGCCGTGCTAAAGATATCAATGGCAAAGCTGGTAACGTCACACAAATGTACTATGCACGTCGCGGTATTATCACTCCTGAGATGGAATATATCGCCATTCGCGAAACGCAAAAGCAGCATGCACTGACCGATATGCGCCAACACGAAGGCGAAAGCTTTGGTGCCAATACGCCAAAAATTATCACCCCTGAATTTGTCCGTGATGAAGTGGCTGCTGGTCGCGCAATTATTCCAAATAACATCAATCATCCTGAATCCGAGCCGATGATTATTGGACGCAATTTTTTGGTCAAAATTAATGCCAATATTGGTAACTCAGCGCTGGGTTCTTCTATCGATGAAGAAGTGTCAAAAATGACGTGGGCAACGCGCTGGGGCGCAGATACCATTATGGATTTATCGACGGGCAATCATATCCATGAAACCCGTGAATGGTTGATTCGTAACTCGCCAGTCCCAATCGGTACCGTACCGATTTATCAAGCACTAGAAAAAGTCGATGGCGTTGCAGAAGACCTGACATGGGAGATATTCCGCGACACGCTTATCGAGCAAGCGGAACAAGGCGTTGATTACTTTACTATTCACGCCGGCGTGCTCCTCCGTTATGTACCGCTAACGGCTGGACGCCTAACTGGTATTGTCTCGCGTGGTGGCTCTATCATGGCGCAGTGGTGTTTGGCTCATCATAAAGAAAGCTTTTTATACACCCACTTTGAAGATATCTGCGAGATTATGAAGCAGTATGATGTGGCATTTAGTCTGGGTGATGGTCTACGTCCGGGTTGTTTGCAAGACGCCAATGACGAAGCGCAATTTGGCGAGCTGCATACCCTTGGCGAGCTAACCAAAGTCGCTTGGAAGCACGATGTACAGGTGATGATTGAAGGTCCTGGGCACGTAGCGATGAACCGTATTAAAGAAAATATGGACTTGCAGCTTGAGCTATGTGCTGACGCCCCCTTTTATACCCTAGGACCTTTGACGACTGATATCGCTCCCGGTTATGACCATATCACCAGCGCCATTGGCGCGGCGATGATTGGCTGGTTTGGTACGGCAATGCTTTGCTATGTGACGCCAAAAGAGCATTTAGGTCTGCCAAATAAAAAGGACGTCAAAGACGGCATTATCACTTATAAAATTGCTGCTCATGCTGCTGACCTTGCTAAAGGTCATCCGGGTGCACAGGCGCGTGATAATGCTTTGTCCAAAGCCCGTTTTGAGTTCCGCTGGGATGATCAGTTTAATCTGGCCCTTGATCCTGATACCGCGCGTGAATATCATGACGAAACCTTGCCAAAAGACGCCCATAAATCGGCGCACTTTTGCTCGATGTGTGGACCAAAGTTTTGCTCAATGAAAATCACCCAAAACGTGCGTGAATATGCAGCAG
Organism: Psychrobacter sp. ANT_H3; assembly: GCF_027919975.1. Lineage (NCBI taxonomy): Bacteria > Pseudomonadati > Pseudomonadota > Gammaproteobacteria > Moraxellales > Moraxellaceae > Psychrobacter > Psychrobacter sp. ANT_H3. The sequence goes on along the minus strand of NZ_JAQISM010000007.1, from coordinate 43,074 downwards.
GATTAGATAAAGATGCCGCTAATAAACAAGTCACCCCGCATACGGGCGATTTAACTAATGCAGGTCATGTCATCAAAGAAGTGGATACTGAGCTGGTTGGACAAGTAGGCGAAGCCAGCCTCGATGAGATTCATAAAGGTATGGCAGAAATGAGCGAAAAATATCATAAAGAAGGTCGTCAGCTATATAAAGAAGTTTAACCACTTAGCATTAACCTTTAGCTTATAAAAAAAGCGCTACTCATTGGTAGCGCTTTTTTATTTTAAACATACCCTGTCTTGTAGAAGATTAAGCTAAATCTTTGACGCCTCGTAAATCTCTTCAATAGAAGCATTGATAGTACTAGCAAACTCTTCGTCACTTTGTTGCTTGCTTAAACCTTCGGTAAAGGCACGCGAGAAACTGGCAATCATACCGGGGTTTTGCTTGAGCTTTTCGCAGGCATCATAACGACTATAACCACCAGACAATGCCACCACTTTTAGTACTTTTGGATGGTCAACCAACTCTTGATAAAAGCCCTCTTCTTCTGGCAAGGTCAGTTTTAGCATCACTTGATGACCGTCGTTTAAGCGCTCAAGATTATGCAAAATACTGGTTTTAAGGATGATTTCGCAATCATGTTTTTTGCTACTGTTGATATCTACTTCAGGCTCAACAATAGGCATTAAACCTTTAGAGATAATCTGTTTTGCCACATCAAACTGCTGCTGTACCACTAGCTCAATCCCATCGACACTTGGCTCATAAATGACTGAACGCATTTTGGTACCAAATACCGGATAGTTTTTAGCTTTGTCCAATAAAGCATCTAGATTAGGTATCGGGCGCATCACTTGCACGCCATCCATGTGCTCAGCCAAGCCCTTATCTACCTTTAAAAAAGGTACGATATTTTTATCTTCCCATAAATAGTTGGCGGTTGGCTTGCCATTGACCTCGCGCTCCATCGTATCTTCAAATAAAATCGCGCCAAGGACACGCTCATTATCAAAAGCATCACAAGTCATGATACGGGCGCGCATCTCATGTACCAAGTCAAACATGGCTTCATCGTTGTCATAAGCATCGCCGCTAACGCCGTAATTTTCTAGCGCTTTTGGCGTACTGCCACCGCTTTGATCAAGGGCGGCGATAAAACCTGAACCATTTTTGATACGCTGTAATTGTTTTTCGTATTCCATTGAGTAGATATCCTATCCTAATTAATAAGGGTCAAACATTATTATAATAAATCAATCAGCCCGCAGCTAACGTGAGCTTGACTATAAATAACCTTAACATAGGACATCGCGCGTGCCTATCGTTGATAAGTTAAAATTTTGCTCATTTAAACGCTCGAAGTTAAACCAAAAACAATACTGCCACACAGCAAATTGCCAATAATAAACCGACGATATTGATACGATTAAGCTGCTCTTTAAACACACCGACGCCTATCAACGTTGCCACCGCAATCACACCGACGTTCATACCCGTAAAGACGATGCTTGGCGACTCAGACAATACTTGATGGGCACGGACATAAGCATAGATATTGCCCATATTTAGCGCGCCAAGTAATAATCCTGCGCTAAGAGCATTACCCTGCCAGCGTACGCGCGTAATGAGTAAATAAACGAACAGCAGCAATCCTGCCAACCCAAACGTCACAAATAAGGTTAAAGGAAATGCCGCCCCTTGCTTGGCCACTTGTTTAAATAAGATATCAATAACGCCATAACCTAGCCAAACGCCAAACAGCCACAGCGGCGTCTGCTTTGCTTGGGTATTTATAAGCCCATGCTGCGGGCGATAGACCAAAGCAGCAAGTGCCAAAAACCCTAATGCTAGCCCAAGGACTCGCGTACCTGTCAGCACTTCGCCAAATAATAAAAAAGCGGCAACGATAGGAATGATAAGCGATAAACGCTGAGCGGCATCGGTTGCGACCATACCAACCGATTCAATCGCGCGCCCAAGGATAATAAATACCGCCGGCAATAAAACCCCAAGCGCAATAATGATGCCCCATGCATTACCAAGTGCGCCGATGCCACTGACATCTGGTTTTAATAACACCCAAGTTAATAAAAATGCCACGGGATATCCCGCCACGATGGTTTGGCGAATATCGATATTTTTTTGGCGTAGTATTTTTAAAAGTACGGAAACAGCGACGCTACAGAGCACCGCTATTATGAGATACATCATTAAGGTCATCCTTGTTAAATTATAATCTGGCGTGTTTATTACTGGCATTTAAGACAGCTATCAGTATCGCCTTTATTCTTTAATATTTTACTTTTAAGCTTCCACTGACCTTTAACTATTAGTTAGTGCTTAGAAAAAAACTGCTAAATCAAATGAAACCCTAGAATGTAACAAAATATTTCTTATACAGCAATCTATTTATCTTATCGAGTTTTAGTATTGTTTATTTAATATGGATAACTCATGCTCGATACAGTCATAAAGAATCGGCAAAACCGTCAAGACAAATCACCATGTCAATAATTAAGATAGAGTTGAGTATTAGCGATACCCTGCAGCTTACAATTAGCATGCAGCCATCAGAGCGAAGTTTGTTAAAATAACCAACAATCCTAATCACAAAAGTAAAGATTCAAGATAGCACCTTATCGTGCTTATTTTGGCGTACTGCTATTGATGCTTTATCACTGCCTATGAATGCTCTATTTCGTTTCTTTGAAACTCGTCTGCCCGCCTTTCCCGATACGCCTATGCCGCTGCCATCCCCAAGTGATGGCATGCTAAAGTTTTTGTGGGCCTGTACCAAAGGTCTGCGTGGTTGGCTATTGCTGTTTATGATTTTGTCTGCCGGTATCGGTATCTACGAGGCCATGCTATTTGCCTGGATTGGCAATATCGTCGATTGGCTTGGGGTATATACCCCGCAAAATCTGTGGACAGAAAAAGGCGATGTGCTGCTCATGATGTTGGCCGTGATGATTGTCAGCCCACTATGGATTGCCTTGTCATCGTTTATTCATTTTCAAACCTTGCAAGGCGTTTTTCCGATGCAAATGCGCTGGCGTTTTCATCAGCGCATGCTTGGGCAATCGATGCAGTTTTATCAAGACGAATTCTCTGGTCGCGTATCGGCTAAGGTGATGCAAACGGCGTTGGCGGTGCGTGATACCGTGATGACGGTCACCGATATGTTTATGTATGTCGCCGTCTACTTTATTACCACCGGTGTGATTTTATTTAATTTAGACAGCTTGTTATTAATCCCATTTATCGCTTGGTTTGTCTTAGTTTGGTTGGCGATGTGGTACTTTATTCCCAAACTGAAACAAACGGCGATTGTACAAGCCGATGCCCGTGCTTTGATGACGGGGCGCATAACCGATGCTTATGCCAATATTATGACTGTGAAGCTATTTAGTCATTCGCGCCGTGAACTTGGTTATGCCAAAAATGCCATGGGGCAGTTTTTAGGTACGGTCCATGCACAGATGCGCTGGGTCAGTTATTTAGAAGTATCGACTCATTTAATCAGTGTGGTTTTGGTCAGCTCGACTGCTGGTATCAGCTTATATTTATGGCAACAAGGCGCGGTCGGTGTTGGGGCAATTGCTGCAGCGACGGCGATGGCACTGCGTTTAAACGGTCTGACGCGCTGGATTATGTGGCAAACTGCCAGTTTGTTTGAAAGTATTGGTACGGTACAAGACGGTATGCGCACTCTATCAGCGCCGCAAACCATCGTTGATAAACCAAACGCGCCCGCACTTAAAGTTACCGAGGGTCGTATCGTCTTTGACCATGTTGATTTTAGTTATGAAGGCGAAGACGATGATACAGGTTTAAATACGCATAAATTAGCCAAGCGTCTTGATAACGTTAATGGCGATGACACCGACTTAGCGAATAATACTTCATACGCCAAGCTACTAGATAATTTTTACTTAGATATCAAACCGGGTGAGAAAATCGGTTTGGTTGGGCGTTCTGGTGCGGGTAAATCAACCTTGGTCAATCTGCTGCTACGTTTTTTTGATGTTGATAAAGGTAAGGTCTATATCGATGGGCAAGCGATTGATGAAGTTACCCAAGAATCGTTACGTCAGCAAATCGGTATGGTTACCCAAGATACCTCATTATTGCATCGCACCGTCCGTGAAAACATCGCCTACGGTCGTCCTGACGCAACCGATGAGGAAATCATTACGGCTGCTAAGCAAGCACAGGCATGGGACTTTATCGAAGGCTTGTATGATGATAAGGGCAATACCGGTCTTGATACCCAAGTCGGCGAGCGTGGCGTTAAGCTGTCTGGCGGTCAACGTCAGCGCATTGCTATCTCGCGCGTGATGCTTAAAAACGCCCCGATTTTACTGTTAGATGAAGCGACCAGTGCGCTTGATTCTGAGATTGAATTTGCCATTACTGAAAGCCTAAATGACATCATGACGGGCAAAACCGTTATTGCGATTGCCCATAGACTATCTACCATTGCCGCCCTTGATAGACTGGTCGTCATGGATAAAGGGCATATCATCGAGCAAGGCAGCCATGATGAGCTATTGGCATTAAATGGCGTTTATGCACGCTTATGGCAGCGTCAAAGTGGTGGCTTCTTAGGCGAAGACAGCTAATAAGAATTCTATGACAAAAGCTAATGATAGAAGTTAATAATAAAGGTTAAAAAAACCGTCACAAGGAAGTTTTATTCTTATGGAAGTATTTACCAAGCGTATTAATATCGATGGCAAACAAGCACGCTATTATGACTTGCAGCCGCTGAATCATTTAGCGAATCAAGCAGAAAAATCGAACGAACTTAAACGTCCGTCAGCCCATTTTTATGGCGGCAATAGTTTCACCGTTGGTACTTATGCGCCCTTATTAAATGAGTTGGCAACGGATTTTGATTTATTGGCGCTGGCGCTACGTGGCTATTGGTATGACAAACCGCAAGCGCCGCGTCTGACCCGTGAGCAAGATGCCGATATACTGATTGAGTTTTTAGAGAAAACCCAAGACGCGCCTATCGTTGGTATTGGGCATTCACAAGGGGCGACCGCCACCGCCATGGCAGCGGCCAAACGCCCTGAGCTATTCTCACAGCTATATCTTATTGAGCCTGTCACCTTTACTAAAAAGCAAGCGACACTTTATAACTTGCTGCCACGTCAATTTTTGCTAAGCCGTGAACCCTTTAAAAGCACGCTAACCAAGCAATCTACTTGGGCAAGTATCGATGATTACTATGAGAGTTTACGCGCGCAACGGGCTTATAAACGTATCAGTGATGAGCATCTAAAGGTGTTTGCTGAGCAAAGCTTGTCTGCTAACGATGCTGGCAGCTATAGCTTGATGTTCGCCCCCGAGCAAGAGCTTGCCAATTATTTTGGTGCGCCCCATATCGATGCCGCATTAAAAAAACTTAGCTGTCCTTATACCTTAATCACGGGCAAACCGACCTTATTTATCAATAATAAAGTACGCAAACAATGGCAAAAATTTGTCCCTGATGGCAGCGTTATCTCCTTGCCAGACTACGGTCATCTATTACCGATGGAAGCGCCTGAATTGTGTGCGCAGATTATCAATGAACATTATAAGAGCGCTAAATAAGCTGAGCGATGTGAGATGTGAGTTATGACTGACCTTTTTGCGCCTGCGCCGACTGATAACTTATTGCCTTATGATGGCAAGGTAAATGATTTAGGCGGCGTGATTGATTACCCAAGTGCCTTATATTATGCCTTATTAACGACGCTACCTTGGCAGCCTGATATCGTAACGCTATTTGGCAAGACGCATGTCACCACTCGTCAAATAGTATGGATGGGCGACAGTGATGCCAGTTATCAATACTCGGGGCACACGCGTCAAGCGATTGCATGGACAGACTCAGTGTTTCATGTGAAACATCATATTGAGCAGCAACTATTAAAAATCGGTATTAACGCAGAATTTAATTCTTGTTTGCTCAATTACTATCCATCTGGCGATGACGGTATGGGCTATCATGCAGACGATGAAAAAGAGCTTGGTCATCAGCCCGTTATTGCCTCTTTGTCACTGGGTGCCACGCGCAAGTTTGTCTTTAAGCATAAAAAAACTCAAGATAAAGTCGAGCTTTATCTTGAGTCCGGTCAGCTTATCGTCATGCATGGTGCTACGCAACAATATTGGAAGCATAGCATTACTAAAACCAAAACAGTCGATGAAGGGCGTATTAGCTTAACCTTTCGGCAAATGGCATTAAATTAAGCAAGTTTGGCTTAGCTTGCTTTTAGCACAATCTTACCAAAGGTATTACCTTTTTCTAGCTCACGGTGAGCAGCCACTACTTCAGATAATGGATACGTTTGCTGAATTTGTAAGGTCAGCTTGCCATCGGCAACAAGCTGTAAAACTCGCGCCATGTCCTCCCCACTACGCTGCGCTTTATAACCTGCCACCTTTAAGCTTTTTTGACTACCCGCTGCTTTTAGTTTATCAACCCAAATCGTCGGCAAGACATAGACGCGGCCGCCAAATTTTATAACGTTCAGCGCGCACACGCCCGCATCATCACCAACCAAATCTAGGAGCACATCGGCTTGTAAGTCAGGAAAAGTGTCGTCTTTGGTATAATCAATCCAACCTGCCAGCTTATTTTTATCTATTAAGCCACCCAGTTTGTCGTACTTCTCAGGTGAGCAAATCACGGTTACTTTTACATTATCTTGCGTCACTTTATCCATCAATAGCTGAATAGCCAAATGTCCAACACCGCCAGCTGGGGCATTGATAACGACATGCTCACCGTTTTTAATATCAGCAAACTCGACAAATTGTAGCGCTGTTTGTCCAATACAAGGTAGCGCGCCTGCTTGCTGCAAAGTGACTGGCTCAGGTACTTTTGCCAATAAGTTGGCATCGACCGCGACATACTCTGCATAACCGCCACCGTCAAAGGTCAATGCCGCGACTTGCTCACCGACAGCAAACTTATCGCTAGTACTTTTAACCACGATACCGGCGACATCACAGCCTAAAATAGCCGGCTCATTATTATCAAATTTGTCTTTTTGAATCGCCTCAGCGCCCCAACCTTTACCTTGACGGGTTTTGTAATCGACGGGATTGATACCGGCATAAGCGATTTTTATCAATACTTGATTGTCCGTTAATTCAGGAATAGCCACGCCATCTTGATATATCATGACTTCAGGCTCGCCAAATTCACGTATAAGAGCGGCATGTTGCGTCGTTGGTATTTTTTTATCAGACATGATTGATCATCCTTGTATTATTCTCATATTTTTTTTGATTGATTTACAACCTTTTTAACTAACAGCTTTTTTTAGATAACGGCTTTTTAAATAATAGCTGCTTTGATTACTGATTTCTTTACTTACCAACTTGTAATGCTAAGGCAATGCCAACTCGGCACTAAGCGGCAAATGATCCGATAATGTAGACCACGGTTTGCCGGTATGCACCCAAGCATCTTTCACTCTTAGGTTACGCACGTAGATACGGTCCAAGCTTAGCACCGGCAGTTTGGCAGGAAAGGTCGGTAATAACTTACCATGACAATGCTTAAATGCTTCGGTCATACCTAAGCTCGATGCGAGTCGGTCGCAAGACATTTTCTTCCAGTCATTAAAATCACCCGCCAATATCAAAGGTTGGTCAGGCGCAATCTCATTACGCACATAGTTGGAAATGGCTTCATATTGTTTGATACGATCGCGCTCAAAAAGGTTTAGGTGAGCGCATAACACCACAACTGGCATCTCCCACCCTATCGGCTGCACCTCGCAGTGCAGAACACCACGCTGCTCAAGCTTATTAACCGTGATATTGACATTATGTTTGGGATCAAGCGGAAAACGACTTAGGACGGCATTACCATGATGACCATTTTCATATTCTGAATTTTTACCATAACTGTTTTGCAGCTGCAGATATTCACCAAACCATTCATGTTGAGATTGGTCAGGGTATTCGTTGTATTGCATATTGCGCTTCAGATTTTGACCTTGTACTTCTTGAAGACAGAGTATATCGGAGCCAATGATATCAAGCGCCTGGGCGATACCTTGTATTTTGACCTCCCGATTCATCGGCGACATGCCTTTGTGAATGTTATAGCTGGTCAAAACAAAAGAGGCGGTGTTATTCATAAATTTATCAGTCATAGACTCATGGTTCATAGAGTAAAGGTTAAAAACGATGTTAAGTAAGCACATCATTAAGTCAAAAAGAACAGCTCTTATAAAGCAGCTCTTATTTAATGGTTAATAATAATAATTAAGAAATAAAAGCTTATTAAAAATAGTGATGGTACTAATAATTATAGTGATTCATGCAAAAAGAGCATTGATTCATATCGAACCAATGCTCCCATATTATACCTATGTTGTAACGATGGCTAATTCATTAACGAATATCAGCAACCGATTAATAGCGCGTTACCAGAGCAATTGGCTGATCTGCACTCATAATATCTTGTGGCATAAAGACCGCTTTACCACCATTATGAATGACATGCTCGATGATTTCACCAATCGCATCATCGGTAACACCTTCTGCCGTCGCATCATCTGCCATACTCAAGGTTTGTGCTTTTTCATCAATCTTCGCAGGTTGCATATAACCGCGACGGATATATAACGTCTCGCCTACACCCTGAAATGCACTGCGATAGACTTCTTGTAAATCCGTCTGCAGCATATTTGCACCGCGCGCTTTATCAATCTCACCCAAGGCAGCTTGATGTAATGAGGTGCGATAACCCTCTACCGCTTCTTGTACGCTATCAACGATATGCTGGGCACTGCCTTCTTCTAACTTGGTCGCGTTTGAAACCGTAGCAATGATATTTTCTGGACGGTCACAGATATCTTTATAGTAACCGATATTTTTGGCATCACCAACGATAACAAGTGGCATTTTATTCTCGCCCCATATCTCTTGCACGCTTTTATCTACTTGGTTAAAGAAGGCTTTGAGATAACTGCTTTCGTTGTTCGCTGAGCGATCTGATCCGCCGTCACTGGTATTATAAAGACCGTTATTTTCGATAGGGAATGGGATATTTTCCATATTATTTTGCGCATCATCGTCTTTATCAAATTCTTTAATAACACGGTCATTAGACGCTTCAATCAAACGGGCATTATCACGGGTCAATACCACCGTATAATAATGAACTGCACTTGCCATATCTCGCACCAAGTCGCGCGTGGCAAAGCGGTCTGAAATAATGACACGCTCTTTGGTATCAATCGGCATACGGATAACTTGAACATCGTCAGTACTGGCAAATATCGCCAACGTATCTAGATTATAGTTGTGGTTAAAATCGCTGGTTTTATTTTTGATATTTTCTAATATAGTGGTTGCGGTACGCTTATCATACTCATTGGTTAAGCGCTCTTCGACGACTTTTAATTGGTTTTTTAGGGCGATGGGGTCTTTTTCATTATCAGGATGCTCACGGTGCGTTTTGACAAAAATACTCACGGCTGGATTGGCTTTTGTCTCACGTAAACTTTTTAGAGTTGCTTTCATAAATACTGCTCCTTGTTTTATTATCATTGGTTTGCGCGTTAAAATAGATTTTTTATATTTATTGGTTATCTTTGAAACTGCTTTTATTAAAAATTGTTTTTAAAAGTCATCAATCTATAGTTATTCTTAAAACTATAGTTATTCTTAAAATCCGTTTGAGCGGTTTAAACAATACCTATTAATACCCTTTTCAATCAATTTACTCAAGTATTTCAGGTAGTAGAAAAATCCATTTTTGCTATTCTCTTACTATGATGCTAACAATTTAACCCCACTGCCTATAGGGTTAATTTGCAAGCAAATGATGGCGCTTTGTAAGTGAAGCTTAATTAACTTTAAGTACAGGCGATAATTGAAGTAATGAAATAATGATAGTTATCAATAATGACAGTGACAGTGACAGTGACAGTGATAGTCAATGTATCGCTATCTACCATAATCTCATAAGCGCACCACTTTAAAACGATATCTGCCGAATTGGGTTGTATTCCAAGCGATTGATACCCATCTTTTAGATACCCTATATAACAACCCTTGTATAACAATACTCGCCATTAATAATAATTCTCTCATTACTATTGGATACTTTTATGACCTCTATTTCTGCAAATTTACGCCTTGTCGATTTTGACAATGTCGCACCAGACACCTTACAAAACCAAGTTATCAGTGCCATCGATACTGCCAATGCCTTTTTAGATAATATGAGCGCAACTACTGATGATATTACAGCTAAGCAAGCCTTGGCCGATATCATGACCTTTGACCATATTAATCTTGCTTTAGATCGCAGTTGGGGAATTTTGTCGCACCTTAATAGCGTGATGAGTAATGATGAAATCCGTCATGTCCATCACGAGCTGCTACCCAAACTGTCCGTTTATGGCACACGGGTAGGACAGCATCAGCCATTATTTAATCGTTATCAAACTATCGTTAATGATACAGCGTTTTTTGCTGACCTAGAGCCAGCACGAGCGCGTGCTATTGAGCTTGCGCTACGTAGCTTTGAGCTATCAGGTGTTGCACTGCCAAAAGCTGAGCAAGAAAAGTTTGCTGCTATCCAAAGCGAATTATCAACCTTATCGGCAACATTCTCAGACCATATATTGGACGCCACCCAAGCGTATGCCCTAGCGCTTAAACCAGAGCACTTAGCCGGTCTAACTGAAAGTGGACTGGCGCTCTTGGCTGATGCTGGCGAACAATATAAAGCTCGCGAGCTTGCCAGTGGTGCGCTCACCCAAGCAGAAATCGATGCTTTGCCGACGCCTTATTATGTTGCCAGCTTAAACATCCCCGTTTACCTTGCTGTCATGACCCATGCCGATGACCGCAATCTGCGTGAAACGCTTTATCGCGCTTATGTTACCCGCGCCTCTGAGTTTGATAAGCATACCAATGCCAAAGGTGAATCGCTTAATAATGCCGACATCATGAGTCAAATTCTACAATTACGGGTGCAAAAGGCCAAGCTATTAGGTTTTGATAATTATGCAGAAGTTTCGCTCTCGACCAAAATGGCAGATAGCGTAACCGAAGTTGAAACCTTTTTACGGGATTTGGCTGAGCAAGCGACCCCAGCCGCTAAGCAAGATTTAGCACAGCTGCAAAAGTATGCGCAGGATTATGGTATTACTGAGCTACAGCCGTGGGACAGCGCTTATGTCGCTGAGAAAGTCAAACAAAGCAAGTTCAGCTTATCGCAAGAAGAGATTCGCCCGTATTTCCCACTGCCAAAAGTGATTAGCGGATTATTTGCTATCGTCGAGCGTTTATACGGTATCAAAGTACAAGAGCACAGTGAATCTGTATCACGCTGGCACGATGAGGTAAGTTTTTATCAGTTATTTGATGCTGATGATAACTTGCTTGGTGGTTTTTACTTTGACTTATTTGCCCGTAGTGGCAAACGTGGCGGCGCTTGGATGAGTGGTTTTCAATCGCGTTATACCTATGCTGAACAAAACCATGAGCAGCTGCCTGTATGCTTTATGGTCGGTAACTTCACCCCTGCCCTCGATGGCAAACCAAGCTTATTGACCCACGATGAAGTATTGACCTTGTTCCACGAGTTTGGTCATGGTCTACATCATTTATTAACCCAAGTAACCGTTAGTGATGTCGCTGGCGTTAATGGCGTTGAATGGGATGCAGTTGAGCTACCCAGTCAGTTTATGGAAAACTGGGCATGGGATGCCGAAGGTATTGCGCTGATTAGTAGCCATGTCGAAACTGGCGAGCCATTACCGAAAGACAAACTTGCAGCCTTACTGGCGGTGAAAAACTTCCAGAGCGGCATGCAAACCTTACGTCAAATCGAGTTTGCACTCTTTGACTTATTGATTCATGCGCAGACGCCAGCGCTTGATTATGACGGTATCCTTGCGACGCTAAATACCGTGCGCGATGATATTGCTATCATGCAGACACCTGACTATAACCGCTTTGCCAATGGCTTTAGTCATATTTTTGCCGGTGGTTACGCGGCAGGTTATTACTCGTATAAATGGGCAGAGCTGTTATCAGCAGATGCCTTTAGTAAGTTTGAAGAAGACGGTATTTTTAACCCAATAACCGGTAAAGCTTTCCGTGAAACCATCTTATCAGTGGGTGGTAGTTTCCCGGCCAAAACCAACTTTGAGAACTTCCGTGGTCGCAGCGCCAGCATTGATGCGTTATTACGTCATAGCGGTTTTGATAACGCTAAAAATGACGATGCTGCCAATACTGAAAGCAATGTTCAAATAGATGACCAAACTAATGCTCAAACCAATGCTAAAACCAATGCTAAAACCAATGCCCAAACGACGCGCGAGGTTATCTAAATGCGCTATCAATCATCAACCCCAAAGCGGCGGTTTTTAGCGGGCGTTCGTTGTCCTAAATGTCAGGCGATGGATGCGGTGGTGCAAGTCAATATCCTCGAGCCTGCCCCAGATGAGTATATCGAATGTACTAAGTGCGGACATGCGGAGCATCGCCCCGACCCTGATGTAATCAGTGCCAAAAATCATGCAGAAGACCAAATCGCTCGTGATGCAATGGTGACCGGCACCAGCGGTACGGTCAAGTTCAAACCATAAGTAACAAAATCCGTATCGTCAAGCCTTAATAGCTACTAGCCTATCTAATGATATATATCCAGTTAGATGGGCTTTTTAATTTGAGTTTGTTATAGTATGCCTACTTATACTTTTGACATAAATCGACCCTTGTATGAATAAAAAACAAATACGTCCTTTACCCGTTAAGACACTAAAAAAACAACCTAATAAATCACGGCAAAAATGGTTGCCAATCATTATCTTGGCAGCACTATTAATTGGTTATTTGGTTTGGAGAAATAGTTCGCCTGACGCTAATACCTCGCCTATCGAAAGCACGCCAACGCCTACCGAGCAAAATAGCGCTGCGCAATCAGATACTACGTCCTTAGATAATAATGCGTTAGATACGAGTGCGTCTATTTTAGATACCGATGCTGCTAGCACAGATAGTCAGACGCCTGATCCCGACGCTATCTTAAACGCGCCTTTACCAGAAACAGATAGCTTAGCGAAAGAAGAAATTGATCGCTTAGCGGACGAGCGTAAACGCTTAGCAGAACAAGAAAAGCTAGCGGCTGAGCAATTGACAATGAATAAACAGCTGACAGAGATGAAGGCTGAGCAAATCGCCTTGCTCGAGGAACAAATCGCCCAGTTAGAAGCCGCTGAAGGGGCTAAAACCAGCGCAAAATAATAACATTTTTATAAAGGGGCTAATAAATGGCACATCTACAACTCACCCATGCCCCTATTTTAAATAGCAGCGCCCAGTTGCTGATACTGCCTGTGAATAACGCCGGTATCCTTTTAGACCCTATCCTTACACGTAGCAAAAACCTATATCCAGACAACTACCAACGCTACTATCGTGCTTGCCGTGATGGTAGCCTAATGGTTGGTAGCTGCTTAGTGCATAAACGCTCACGCGAGCAAGCAGGACTTGGCGTCAGCAGTAATGGCAATCAGCCAAGTTATATCGCCAATCTTGTGATATCAGACCACCCCTATCATCCAAGCAGATCTCGTTGGCTTACTGCAGCTTTAGTCGATTTACAACAGCAGCTAATACCTTTGATACGTTATCAAGGGATTCATAGGGTTGCCCTATTAGCGCGTCCGCTTATTACTAGTCATGTGCAAAACGGTTCTGCTCAAAATAATGCTATTAACAACGCCGAATTAGCAGAATCAATTGCTCTAGATTGGCATACTGATATCTTACCTCTTATCAACCAGCATCTACAGGATTTACCCAATTTGCGCATCGATATCCACCTTCCTAAAAACATCAACATATAGATTATTTTCTCATTGTCATTATTTTTTTGAGCGCATAAAAAAACCGCCTTGATTGCTAATTATCAGCAACCAAAGCGGTTTTTTAGGTTTTGACTATATTAAATTACGTCAAATATCGAGGATTAGCTTTGCTCGATACCTTTCATAGTCAGTTTGATACGACCGCGGTTGTCAACGTCTTGTACCAATACTTTAACGATTTGACCTTCTTTTAGATAGTCAGATACGTTTTCTACGCGCTCGTCTGCGATTTGCGAGATATGCACGAGGCCGTCAGTATTTGGCAGTACGTTAACGAATGCGCCGAAGTCGACGATACGGGCAACCGTACCTTCATAAGTTTTACCAACTTCAACTTCTGCGGTGATTGCTTCGATTTTACCGATAGCCGCTTTGGTTGCTGCTTTGTTTTCACCAAAGATACGAATCGTACCAGCGTCATCGATATCGATAACCGCGCCAGTTTCTTCGGTTAGCTGACGAATCGTTGCGCCGCCTTTACCGATGACATCACGGATTTTGTCTGGGTTGATTTCGATAACCGCATAGTTAGGCGCATGGGCGTTGATTTCAGTACGGCTTGCAGGCAATACTTTGTTCATCGCATCTAAGATATGGATACGGCCAGCATGGGCTTGCTTAAGCGCTTGCTCCATGATATCGGCAGTAATACCTTCGATTTTGATATCCATCTGTAGTGCTGTGATACCGTCTTTTGAACCCGCTACTTTAAAGTCCATATCGCCAAGATGATCTTCATCACCTAGGATGTCAGACAATACCGCAAAGCGATCGCCTTCTTTAACCAGACCCATCGCGATACCAGCAACCGGTGCTTTTAATGGTACGCCAGCGTCCATCAATGCCAAGCTTGCGCCGCAAACTGAAGCCATTGAAGATGAACCGTTTGATTCAGTGATTTCTGATACCACACGAATCACATACGGGAAGCGTTCGCTATCTGGAAGCATCGCTTCAACACCGCGGCGCGCTAGGCGACCATGACCGATTTCACGACGTTTTGGAATGCCTTCACGACCGGTTTCACCGACTGAGAAATGTGGGAAATTATAATGCAACATGAAATGGTCACGAATCGTGCCAGCCAATGAATCAATCATGTTTACGTCGCGCGTGTTACCAAGCGTAGTAGTCACTAATGCTTGCGTTTCACCGCGGGTAAATAGTGCTGAACCATGGGTAAATGGTAATACGCCTACTTGCACATCAAGAGCACGAACGGTCTCAAGATCACGACCATCAATACGTGGCTTACCTGACAAGATATTATCACGAACGGTGCGGTATTTTAGGTCATTGTAAATCTCTTTTAGCTCAGAAACAGTATCATTATAAGTTTCTGCTTCCGGATCGCCTGCCAATGCATCGATAATGGCTTGTTTGATTTCATCTAGCTTGGTATAGCGTTCTTGCTTATCGGTGATGGTATAAGCGTCAGCCACTTGCTCGCCAAACTGCGCTTTCATGCTGCTCTCTAACGCTTGATCGCGAACAGGTACAGTATACTCTTGCTTAGCAGTACCAATTTCTGCGGCCATTGAAGCAATGTTATCGATAACGATTTGTTGTTGCTGATGACCGTATAAAACCGCACCTAGCATTTGGTCTTCAGACAATTCTTTCGCTTCTGATTCAACCATCAAAACGGCAGATTTAGTACCAGCAACCACTAAATCAAGGTCGCTCTCTTTAAGCTGCTCAAGCGTTGGGTTAAGAACGTATTCGCCATTGATAAAGCCAACACGGGCAGCAGCCACAGGACCATTAAAGGGCGCATCAGAGATAGCGAGTGCTGCTGAAGCACCGATTAGTGCAGCAATATCTGCAGACTGGCTCTTGTCTGATGAAACAACCGTTGCCGTGATTTGAATCTCGTTCACATAGCCTTCAGGGAACAATGGACGAATCGGACGGTCAATCAGGCGCGAGGTTAGCGTTTCAGCTTCGCTGGCACGGCCTTCACGTTTGCCATAAGCACCAGGGATTTTACCGGCTGCATACATTTTTTCTTGATAGTTGACGGTCAATGGAAAGAAGTTTTGACCTTCTTTAGCATCAGACTTTACCACGGCTGCTACTAGTACAGACACGCCGCCCATGTGGACTAAAATAGAGTTTGCTTGACGAGCAATACGGCCCGTTTCGATAACGACCTGCTGGTCGCCGTATTGGAATTCACGCTTAATGGTATTAAACATTGTCATATAATTTTCCTAATATTGACTGACGAAAGTGATATCAGCGCTATAACAAGCTGACATCTGTCATTTAAAATTCTTTGGATGTAGCCGCTAATTTAGCTACTAACTGGCAGTGATTCAGTTAAAAACTGCGTCAATTAGCGCGGGTTTCATCATCTATATATCTGATGCATCTGCAATTTATTTAAAATAGAGCACGTACTTCTGATATGTTGCTTGTTTACATTCGGTCTTGTGCCAAACTGGTCTTGTTCAAGTCTGGTTTTTTATACTTACAATTAAAGGGGTTACCAAATCAAAATACCTTAGCATCCGATACGGCACTGTTTGCTGCGTATCTTTAGTAAAATACTTACATTGTCTTCCATGCCGTCTAAACAGTCATCAGCTAATGGTAAGCTATACAAATATTTGCGCGCCAGTATGTCTCTAAAACGCACAAGGCATTATTTTACAGTGATTTATAACCATTGACCAATGAAATACAAAACCGTCTGTTTACTCATAATGAGCATCCAATAGCTGCTCATAAATCATTTTTACGCTGCAATCATCGTATGGCATACGCTTTTAGTATTTAAGCCCAACACGCAAGCCAATGCGCCATCCTAATAAGCATAAAAAAACGGCGTGAAACTATTCCACACCGTCTTTAGAAAAAATCTATTTTATCGAGTTCAACAAGCAAGTTCCAAATGGTTTGGCAAAAAATCTAAAATCTTGCCACATTCTGGCATATTCTATATTAGCGACCACTCGTACTATTGTCGCCAAATTAACGACGTAGACCTAATTGGCTAATAAGGGTGGTATAGCGACCAAGATCTTTACCTTTTAGGTAGTCAAGTAGTTTACGACGCGTGTTAACCATACGGATAAGACCGCGACGGCTATGATGGTCAGCTTTGTGTGCTTTAAAATGGTTTTGTAAGTCATTAATACGCGCACTTAACAAAGCTACTTGAACTTCTGGTGAGCCTGTGTCGTTTTCGCCACGTTGGTACTGAGCAATGATTTGTTCGCGATCGGTATTAGTTAGCATAAATCTCTCCGGCAATGCTATAAGCGCCAAGATGTACTTAACATTTAAGCATCAAGGTGCAATAGAATAATAAATAAAATAGTTTGACCGTCATTCAGGACAACCCTGCATTACTAGAGTTGACCTAGTGTACGACAAACTTATCAATGATAACATTTATTTAAATACGGCTTAGAATAAGATAAAACATCCATTAACTTGGACTTCTATCCAAGCAAAGATAAGCTCTATCTAAAACGATATTTAAATATGACAGCGATTATAACAAAAAACTGCTGAACTAGCAGCAGTTTTTTATAGGAGATTTACAGTTTAACTTTTAAAGATGCAGAGGCTACCAGTGATAGCTATGAACTTATAATAGCTTACTTTTCATAGCTTACTTTTTAACATCATCTTGCGTGGCAGTACCACCAAGGGCATCGTCATCAAGGAGCGCTGTCGTTGCTTCTGCTAGGCTATCAGGACTAGTACTCTCACTAGGATTGATATCTTCCGCCTGCTGTTTAATTTTCTGCTCTTGTGCATCTAAATGTTTTTCTGAATCAATCATAGTAACTCCTAATTATAATTATTCTTTGTATTTACTAAGCATTTACGGTTATTAATATTTACGGTTACTAATATAGCTACTAAAGTAATAGTCCTTTGCTAACGCTAAAGCATTAGCAAATTCACTATTTTTCTTCTTTAGCATCTTTTAAATTATCGGCAATACGCTCGGCAGCGGCTTCTGAATCTTCGGTGTGATTATCTTCAGTTTGACCTTTTAATGCCGCTTTTGCTGATTCAGAACGTTGTTGCTCAAATTTGGTATCGTTTGGGTTAGAGTTTGACATAATAGCTTCCTTTTTATGATTGTCATTGATGATAGAAATTAATTTATATTTATATTTACAGCATTTACTGTGACGCAATGACTTGCTAATTCACTGACTGCTAGCTGCTAACTCTCGTGACTAAGACAATGCCTTATCAATAGCGGCAACAAAGTCTTTGATATCGTCTGGATTACGTGAAGTAATCAGATTACCGTCTACTTGCACGCTTTTATCTACGAAAGTTGCGCCAGCGTTTTCTAAATCTAGCTGTAATGTATGATAGGCGGTCAGCGTTTTACCTTTAGCTATACCAGTATTAATCAGCGCCCAAGGTGCATGACAGATTACCGCTAAGGGCTTACCAGCCTCGTTGACGGCATTGATAATGGTATGTGCTTCTTTATTGCCGCGTATGGTATCGGCATTGACCGTCCCACCTGGTAGCACTAACGCATCATAATCAGCAACTTCGGCATCTTTAGCAAATATATCAGCCGTAAAGGTAGCGCCTTTATTAACATCCTGCTGCATCGCTTGGACTTGTTTGTCTTTATTGGTGGTAATTAAAAGGGTTTTATAGCCTTTTTCTTTTAGCTGGTTATTTACCTCTTCGTATTCTGCTTGTTCGAAGTTATTGTGTAATAAAAAGGCAATGGTTTTCATAATAATCCTTATGCTTTAATTCATACGTTATGCTTTAATTAATACGTTAATTTTATTATTTTTTATATGCATCTTTAGTTATTGTCTTTAATTTAAAATCTAAAATTATATTAGTTAATGTCTTTTTATTTTTATAGAGACAGCTTTTTATAATTATATTTCAATAAATAACTATTCAATTATTCTTATCATCCTATTATTTTTATATCCTTGTCGTGCTTTCCTTAGCTGACTTAACTAAGGTACAAAAAAAGCAGGTTTCACTATAGGCGAAACCTGCAATTAAATGTGACGATATGTGATTAGTGTAAACTCTTAGTAAGCTTTACCTAGTTTCAGTTAAGCTGCTTTGAAAAGCTACATCATAACTGAATCAGCTTTTTAGGTTGTAGTCGACCGTTTAAACTTACCGCGCCTAGGCCAATAAACTGCCCTTGCTCATTTACTAGACGGATATCTACCGGTATTTCATAAGGCAACAAAGCCTCACTATTACCTTGACTATCACCACCTTGACGATCATCACCTTTACCATCATCGCCATTTTTTTGAGTAACGCTATTCTCATCATGGCTATGCTGTTGCTCGACGGTAGCTGAAATATAGTTTCGTAAATCGTCGGTTAGCTGCTCGATAACATTTAGGCGCTGACCCATTTGTACACGGGCGCACTGTTCAGCGGTCAATGCAAGCTCAGCCTCAAGATTGATGCAGGCATCCACGGGCAATAAATGCGCCTGACGTCCATCTAAAGCCAACGATTCTAAATCCGCCAAAGCAATCGCAGCGTCAATATGAAAGTCGCCGACTTGGACACGTCGTAAAGCGGTCAGATGTCCTAAGGTGCCAAGCGCTTTGGCAATATCTTCTGCTAATACGCGTACGTATGTACCTTTAGAACAAGTGACCGTTAACTGGAGTTGCTTAGCGTCTATCTCTGTTAAGTCGATTGCTTTAATAACAATATCTCGTGGCGGGCGATCAATCTCAATACCCGCGCGCGCGTACTCATATAGCTTTTTGCCATCTTTTTTTAACGCCGAATACATCGGTGGAATCTGCTGCTGAGCACCCAAAAACTGCTGCGCAACCTCTTCTAACCCCGCTGCATCAAATGATGGAATGTCTTCTTGAGCGACAACATGCCCATCGGCATCACCCGTATCTGTCTGGCTACCCAATAGAATGGTTGCTTGATAAGATTTATCGGCATCAAGTTGGTAGTGACTAAACTTAGTGGCTTCACCTAGGCAAATAGGTAATAAACCGGTTGCCATCGGATCAAGCGTCCCCGTATGACCGGCTTTTTTACTGTCATGATTGGGCGACTTAAACAGGTATTTTACCTTTGACACCACTTGCTGTGAGGTCATACCTTGAGGTTTATCCACTAAAATCACGCCATTGACTTTTATCTTATCAGGCATCTTATTGGTCTTGGTAGCAGCTATCGACATAATGGCTTTTACTCTTGTATTTCTTGCTCATCAGATTCATTTTGCTCAGTTTTAATGACGGCTTTACTAATCAAGTCCATCATATAGTTACCACGAGCAGTGACTTCATCATAATGGAAACGTAGACGCGGCGTGGTGCGAGTTTTTAGACTGTGGCTGAGCTCAGTACGCAAAAAGCCAGCAGCTTTATTAAGGACTTTAATACTGTCTTCATGGTTAGATTTAGTCATAGCATCGTTGAGCTCAGGCTCCATGATGGTGACATAAATATCAGCGTAGCCCAAGTCTGGGCTGACTTTAACACTAGAGATAGTGACAAAACCCGTCAAACGCGGGTCATTGACGGCATCACGGATAAGGACAGCAAGTTCACGCTGAATCTGATCTGCTAAGCGTTGTAAACGTTGGTTCATGTTATTACCCTGTTGGTCATACGACTTATTTTTATTGATTAAAATACGATTTTTGATTAAAAACTATCGTTCAAAAACACAGCTCTTTATGGCTAATAAACTTTTATAAAAAGACGCAGTTTTTGATAAAAAAGGCCTAGCAGGGTGTACCTGTTAGGCCTAAGTACAGCTGAATAGTAACAAGCTATCCAATTGACTCTATTATTTAAATCATAGAACAATTGGATAACTTTATTATCATGCAACCAATTTAGATTGTACGTTCGAACTCTTGGATTTCAAAGACTTCGATTTTATCGCCAGCTTCGACGTCATAACCACGAACGGCCAGACCACATTCCATACCGGTACGTACTTCATTGACGTCTTCTTTATAGCGACGTAATGATTGCAATTGACCAGTAAAGATAACTTGGTCATCACGCAATACACGGATAGGTTTGTTGCGATAAATAGTACCTTCAACCACCATACAACCAGCAGCTGCACCAAATTTACTAGAGCGGAACACTTCACGAACGTCTGCAACACCCAAGATTTTCTCACGATGTTCAGGTGCAAGCATACCGCTCATCGCTGCTTTAACATCATCAATCAAGCCATAGATAACACTATAATAGCGGATATCCATTTTAGCAGCGTCAGCTTTACGGCGTGCGGTTGCGTCTGCACGGACGTTGAAACCTAACAATACCGCTTCACTAGATTCTGCTAATGTCACATCAGACTCAGAGATTGGACCAACCCCTGAGCTAATGACTCTGACTTTAACTTCATCAGTTGATAGCTCATTTAATGCAGCAAGTAAGGCTTCAAGTGAACCACGAACATCAGTTTTTAGTACGATATTCAAGAATGACACATCGCCTTGTTCCATCTGATCGAACATGCTCTCTAGACGCATGGCATTCTGACGCTCAAGCTGACGCTCACGCTCACGATTGGTTCTAAAGTCAGCAACTTCACGGGCTTTTTTCTCGTCGGTTAAGACTAAGAATTCGCTACCAGCGGCTGGCGTTTCAGGCAATCCTAAGATTTCTACTGGAATAGAAGGGCCTGCTGATTGAATACGCTTGCCATGTTCATCGGTCATCGCACGAACTTTACCGTAATGCTCGCCTGCTAATACTAAGTCGCCTTGTTTCAGCGTACCTTTTTTGACAAGGACACTAACAACCGGACCGCGACCTTTTTCAAGTCTTGACTCAATAACCACACCTTGAGCAGCCCCATCTAATGGCGCTTCTAGCTCCATCAGTTCAGCTTGTAGGCTAATAAGCTCTAATAGCTCATCAATACCATCGCCTGTTTTGGCTGAGATACGAGCCATTGGAGTATCGCCGCCCCACTCTTCTGAAACCACTTCTTTAGCAGTCAATTCATTAAGGACGCGATCAGGATCGGCACTTGGCTTATCCATCTTGTTGATAGCAACAATGATAGGTGTACCAGCAGCGCGCGCATGATCAATCGCTTCTTCAGTTTGTGGCATCATGCCATCA
The DNA here is from genome assembly GCF_027919975.1 of Psychrobacter sp. ANT_H3. Lineage (NCBI taxonomy): Bacteria > Pseudomonadati > Pseudomonadota > Gammaproteobacteria > Moraxellales > Moraxellaceae > Psychrobacter > Psychrobacter sp. ANT_H3. The sequence continues at coordinate 21,083 of NZ_JAQISM010000007.1, read as the reverse complement.
TCAGCAGCGACCACAACTACAACGATATCCGTCGCTTGGGCACCGCGTGAACGCATGGCACTAAAGGCTGCGTGACCCGGGGTATCAAGGAAGGTAATAACACCGCGACCAGTTTTCACATGATAAGCACCGATATGCTGGGTAATACCACCGGCTTCGCCAGTGGCAACCTTAGTTTCACGGATTTTATCTAATAGTGAAGTCTTACCATGGTCAACGTGACCCATAATAGTAACAACTGGTGGACGCGTTTGTACGTTACTGCTGCGCTCATCAACCGCATCTTGTAGATCGTCTTCAACTTTCGTATCACTAACCGGTACTGGGTTGTGACCCATTTCTTCAACGATCAGACTGGCTGTCGCTTGATCAATGGTATCTTCTTCGCGAGCAATTTCACCCATTTTCATGAGTAATTTGGTCACTTCGCGAGCTTTAACCGCCATACGCTGCGCCAAATCAGAAACAGTAATGTGTTCACTGATTTCGACATCATAAATGATTTTATCGAGCGGCTTTTCAAACTTATGCTGTGAGGCTTGCGTTGAACGTAAACCGTTTTTGCGGTTTTTAATTTCACGCTCATCTTGATTTTTACGACGACCACGACCACGGGCACTAGTACTACTGGTACCGCGTTTGATTTCACGACGTTCTTTTTCAAATGACTCTTCTAAAGCGTCACCGACCAAACCTTCTGCTAATGGCTCATCTTTACGAACTTCAGTAGCAGGCTGATCGGTATATTTACCAGCCATTTTGCGCATTTGCTCAAGCGTACGCTTTTGAGCTTCTTCGGCTTGCGCGCGGCGTGTTTCGGTTTCGATTTCACGTAGACGTGCTTCTTCTTTCTCACGCGCTTCGCGAGCTTTACGCTCAACAGCCGTTTCGACTTTTGGTTTCGTCGCTGCAACTTTTTTCTTCGGTTGGTCTTTAGGCTTAACTTCTACCGCCGTTTTACCACCCTTTTTCACAACCACTGAGGTTGAGATATCGTCATTCTTATCGTCTGACTTTTTGCTAGAGCCCAAGCTTGCACGCATCGCTGCTAAGGTCGCTGCTTGACGTTCTTCAGCTTTTTTCTTAGTAGCCGCACGTTCTTCAGCGTCCTTAGTAGCACGCTCTTGTGCCTCAATCATTGCTTGCTCGCGAGCAGCCAACTCTTCAGCCATTTTTTCTGGGTCAGGTTTTTCGAATACTTTCTTTTTACGCACTTCCACATTGACGCTCTTAGATTTACCTGAAGAGCCAGTCACGCGCGCGGTGCTAGTCGTTTTAGATTTAAGACTAATACGACGCTTTTCTTGCTGACCATGACTTTGCTTTAAATACGTCACCAACTTCTCTTGCTCAAGCTCGGTGACTAGGTCACCCTCTGCACGAGCAGGCAGTCCAGCGTCTACCAGTTGCTGTTGTACAGCACTTGCGGTTTTGCCTACCATATCTGCCAGTTCTTTGACGGTCTTATCTGCCATTTATTATCACCTACTGTCTATTATTTGCTATATGTTCAATTCAGTTGTTGGCTACAAATGATTGGGTTAAGGCTGGTGTGTATTGAATTTGACTATGTTACGTCGCACCAGCCCTTATTATCGATAGCATATCACTAAAAGACAGCGATATGCAGTTACCGCTTATTCATTGAACCAAGATTCCCGAGCTTTCATGATGAGTTTTCCTGCGGTTTCAGAGTCTAAACCTTCGATATCTTCTAAATCGAAGACGGCTTGTTCTGCCAAGTCATCCACGGTAATGATGTCTTTTTGCGCCATTTTATAAGCCCAACTGACCGTCATTCCTTCAAGATCTTGTAGTTCTTGACTTGGCTCTTTCATGTTCTGTTGTTTGACCAATTCATCGGCGATGACAACTTCTTTCGCACGCTCTTGAATCATGTCAATCGCTTCGTCGTCTAACCCTTCAATATCATAGAAAGTTTCGACAGGTACATAAGCGACTTCTTCAATGCTGGTAAAACCGATATCGACAAGCGCTTGTGCTAAGTCTTTATCGACTTCTAGGCGCTCATAGAATAATTCAATAAAGGCTTTCGATTCGTTTGCTTGACGCTGCTGATACTCTTCTTCTAGCATCATATTAAGCTTATAGCCGGTTAATTCAGAAGCCAGACGAACGTTTTGACCCTGTGAGCCAATCGCACGTGCCAACTGATCATTGGTGCTAAAAATAATATCCGCAGTTTTAGTGTCTTCATCTAAGATGATACTGCTAACGTCAGCTGGCTCTAAAGCGCTGATGATAAATTGGGCGGGATCATCTGACCATACCACCACATCAATACGCTCGCCATCAAGCTCTTGCTGTACCGCTTGGATACGTGTACCACGCATACCGATACAAGCACCAACGGGATCGATACGATGATCGTTGGTCTTCACAGCTATTTTAGCACGCGTACCCGGCAAGCGAGCAACATTGCGAATTTCAATAATTTGTTCTGCAATCTCAGGCACTTCTTTTTGCATTAAGGCTGAGAGCATTTCAGGATGGGTACGTGACAACAATAACTGGGCGCCGCGATTTTCACGGTTGACATGATATAAAATAGCATTGATACGCGATTTTGCACGTAATTGCTCACGTGGCAGCATCTGATCACGTGATAAATAGCCTTCAGCGTTATCACCTAAATCAATGATATAACCATCGCGAGTCTGTTTTTTGACTTCGCCATACATCATCTCGCCAACACGTGGCTCAAACGCGTCTGCTACTAAATTGCGCTCCGCTTCACGGATTTTTTGGATGATGACCTGTTTGGCTTGAGTGGCAGCAATACGACCAAATTCGATCGATTCGATCTGCTCTTCTTTGATATCACCAATTGACCATTCATCTTGGTCAAGATCGGTAATCGCCAGCTGACACGCAGGCATCTCATGGTCTTCATCTGCAACCACTGTCCAGTAACGATAAGTATCGTAATCGCCGGTTGCGCGGTCGATTGACACCCGCACTTCTACTTCCGGCTGATCGGTATATACTTTTTTCTTAGTGGATACCACCAAAGCATCTTCGATTGCTTCAAAGATATCTTCAGGATTTAAGCCCTTTTCATTACTGACAGTTTCTACTACCGTTAAGATTTCACGACTCATGCTATACCTGTCCTATCGTTTTATAATTGACTTAAACTTTATCGTTAGTGTGTTGACGCTATATTTTCACCGTCAGCCATAAGCTGCTTGGAGATTAAAATACCAATTTATAAGGAAGCTATTTTAAGAAAAGCTGTTTTAAAACCAGTCTTTAAGATTAAGCATCTTCATAAATCAGGTTGGCTTTATCAATATTGCTTAACGCAATCTCAAACTGCTCACCATCGGTAGCAGTCAGTTTTAACGTGGTCGCATCGATACTGTCTAAAGTACCGGTAGCTTTACGGCGTTTTTTATCGCCTTCGCCAATCGCTTGTATCAAACGTAAGCTCACTGTTTGACCCACGTAGGCATGCATTTGCTCATCTGAGAAAAAGGCACGGTCAAAACCTGGTGACGACACTTCTAAAATATATTCGCCAGCAATCGGATCATGAACCTCAAGAATACCGCTTACTTGATGATTCACCGCTGCACAGTCCTCAATCGTTACTTGTTTATCTTGCGCTTGCTCTTCTGGTAATGCCTCAATATAAATGCGTAATAATGAGCGACGGCCTTGAGGCGCAAACTCAATACCCCATAGCGCCACATCACAAGCCGCGACGGCAGGAGCAATAATATTGGTCAGTTCTGTAACTTTTGTCGAAAGCTTCATAATCTATTTATCTTTTCCTATTCACTTCTCGAACATAGCGAGTTAAGTGTTTTTAATTTTATGCATCGAACTTTTATAAGTTCAAAATTTATTAACAGCGCTTTATTAATCAAAATCTTATGAATCAGAGTTTTATCAATCAAAGCTTTGTTAAGCATTGTCTTATATAGACAAGAATATTACTTCAGCCATGATTATCATTCTATTCTTAAAACGTAAACACGTCACTATTGTGCGTGGCCTTATATGCTAGGCGTTTATGACTCGTGCTTTTATATAGGGATGAGCATAAAAAACATCAAGCTCAACCAGACAATGCCTTTATTATTTATAAAGCAGAACTATCGATAAAAGCGTGAGGAATAAAGGATAGTATGCTTACCAAGCATCGCGCCGGTCGCGGCAGATGATGGTTAGTAACGAATAGCATCGCACTCTATAGAGATAGAGCTTAGCATAAGTAGGATAGATATCGCGATAACACCGACCATCAGATACAAAAAAACCCACAAACATAATGGTGGGCTAATCGTTACTGACAAATTTAGTGTACAAAACATCAGTATAAAAAGTGGTAGCGGGGGCTGGATTTGAACCAACGACCTTCGGGTTATGAGCCCGACGAGCTACCAGACTGCTCCACCCCGCATCAATCTAGAACGCGTATTATAGGGAGGTTTTATAGAAGTGTCAATACTTATTTTAAATAAATACTAAATTAAGTATTGTCGACGATAATTCCAATCTTATACCGTTCAAGTAAAACATCGTACAAATAAAGCTTGGTGCGATTGGGGGGACTTGAACCCCCACAGCTTGCGCCACCACCCCCTCAAGATGGCGTGTCTACCAATTCCACCACAATCGCATCTTTCTCACTGTGCTTTTTTTCACCTTTAACCCTTTATAACAGATGCTTAAGGAGGGCATCGAAGGTTAAAGACTGCTAAAAACAGAGAAGCATTGTAAAACTAACCTCTTAAAATAGCAAGTACTGCCTGCAGCAAAAGCCACTTAACAACCACTCTATTCAAAATCAGCTATTATTAACTTATAAACAGTCAATAATGATAGCCAATAAATACTGACTATAAACTATCAATAACTATTAAAAACAGCTACTGAGGATTTTGCGTTAAAGGACGCGGCGTTTGTGGTGCTGACACTGGCGCATCTAAACGGAACTGGTCTTCTGCCTGTTTACGCGCATGGACAGCAAGCGTCATACTGGTGATAAAAAATATCACGGTTAATACGGCGGTCGCACGCGTTAAAAAGTTTGCAGTCCCTGCGGCGCCAAATACTGTGCCCGATGAACCAGCACCAAAAGAAGCCCCAGCATCTGCCCCTTTACCATGCTGTATCAAAATCAAGCCAATCATGGCAATCGCCACGATAATGTGCAGGGCTAATATAAACGTAAACATGGTGGCCTCTTTTGCCGCGTAATGACGACTGATAACGAAAAATAAATCGTAGGGATTAATAGTAAAAATGCGTGGCGTTTAACAATTGACATCTAATATTGCCAAACCAGTTGTATAAACAGAGCGATTATATAAATAAGGCGCATTGTACACGATTGCAAGGGCACTGTTAAAGCCACTTTTGCCAACTGCTAAAGACATTTTTTGAATAAAGTAGCCATTCAGTATTTATTAAACGGCTGTTTTATTTGATTTTATTAAGCCATAGCACGGCTAAAGGCTTCGGCAATAGCTAAAAAGCTTTCTGCTTTTAATGATGCACCGCCGACTAATGCACCATCAATCATGCTATCGGCGGCAAAGCTATCGGCATTGTCAGCATTGACACTACCACCATATAAAACAGTCATGTTGTCTAATGCAGCATTAAAGCTCGCAAGCGTTTGCTTAATATGCTGATGCGTTGCACTCACCTCTGCCACGGTCGGTACTTTGCCAGTGCCAATCGCCCAGACAGGCTCGTACGCGATTATTAAACGCGCTGGTAAACCTGCAATAAGTTCTGGTTGCTGGGTAAGCAAGTCTTTGATAACGGCTAATTGCGCATCAATGACGGCCAGTGTTTGCATTGCATCGTACTGCGCTTGGGTTTCGCCAATACAAAATATCACGCCTAAATTTTGCGTGAGCGCATGAGTCATTTTTTGCAATAAGCAGTCATGCGATTCTTGATGGTACTGGCGGCGCTCAGAGTGACCCAATATCGTCCATGTTGCGCCAGCATCAGCAATTTGCTGCGCTGAACAATCGCCTGTATAAGCGCCTGTGCTTGCACTATGCGCGCTGATATCTTGTGCGGCGCACAACACCGAGCTGCCTTTTAGGCGCTCATTGACAGCTGTTAAATGAATAAAACTTGGTGCGACCATTAATTGACAGGCAGCGATATCAGATTGCTCTTTGCTGCTAACGGCAGTTAATAAGTCGTCTAATAGCGCCTTGACGTCATGGCTCGTTGCTGGATTCTGCTTCCAATTTCCAATTACCCAAGCTTGCATACTTATATACCTTGTCTTATCTATTGCTGCCAATATGGCTCATATGCGCGCAAGTATAACAAATATTTCCCAAGTGCTATAGTATAGTGCGGTCAGAATCGAAACTCATGTTTTGCCGACTCTTACATTATATTTTTTCTAAGTGGTTATTTCTTATAGACTAACAATCTCATACCCTATATAAAGTCTTTTAACAGCAGTAAATTTAGATATCATTCTATTTATAATAAATAAAACCAAGACAATCAATCATCTGTATGATTGACTAGCGATAATTACAACAAGTTAGATACAACTGATTGGCACTCGCTTATTAGATATAACTATATAAGTCATGGTCGATCGTTGGTTATTAACCATATAGTTGGTTTAAAATAAAATCGATACGCTAGGTATGCTAATAGTTGTGTGCGAGTTCAAAGTGAATGCGCTATAAATATTATAATGATGTAGTTTCGGTAAAATTCAGTCTAAAAAATTCAGCCTATTTGATATCAAGCAAAGAGAGGTCTTAATGTCTATTACAGCCAGTAAATACGGCGGTTTAGCACAGCAGTTGATTAGTGAAGGTATTGTGAGCGAAGCGCACATGAAAACCGCGCAAACGGAGTCACAACAACAGCAAATAGGGCTAGTGCCTTATTTGGTCGACCACAAGCTTGCCAATGCTTATCAGTTGGCACAGATGTTGTCACAAGCGTTTGGCGACCCTCTTTTTGATCTCGATGCGCTCAGCTCAGACGTCATACCAAAAGACTTGGTCGATGAAAAAATCGTGCGCAAGTTTAATGCCTTACCGCTTTTTAAGCGCGGACAGCGCTTGTTTGTGGCATTGAGTGACCCGACCCGTATTGATGCCATCGATGCTATTGCCTTTAACTCACGCCTATCTATTGAAACCGTCGTCGTTGAAGAAGATAAGTTAAAAAAGCGTATTGAAAACCTTTACGCCGATACCATGCAAAGCTTTGATAGCTTTTCTGATAACGATTTAAATATTGGATTTGATGAAAGCGAAGAAGACGAAGGTGAAACCAAGCTTAGTGACGGTGTCGATGAAGCACCGGTTGTAAAGTTCGTCAATAAAATGCTGGTTGACGCCATTCGTATGGGCGCCTCAGACTTACATTTTGAACCCTACGAGAAAACCTTTCGAGTGCGCTTCCGTGTCGATGGTGTGATGCAAAAAATGGCCAGCCCACCGGTACAACTGGCGAGTAAGATTGCGGCACGCTTAAAAGTGATGTCGCAGATGGACATCTCCGAGCGCCGTATACCGCAGGATGGCCGTATTAAGCTTAAAATCTCTAAAGATAAAGCCATCGACTTCCGGGTAAACTCCTTACCTACCTTATTTGGCGAAAAACTGGTTTTACGTATCTTGGATCCTTCATCAGCCATGCTTGGTATTGAAGCATTAGGTTATGAGCCCGATCAAAAAGAGATGTTTTTAGAAGCCTTACATAAGCCGCAAGGCATGCTTCTTATCACCGGTCCTACCGGCTCTGGTAAAACCGTGTCGCTCTACACCGGTATTAATATTTTAAATACCGGCGAAACCAATATTTCTACTGCCGAAGATCCGGTCGAGATTAACCTTGAAGGTATCAATCAGGTCAACGTCAACCCGAAGGTGGGTTTGACCTTTGCCAATGCGCTTAAATCATTCTTACGTCAAGATCCTGATATCGTTATGGTTGGTGAGATTCGTGACCTTGAAACCGCTGAAATTGCGATTAAAGCGGCACAAACGGGACATATGGTGCTGTCGACCCTGCATACAAACTCTGCACCTGAAACTTTAACCCGTTTACGTAATATGGGTGTTGCCTCATTTAATATCGCAACGTCAGTAAACTTAGTGATTGCTCAACGGTTAGCACGGCGCTTATGTAAAAACTGTAAAAAACCAATCAATATCCCGCGTCAAAGCCTGCTTGAACTGGGCTTTACCGATGCTGATTTAGACAATCCAGACAATATTATTTATGAGCCTGTCGGCTGTAACGAATGCCGTGAAGGTTATAAAGGGCGTGTTGGTATTTACGAAGTGATGAAAGTCAGCCCTGATATCTCCCGTATTATTATGGAAGATGGTAACGCGATAGACATTAAAGATGCGGCACTAAGAAACGGCTTTAGAGACTTACGCCGCTCTGGTGTTTTAAAGGTGTTACAAGGGGTGACCAGTATTCAGGAAATGATGCGCGTCACCTCTGAATAACTATCGTCGAACATAAAAACGCCACTAATGATAGTTTTAAGCATGCATTTTTATAAACCAGCAATATTACCTAACAGATGTACTTAAATATAAAACAGATATATACTGGCTTTTTAAGCTAAAACAAAGTATGTCAAATTTAAAATACAGATCAGGTATCTTTTTATAGTTTGGCAATTTTTTATAGCCTGGCAGTATCTCTATTAGACAATTTTTGAGGGTAGTAACATGGCAAAAGCTAAAACCGACATGCTGTTAGACTTTGTCTATGATGGGGTAAACCGGCGCGGACAAAAAGTGAAAGGCGAGACCACCAGTCGTAGCTTGGAGCTGGCGAAAGCCACCTTGCGCAAACAAGGTATTACGGTTAAAGGCATCAAGAAAAAGCCAAAGCCACTCTATACCTTTAAAAAGTCTATCAAACCTATTGATATTGCCATTTTTGCCCGTCAATTGGCCACCATGATGAAAGCAGGTGTGCCGCTGACCCAGTCTTTTGAGATTGTCGCCGACTCCCTTGATAATCCAAGCATGAAAGACTTGGTTCTGCAAATCAAAGCTGATATTGAAGCAGGCGGCACTTTTGCTTCGGCATTACGTAAGCATCCACGCTACTTCGATGATCTGTTTTGTTCTCTTGTCGACTCTGGTGAGCAATCAGGTGCACTTGAGACCATGTTAGAGCGCGTTGCGACCTATAAAGAGAAAAGCGAGCTGTTAAAAGCCAAAATTAAAAAAGCAATGAAATATCCGATTGCGGTTGTTGTCGTTGCCATTATCGTCACCATTATTCTACTAGTTAAAGTAGTTCCTGTATTTGCTGATTTGTTCAGCTCTTTTGGTGCCGAGCTACCCGCTTTTACCCAAATGGTAGTAGGGATGTCTGAGTGGATGCAAGCATGGTGGTTTATTTTAATCGTGGTTATTGGCGGTGCTATTATTGGCTTTTCAGAGGCCAAAAAACGGTCTAAGAAATTCCGTGATTTCTTAGACCGTGCGGTTTTAAAGGCGCCAATATTTGGTAATATTGCTTACCAAGCCGTTATCGCCCGTTTTGCACGCACGTTATCAACCACCTTTGCCGCTGGTGTCCCACTTATCGATGCCTTGGACTCTACCGCTGGGGCAGCAAACAACGTGGTATTTTATAATGCCATTCAGCAAATCAAAAACGATGTCTCAACAGGTCAGCAACTACAGTTTGCTATACGCTCAACCAATATATTTCCAAGTATGGCGATTCAAATGGTCGGTATCGGTGAAGAGTCAGGTAGCTTAGAAGAGATGCTCGATAAAGTAGCGGTCTATTATGAAAATGAAGTTGATAACGCGGTTGATGGGTTGACCAGCTTAATGGAACCATTAATTATGGCAGTGCTAGGGGTGTTAGTCGGCGGCTTAGTAATAGCGATGTACTTACCAATCTTCCAAATGGGCTCAGTGGTAGGCTAAAATCTACTACAAGGACAACGACTTCATGCAATTTATTCAGTTATTACAAGAAAATATGACTCTTGCTTTAGTCGTATTTGGTCTACTCGGTCTTTGTGTCGGCAGTTTTCTAAATGTCGTCATTCATCGGTTACCGCTTATGATGGTAGCGGCTTGGCGACAAGAGTGTAGCCAGTTTATGGCTGAGCAAGCAGACATGCCGCGTGAAGATACGCAGCCACTAGCAGATATCGTTGCCACCGATACCCCTATCACATTAAGCACACCTGCTTCACGCTGTCCTCATTGCGCCCATAAAATAAAGTGGTATGAGAATATCCCTTTAATAAGTTGGCTTACATTACGAGGACGCTGCTCAGACTGTAAAGCCGCTATTGGACTGCGTTATCCTATTGTTGAGTTGGCGTCCGCCCTACTATCTATCTTGGTCATTTACCAGTTTGGCGTCAGCGTCGCTGGATTATCTGCCCTGATTTTGGTCTGGACGCTGGTTGCATTGACCGGTATCGATTTTGATACGCAGCTACTGCCTGACCGCCTGACTTTTCCATTAGCAGGATTAGGCTTGGCGGTAAACTCTCAAGGCTGGTTTGTATCCCCTACTCAGTCCATTTGGGGGCTATTAATCGGATTTTTATCTTTATGGGTTGTGGTTAAAGTCTTTTATCTCATCACTAAAAAACATGGCATGGGACAAGGTGACTTTAAATTATTGGCGGTGTTAGGTGCTTGGCTTGGCCCTATGATGTTGCCGTTAATTATTTTACTGTCGTCGCTGCTTGGTTCAATCGTTGGGCTTATTCTAATGAAAAAACAAGGGGAAAGTCGTCCTTTTGCCTTTGGTCCTTATATCGCGATTGCCGGTATCATCGCTTTACTATACGGCTCAGACATCGTCAATTGGTACTTAGGAATGTATACTTAGCCATCTATACTATGCAAGTAGACCCGCCATACTATGGCAAGTAGAGCAGCAATTTCTCAAAACAGGGGCTTTAACCTGCTAGAATAGGCTATTGCTGTATTACGGTCATCCCTCTTTTATCAGTTAAATAAGTCATCATTATGTCAAATTATGCCTCATCTTCGTCTTATTCCTTTCAACCACAGCCTCACCAAGCCAAAAGTAAGACATTGGTCATCGGTTTAACCGGTGGTATCGGCAGCGGCAAGTCGGCGGCAAGCGACTGGTTTGCCCAGCAAGGGATTGATATTATTGATGCGGATGTGATTGCTCATCAAGTTGTCGCTAAAGGTAGTACCACTTTACGCAAAATCAAGAGAAAATTTGGCGATTGGGTGTTAAAGGCCGATGGTGAAATGGATCGTGCCGCTGTGCGCACCCATGTCTTTACTCATCCTGAAGCCTTAATTGAGCTTGAAGCAATCACCCATCCAGCGATACGTGAAGCGGCGAAACTGCAACTAGCAGCCAGCACGTCACCGTACGTGGTGCTATCAGCGCCGCTGCTCATTGAAGGCGCTGAAGCTGGGCTTGCCAATTTATGCCACCGTATTTTGGTAATGGATGCCACCGAGGACACCCAACTTGCGCGTGCCAGCCAGCGTGACGAGCAAAGCGTACAAAAGATTAAAGCCATTATGGTCAATCAGCTAAGCCGCGAAGAGCGTAATAGTCATGCAGATGATGTGGTACTCAACGAGAGCGATCTTGCGGCATTATATGTACAGCTTGAGCCTTTACACCAAGACTATCTTACGCTTGCCCAGCAGCTAAAGTTCGCTGCCGATTAATCTCATAGAGCGCCATACCGGTAGCAACACTCACATTTAAACTCTGTAAGTTACCATGCTCGTTGCCTGACATCGGAATATAAACCAGCTCATCGCAGCTCTCTGTTGTCAGGCGACGCATGCCCTCGCCCTCTGATCCCATAATAATCGCGGTTTTGCCCGTCAAATCTGCCTCATGTATTGGCTTAGCCTCTGCATTTAAGGCAGTACCAAAGACAAATACACCAGCGCTTTTAATCTTGGTTAGCGTACGTGCTAAGTTGGTCACACTGACGATAGGCATCATCTCTGCCGCCCCTACCGATACTTTAGCAACGGTTGGCGTCAAGCTTGCCGCATGGTGTTTTGGACAAATGACCGCATCAACGCCCATGGCCACTGCGGTACGTAAACACGCACCAAAGTTATGCGCATCGGTAATTTGATCAAGCACCAATAATAAACACTGCTCACGTCCAGCAATGGTATCGAGCAAGCCTTCGTCAGCGAAACCTAATGGACGCGCATTAAGCACCACGCCTTGGTGCTGCGGGCTGCCGCACAGTTGCGTAAGCTTGTCTTTTTGCGTCGGTTGAATACTAATGCCATTATCACGTGCTTGCGCCATAATCGCTTGTACGTGGCTGTCAGTCTCACGTCCTTGCTGTACAAATAAGCTGAGTCCATCAAGCGGACGGTGTTCGAGTAAGGCATCAATTGCATGAATGCCATAGAAATAGCTAGGTTTTGCCATAATAGGCCTATTGATTATAAAGTGGGTATCACGCGCGGCGATAAAGAAGAAAAATATAACGATAATTGTAGCAACTAATCAGCGGCTAAACGAAATATTATTATTAAAAAAATCGTCAAAAAAAAAGAAACAAACCTTATTTAAGATTTATCTCTTTTTAAGCGCTTCGTTTTAGGTGTCAGAAGTAGTCTTTTAACACCCTTATCCGCATTGACTTTTGATAGTATGAATTTTTAAGAGCTTTATCTTTTAATAGAAGCAAGCTTAAATAGCATTAACCTTCTAAATGACAGATATACTGCACGATTTCTTCTGTGCGTAAGTTAAAGCCACTATTGCCTTCGACCACGAATGACTGTCCTGCGCGGTAGTAGCTGAATTCTTCTTCACCGTTTATTTTGACCTCACACTCACCGCTGATGATTTCGATACGTTCAGAGGTATTGGTGCTAAAGTGATAGTGTTCGACCAAATTGTCGCAAGGCAAAATAACTCCTAACGTTTTATGGCGACCGTCCTCAAACATAATGGTATGGCTTGAGCAACGACCATCGTAGGATATCGTGGCTTGAGCATTGACTGTTACATTGGTAAATTGCGCCGCTGTCATAGTGGCTTCCTTATCAAATAATTATTGCCAAACTAAAAAACCAAATTGAAAAACCGAATTGAAAAACTAGAGATTAATTCACTGCCTAAATGACAGTTAAACAACCTCTTTTTAATGACTAATACTATATTCAGCTTAATGTCACTAGCAACTAAAGATAGCTTCCGGCTGAGCTTACATTGTCTAAAATAGTGATGCACCTCTGACTTTGACCGTCATAGTACTGTATTTTTTTATCTATAAGACCAACCTTGTAGCACAGATTGTATGAAAATCTGGTGGTAAGAGTTTATCATTATGTGAGATTATGCTACCACATTATATCTATAAAGTTTGTTACAGCGACTAGGAAAGTTTGCTTTATTATTAAATGAACAACCAACTTTGATTACCTTTAAAATTTGTATTTACTGTCTTTTGCCACCATAATATTTGCCAATCCCCTTTATCTCATTAGCACCATTAACCAAAGCCATTTATTTCCTTATTTACCTATTTTAGACATGAATTATCAGCATAATTGGTGAAGTTCATTGTCTGCCATGAGAGGCGTTGATGCTCGTATCATTAACTTTACATCAGTTTGCATTGATTGCTCAGCATGAGCTGAGTGTGGCTGAAGGCTTCAATGTCATCACCGGTGAGACGGGTGCTGGCAAGTCATTATTATTGGATGCGCTATCTTTATGTGCAGGCGAGCGCGCCGACAGTGCGATGGTCAGACACGGGGCTGCGCACGCCGATATTTATGCCCAGTTTGATGTGGAAAATAATGACGTCGTTGCCGAATGGTTTGCCAAAAACGACCGACCTTTAGAAGAACCTGAAGTCTTGATTCGTCGTCAGCTTAGTAATACAGGGCGCTCAAAAGCGTGGTTAAATGGCACGCCGGTCAGCTTGGCGGAGCTTAAAAGTTTGGGCGCCTTACTGGTTAATATTCATAGTCAACATGCCCAGCAAGCCTTGCTAAAGCCGCAGTTTGTGGTGCAATGGCTGGACGAGATGGCACAAATCACGCCACTTGCAGAACAAACGGCCAGCAGCTATCAAGCTTATCAGCAGCTTAAACGCCGAGCTGCTGATATCGCAAGCCGCGAAGCCCAGCGCCAAGACCGTATGCAGTTGTTGCAAAGCCAGCTTGCCGACATTGAGCCACTACTCGCCGTTGATTATGCAGAAGTTGAAGCGGAGCACGAAGAGTTATCTAATATCGAGGCATTAATGCAAGAGGCCAGTCACGGCTTGCACCTACTCGATAATGATACCGACGAGCCAGATGTAATGACCTTGCTCGGGCAAGCGATTAAGCTTTGTGACAACCAAATGGGCGTCAGTCAAACCTTTGAGCAGGCTTCCGAACAGTTGCATTTAGCCCAGCAGCAAATCACTGAGGTCACAGGTTTGTTATCGGATTATGCGGAGCAACAGCTACCTGACCCTGAGCGCTTGCAAACACTTGATAGCTTAATCAGTCTCGGGCATCGTTTGTCACGTAAGCATGGCTTGCCAGCAAATGATTTAATCGATGAAGCAAAAGGTTGGGCAGCACAATTAGCACAATTAGAAAACGAGCCAAGCAGCGATGCGATGGCGGCGCAAATCGAGCAAGCCTGGCAAGATTATCTCACGCTCGCAACGCAGTTAAATAAAGAGCGCTCAAAAGCGGCGCCGATTGTCAGTAAGCAGCTGATCAAGCAATTACAACCACTTGCCCTGCCCAACGCCCGCTGCGAGTTTGTCTTTACCAAAAGGGCCGATACCAGCCAATATAGTGCGCAAGGCTGCTATGATATCGATTTATTATTTAGCGCCAACGTCGGTATGCCGATGCAGCCGCTACATAAGATTGCTTCAGGCGGTGAGCTGTCACGGATGGCACTGGTGATGCAAGTATTGCAAGCGACCAATGCTGATAATAATGCCGCCAAACCAATGCTCGTCTTTGATGAAGTCGATGTTGGCATCAGTGGCGGCACCGCGCAAGTGGTCGGTGAGTTACTACGCGCGCTTGGGCAGACGCAGCAGCTGCTTGCCATTACCCACCAAGCACAAGTCGCGGCGCAAGCACATCAACATATCTTGGTACAAAAACATCATGATGAACAAACCGAAAGCGAGCTGTTAATATTGACCGATAGTGCGCAAGTCGATGAGCTGGCACGTATGTCTGGCGGTGTGACCATTACTGATGTCACCCGTGACCATGCCCGTAGTTTATTGACCGATGTTAAATAAACATCTACGGTGCACCGTTAACGTCGAATAAGCGCTAAATATTTGCTTTGGTTGATTTTTTACTCAGTATCGCCATATAGTGGTGTGTCATCTCTGTTATTTTACCATTTACATTAGGTTGCGTTTTTTGCTATGTCCAAAGCCAATTTGACCCATCATTTCTTAATCGCGGCACCCGAGCTGTCAGACCCACGGTTTGAGCAGGCGCTGATTTATATCTGTCGTCACGATAAACACGGGGCGCTCGGTCTGATGGTCAATCGGCCATTAGAGCAGTCACGCGTGGGCAAACTGTTAGAGGATTTAGACATTGAAGTCACTAATCCGCAAGTGATGGAAGATGTGGCGCTAGAAGGTGGTCCTATGTACCCAGAAGTCGGCTTTGTCCTGCATACGGGTCAGCCAGAATGGGCATCGTCTTTTGCAATATCAGAAAACGTCTGTATCACTACCAGTCAAGATATCCTAAAACGTATCGCCGCCGGTCAAGGTGTTGGCCATTATCAGCTGTGCTTAGGTCATGCCAGTTGGGGTAAAAAACAGCTCGACCAAGAGCTCAATAACGGCGACTGGCTCGTCTGCCCTGCTGATTTAAACTTATTGTTTGATACGCCATTTGAAGAACGTTGGCAAATCGCTGCCGATAAGATTGGCGTTAATTTTGACTATCTAAGCAGCGATATTGGTCATGCCTAGTGTTATATATTGAATGCTATATACTTAGCAGCATTTGCTTAATGAAGACAGAAATAGGAAACACCCCTGATTATGGTAGATAGCACGCTTATAACAGATACGACAGCTGTCGAACCAGCGATTAAGCCGCATCTTATTTTGGCACTTGATTATGGCGTTAAAAAGATGGGCATGGCATTAGGTAATACCATTACCGAAACTGCGCGCGCCTTTGATATCTTGGCGATGAATAACGGTCAGCCTGATTGGGATAATCTGCTCGGTATTATCAAGGTTTGGGGCGTGGCAAAAGTGGTGGTCGGATTGCCACTGAATATGGATGGTAGTAGCTCAATGCTGTCCAAGCGGGCGCACAAATTTGCCCGACGCTTAGCCCATAGAGTTATGGAGCAGCATCTGCCAGTGGTGGTGAGTCTTTGCGATGAGCGCCTGACCTCAGTCGCAGCACGCGAAATTGCGTGGGAAAATGGCTGGATTAAAAACGAGCGCGACCCGATTGATGATATCTCCGCCTGTATCCTGATGTCGACTTACTTTGCTGATCCCAGTAGCAGTATCGCCATCGACGCGATTAAAGCGGATTAAGATAGCAGTAAGTCCATTGCTAATATACCGCGCCTCTTTGCTATATCATCTAAACGAATAAATGACTGATTAATATGACCACTGTCTCAGACCAATCTTTGCAAAACAAGTCGCAACGTGGCTTTGCACCGCTCGCGATTGCGCGTATCAAAGGCGCTCAGCGAGCAAACCAAATAGCGATTTATCTTATTTATGCCGCTATTCTCGCCTTTATGGTCTTTGGCACCATTGCCAGTATCAAAGCCTTTCATGACAATCAGCTGCTTTATCAACTCTTCTATAACTTGCCCTACGCTTTGGTGGCGCTCACGATTCCCATTACCATTTACGATGCGTTGGTTATTTATCGTTATCGCTTAAATCAGCCATCGATGATTGCTATGAGTATTGGCGTATCGACGGTTATATTACTTGGCGGGCTATTATTTGCCGATACTGCTTGGTTAGGATTATCTTGTTGGCTTGGGGTGGCGTTTTTATTCAAAGTTAGCTTTAAGCGCTTTTTTAATTTTTTAGAAACTGAAGAAGAAGCCGAAATCGCTGAAGAAGCGTAAAACAGCTGAACAGAAAATAATGCTAAGCAATAGATAGCAAAAAAACTTAACCTTTTAATAATTTAAAACGACGACTATGACAACTTCAATATCTGATAGCACGATTCAACATCATCTAGATACTCAAGGGCTGATTTGCCCTGAGCCAGTGATGATGCTGCATCGAATCATTCGTAAAGCCGAAGCCGGTGCGGTGATTGAGATACTCGCCACTGACCCTGCAACCACTCGCGATATTCCTAATTTTTGCCGTCATTTGGGCCATGAGCTTGTGCAGCAAGAAACGCTTGCTGAAAATGTACCTTTAAATGTCGATCCGGATGAAATCACGGTTGCTGACGATAATAACGCGCCTATCAGCGCCACGCTTTATCGTTATTTGGTCAAGAAAAAGAATGCTTAAATGTATTTGATTGACCCTAGAGCATTAGTAACCTAAGAGCACTAAGAACGTCAGTACATTAATAAAGTAACAGCAGTAATAGCATCAAGATATCTTTGCTTTGTACGAAACATATCATTCACAAATTAAAGGTAGATAGCGTGTTAGCAACCCAAAAGCAGTATGTGCAGTGGCAGGAAAACAAAGACGGAAACGAAACCTTACATCAAGCCCGCTGGTTGTCGGAAAGCAATCATATGCCGCCTGCCCGTATTGTATTGATTGATGATAAAACGACCGCAGATGAGGCTTACCGTTTGGCTTGCGAAGGCACTTCATTACTGTGGCGCGGTGACTTTCATAATGCCAAGCAATTGCTACAAGCGCTCAACCGACGTATCGAGCGTACCAATGAGCGCTCTGAGCAGCGTAAAATAAAAAAAGCAGCGAATCAGTCTGCTAGGTCTAATAAAACTGCAGTTGAATCTTCAGAGTTATCCAAAGACATTCCCAACTTATTTCATCAGCAGCGCCAAATCCAAGCGCAGCGTGCGCGTATCTTAAGCCGCTTGCTATTAGAACTTGATGCCAATTATGTCAGCCAATTACGCCGCGCCCCTGATGTCAGTGCAGCTTGTATAGCTGCTTTTGGCGAGCTGAAAGAGTCATGTGTACTGTCGTTTCGTGATTTGCAAGGGGCGCTTGGCGCAGCTCAGTGGCGCGAAAAAGGCGTCCCAATTGAAAGTTTAGGTTTATCGATTTTCCCGCATTATGGCGTTTTTGCGCCAACCCGCCATGAGTATGTGCAGCTATTGCTCGATGCACCATTGCCAAAAATTCATGATGTCGCCTATGATATTGGTACGGGCACTGGCTTGCTGGCTATTATCTTAGCGCAGCGCGGTGTCAAACAAGTAATTGCCACCGACTTAAATCCGCGAGCTTTAACCTGCGCCAGCGAAAATTTTACGCGATTAGAATTAGCTAATGTACAGTTGCAACAGGTGGATTTATATTCAACGGATGCGCCACTCGCTAATTTAATTGTCTGTAATCCGCCTTGGCTACCCGCTAAGCCAAGCTCGCCGTTAGAGTATGCCGTTTATGATGCCAATAGCAAAATGCTGCGTGGGGTTTTGCAGGGCGCGAAATCTCATTTAGCTAAGCAAGGAGAAGTCTGGTTGATTCTGTCGGATTTGGCTGAGCATTTACAATTACGCACTCGTGAGGAATTATTAGGCTGGTTTGCTGATAGTGGTTTGAAAGTAAAATACCGCCTCAATACCAAACCTAAGCATAGTCGCAGCCAAGATGAGTCTGATCCACTATTTGCAGCGAGGAGTAGCGAGATTACTTCATTATGGTGCTTAGAACCTGCCTAATCTTTAATAATTGATAATTAATCATTGAGTATCAAATTATGAGCCGCGACCGCGCCGTCCAACAGCGCCAACCTAAAGCGCTAGCCGTCGATGACGAGCCAGCTTACATCACCGAGTTTCGGCAAGCAATGCTCGCCCGCGGTTTAGCAACGCGGACGCGTAATGCTTATGTGCGCGATTTACGTTCTTGCGAGCTGACCAATCCTATCGCGCTGACGAAATGGCAGCCTGAAGACGTGCTGCACTGTTTATCAACCCTTACCATCGAGGGCAAAACGCCGCGCACGCAAGCACGTACGCTGTCAAGCTTGCGCCAGTTCTACCTTTGGATGATTGCTAGTAATTTGCGTGAGGACAATCCGTGCGAGCGTATCAAAAGCCCCAAATTAGGTCGTCCACTGCCAAAGGATTTGAGCGAGGCAGATGTCGATAACCTATTGGCGGCACCTGATAGCAGCACGGCGCTCGGTCTACGTGATAAAGCCATGTTAGAGGTGCTCTATGCTTGTGGTCTGCGCGTCAGCGAGCTGATTAATCTGTCGCTTGAGCAAGTCAATCTAAACGCTGGTTGGCTACAAATTACCGGTAAAGGCAATAAAACCCGCTTAGTGCCACTCGGCGAATATGCAGCAGATGCGCTAGAAGATTATCTAACGCACGCTCGTGGCGATTTGATTGCGCATTTGAAATCTGGTAATTGCCAAGCGGTGTTTTTGACCGCGCAAGGCGGCTATATGACACGGCAGAACTTTTGGTATCTATTAAAGAAATACGCCAAAGTTGCCAGCATAGATAAAGAGCTATCACCGCATACCCTACGCCATGCTTTCGCCACCCATTTACTCAATCATGGCGCAGACCTGCGTAGCGTGCAGTTATTACTGGGGCACAGTGATTTATCAACCACACAGATTTATACTCATGTGGCGACGGCGAGATTGCAGAAGTTGCATGCCGAGCATCATCCGCGCGGTTAGAATTGAAATTAAAGATTTATTGATGATTGTAAAAGGAATAAAACGTGTCGCAAGCTCAGCCATCTACTTTGCCTACCCTAACAAAAGGGCAAAACTCTGCCCTCAAAAACCTGACCATCATGGGTTACTTAGAAGGCACGTCTTTTTTATTATTGCTTGGTATCGCCATGCCACTAAAATACATGTTAGGTATTCCTGAAGCAGTGAAATATGTCGGTATGGCGCATGGGGGATTATTTATCGCCTATATTTTGATGCTGTTGATTGCAACGAGTAAAATAAAAATGCCGCTATGGGCAATGCCTGCAGGTGTGCTTGGCTCGTTTTTACCATTTGGTCCGTTTATATTTGATCATTTATTAAAAAAGCGTTTGAAAAAATAGAATTAAGTATTTTTGGTTATCGATTAGACCTCTTGCAAAAGTCATAGGTTTAGCTCGAAATTAATGATACCAGCAAACAGCTTCATTCTAAGATCATAGCGCTGACGACGGTTACGATATTTATGAGCCACGATTTTGAACAACTTGATTAAGCCTATTTTATGCTCAACCACAATACGGAACTTTGCCAGATAGTGATTGGCCTGTTTGCATATCTCCAGTAACTGACCACCACGTGGCTTTTTAAAAGGGGTGAAGGTTTGCTTATGTAGCTTTGCTAACCCTTAATAACCACTATCTGCTAGTAATTTAGCATTGTCAGGAAGCCAATCAGGACAAGTATCTTTATAGAGCTTAAAATCGTGGATTGACCCTTTACAGGTTTGCACATCAAGTATCAAACCGGTTTGCCAATGGACGATAACCTGCGCTTTCAAGGTGTGTTGTTTTTTCTTACCGCTATAGTAGTCGCTTTGGTTTTTTTTGGACGCTCAATTGGGGTTTCGGTGGCATCGACAATGACGACTGACCAATTGATGTCCTCATCGACACGACTAGGCAGCTTTTTGGGCAATTCAAACTTGCCAGAGTCAATCAGTGTGTCTTCTACTTTACGGATGATACGACTAGCAGAAGACTCATGAATACCAAAGTCCATACTGATATGATAAAGCGTGCGGTATTCACGCCAATAAGTCAGGGCTAGTAGTATCTGCTCCTTAAGACTGAGCAAGCTTGGTCTGCCTGATTTGGTTTTAGATGCTTCATGCTCTTGCATGGCCTCAAGCATGTCATAAAAGGTGGCTTTATGAATGCCAGTGTAGCGTTTAAAACCAGCGTCACTTTGTTT